>CAZLEK010000001.1:0-100642 GCA_964558525.1 uncultured Candidatus Brevefilum sp.
GCAGTTTGCCCTTGATTGTTTGGGGGCCATTTGGTAAAATATAGCCCAGTTTAATAGTGGGGGTTCGTCTAACGGCAGGACAGCAGACTCTGAATCTGTTTATGGAGGTTCGAATCCTTCACCCCCAGCCTGAAAGCCCGGTTTACCCCCGGGCTTGATGTTTTTAATGGTCTTCGTGAGACTGGGTTTCGGATCAGGTTGACGGCTTGTGCGCGAGAAGCATAGAAAGGACGATATGGTTCTCGTATTGATACCCTGGTTTGGCTGTTTTTCTAACATGAGCCTTTAATTTCTCAAGTCCCAGCATGTATTCTCTTTGTGAAAGAAGCGCCAGCTGAGAACAGCCATTTTTTCTCAGGAAAGGATCCAACAACACAGTCTCCCGCGACTTAGGCGCATGGATACATTCAACATCTTCCAGGTGGAGATTTGCGAAACCGTGATCGTGCAGCCAACCTTTCACCTGGGACCAATCCGGAAAACGCCCCAGGTCGGCGGCCAGAGTCCCCTCAAAAAAATCATACAGGTACCATTGGTTTCTAGGGTCTCTGGGGTTCATGCCGATGATTGCCAGGGTTCCACCTGGCCTGAGCAGCCGGTTTGCTTGGAAGATAAAGTCTTTTGGATTGGCAAAGTGATGGATGGCATTCACACAGTAGATGCTGTCGAAGGCTTCACTTCTTAATGGGACCGATTCTGCGGTTCCCTGGCAGAGCTTAAGTGGGTAGGCTGGATCGGCCTGGGCTAACATTTTATGAGACCTATCAATACCAACCAGGCCAAGCTCGCCTGCAGCGCTCAGTTGCGCCAGCCAATGGCAGGTGCCGCAGCCTATTTCGAGTACCCAAGAGGGCGATAATTCGCTTAGAATCCGTCTGAGGGCTTTCTGGACGCCCTGGTGGGGATCTTGCTGATAGCGCCGGTTGTAACCCGCAGCGACGGCGTCATAATCAACCATTTTCTTTCGTATAGGCATATAACCTCATTGCAAATCAAAATATCGAGTAAACTAACCTCATTCAAACAACCAGCAAGAGGAATTATAATGGACGCAGCGCAAAAAATTCGCGGAGGCTGTTTTTGAAGAAAATTTACCTGTATATCACTGTTTTTTTCTCGGGAATGACTGCTCTGGCCGTAGAACTGTCGGCGTCTCGGCTGATCGGAAATATTTATGGCAGCAGCAACCTGGTTTGGGCCAGCGTAATTGGGTTGATCTTGATTTACCTGACCCTGGGTTATTGGTGGGGTGGACAGCTGGCGGATAAACATCCCAATTATCGGTATTTTTACCGTATCTTAATGTGGGCTAGCCTGAGTGTGGGCCTGGTTCCAATGGTTTCGCGTCCCATTTTACGGATGACTGCCAATGCTTTCGACCGGCTGCAAGTTGGTATATTGGCCGGATCCTTTATTACCATTCTGATTTTGTTTGTCATCCCGGTCACTTTGGTGGGGATGGTGTCGCCCTTTGCGCTCAAGCTGGCATTGAAAGATGCCAATGCTGCCGGGAGAACCGCCGGACGATTATCCGCCACTTCTACTTTAGGCGCCTTTATCGGCACCTTTTTGCCTGTACTGGTGCTTGTGCCCCTCATTGGCACTTATCGGACCTTTTTATTTTTCAGCAGCCTGTTGATGCTCATTGGGTTCCTGGGCTTTTTTGTTTATGTGGGTGGGAAGGCCTGGCTGGGCTATGCCTGGATGCCGTTGGTCTTGGTTTTGTTGTGGGCTTTCGGAGCCAGGGGCGCCGATAAGGCTACACAGAACATGGTTTTTGAAACGGAATCATCTTACAACTATATCCAGGTCATCGAACAGGATTCATACCGCTACCTGCGTTTGAATGATGGTCAGGGGATGCATTCGGTTTATCATCCCACGAAGCTTAATTACCAGGGCCCTTGGTCTCAGGTTTTGGTTGCGCCGTTTTTCAACGCCGCCCCTCATCGAATTGAATCTGTGGAAAAGATAGCCATCCTGGGCTTGGCAGCGGGGACCACTGCCAGGCAGGCGAATGCCGTTTATGCGGATCTAAACATCGATGGCTTTGAAATTGATCCGAAAATTGTGGAGGTCGGGAAGCATTATTTTGAAATGGACCAGCCCAACCTGGATATTTTTGTCCAGGATGGTCGCTGGGGGCTGGCGCATTCGGACGAACGCTACGATATTATCAGCGTAGATGCTTATCGCCCGCCTTATATCCCCTGGCATATGACCACGGTTGAGTTCTTCAGCATGGTTCGCGATCACCTGACTGATGATGGGGTGATGACCATCAATATCGGGCGCAGCCCCCTGGATAGGACGTTGGTTAACGATCTGGGAACCACTATCGGTGAAGTATTTCCTACGTTGTTTGTTATGGATCTGCCAGGTTCTTTCAACACCATATTATTTGCAACCAAGGCGCCTGGCAGCTGGGAAAATTTTTATGCAAATTACAGCCATCTGGCGGCTTTAGAAGCTGAGCCGCTTTTGTTGGAGACAATGGCCCTGACGATCAATCACAGGCAGCCCTCCCCGGTCCAGACCAGGGTTTTTACCGATGATCGGGCCCCGATCGAATGGCTGACCAACAAGATGGTGGTTGATTTTATCCTGGCTGGTGGAACAGAGGAACTACAATGAAATCGAAAATTACCTTGAAGACCATTCTGGGATGGGTGATCACAGTATTGATCCCCCCAATTATATTGATGATGTCGATCCGCTTGATGATCTCGCCTGTGTTCGCCCGTGTGGAATATCAGCTGCCAGGTTTCCCGGAAGACCCTTATGGCTTCACCCTGGAAGATCGTCTGCGCTGGTCAGCCCCAGCCATTAATTATTTGGTCAATACTGAAGAAATCACTTTTCTCTCATCACTGAGATTTGATGATGGTGAACCAGTTTTCAATGAACGTGAATTAAGCCATATGGTAGATGTGAAACAGGTGGTTACGGGTATGCGCATTGCCTTAGCTTTCTGCATGGTAGCTTTATTGATGGCCACCTTTTTTGCGGATCGCAAGGGCCCCAGGGCGGCGGTTTTGGCCGCTTACCAGCGCGGCGCCTGGGCCTTGATCGGGTTGATATTTGCCATCCTGCTGTTTGTGGCGTTGAGTTTCAACCAGTTGTTCACCTGGTTCCACCAGATCTTCTTTGAGAGTGGTACCTGGCAGTTTTTCACATCAGATACCCTGATTCGGTTATTCCCCATGCGATTCTGGCGGGATGCATTTATATTCGTTGGCTTGTTGAGTTCAATTTTAGCTGGATTGATCCTGCTGTTGGGCAGAAGACATAAAACCAGGAAAATTGTTTGACATTGACCATTGAGCAAATCAAAAGGCGATCCTTCTCGGGATCGCCCTCTCACTTGAAAAATTCAGTACATTTCAGCGGACGGCAACTGGATTGTCCGGGTTTTCGGTAGCGTCAAAAATGTGCATATTGTCCATATTGAAGGCAACCTGGATTTTATCGCCCATTTCCACCCGGGTGCGGGGATCAACCCGAGCCACGAAGTTATGATCGCCGTTGAGCAGGTACAGGAAGATCTCGTTTCCCATTAGCTCTGTCACATCGACTTCAGCGTCTACCGATTCAGCAATAATTGACGGCGGAGCATATTCTGGATTGTGGATGTCTTCTGGGCGGATCCCAAAGATGACATCTTTATCCACTAATTCTTCATAGGTTTCCTGCCGGTCTTCAGGTATTTTCACGCGGAAGCTGTTGAGATCTACAAATAAGGCCTTATCCTCATTGACGATCTTGCCGTCAAAGAAATTCATTGACGGAGATCCAATGAAGCCTGCCACAAACAGGTTTGCCGGATAGTCATACAGCTGTTGGGGGGTGTCCATTTGCTGCAGGACGCCTTTGTTCAGAACCGCGATCCGGGTGGCCATGGTCATTGCCTCGGTTTGGTCGTGGGTCACATAAATAAAGGTGGTCTGCAAACGCTGGTGCAATTTGCTGATCTGGGCACGGGTTTGGACGCGCAGTTTCGCATCCAGGTTTGAGAGCGGTTCATCGAAGAGGAACACTTTCGGCTCGCGCACAATGGCCCGGCCGACGGCCACGCGCTGACGCTGGCCGCCTGAGAGTTCTCTTGGTTTTCGATCGAGGAGCGATCGAATACCCAGGATTTCCGCTGCATCTTCCACTCGGCTTCGTATGTCATCCTTAGGCACTTTGCGCAGCTTGAGTCCGAAGGCCATGTTATCAAAGACTGACATGTGGGGGTAAAGGGCGTAGCTCTGGAAGACCATGGCGATGTCGCGGTCTTTGGGGGCAATATCATTGACGACTTCGCCAGCGATCATCACCTCACCGTCTGTAACTTCTTCGAGGCCTGCCAGGCAGCGCAGCGCGGTTGTTTTCCCACAACCCGAGGGGCCAACGAGCACAAGAAATTCCTTGTCCTCAACTTCGATGGTGACGTCATCAAGCGCGACAACGTCACCAAATTTCTTGGTAACATTTTTATACGTTACACTAGACATGATAAGTGTTCCTCCATTTCTGAAAAGTTTAGTAATGTTATTATACCTAAACTTTTTCTAGAATAATGGGCAGATTTTCAGAGCAATCGCAAGATCACCAAGAAAAGGTATGCTTGAAATTCTTTTTATCCGAAGGGTAATCGATGGTGTCTCTTCCCAGCTTTCCGCTCTCGCCGAAGGGGACGTCGGGGAGATCAGAGGTTTCCTGGACTGACAAGGGCTTTGATGAGGCTGTTGAAAAACAAGGTATGCTGAAAAGCACCAAAGCAGAGAATAGTAATTGAAGGTATTCAATTACTTTCATCAAGTCATTCCAATTGATTCAAAATCAATATTCTTCTAAAATGAAAATTAATTCAATTTATCCGCCGTAGAGACGACCCGGCGGATCGTCTCTAGGAAGGTAACCTTCCTTTGAAGAATTTCTCCCCTACTAATCTACTTTTAAAGAGCCTATCAAGAGAGATGCTTTGAAGGATATTCAAAAGAACCGATTTTCAACACCCTGCATATATTGAATTTGATTTTTGCCAATCACAGGATCATTTCTTGAGTTTGCAATTATTCTGGGAAGAATGCCTCCGGAATATGCATTAATTGAAACAATCAGGCAGCAGCAGAAAGGTAGGCCAATACCCCAGGAAGTAATATCTGGGCTGATGGAATGGAAGGTTGGTCAGGGTGACTTCTCAACCCAAATAGGCGAGCTCCAGGCCATTTGCCCATTCTCCTGACGGACCCGCACATAATACCAATCACGCTTTTTGGCAGGTGATGTATGGGCGAGATGGATGTGCATTCGATATTCAGATTGGGGGACAGCCTGGTGAAAACACACCGCCGGTGAAACAAAGCCACCCAAATAATGGGTTTGTGTGCCCGCAATCAATTCTCCCAGGCTGCAGGAATATGTCTTTCCATTGATACTCGCTTCAATGCGGGTGGTTTGGTTCCCCTCAAGTTCAAAAACCACACCTTCCGTAGCCGGCGTGAGGGGCGTGGGGTTGGGACGTGTACGGGTAGAGAGGTGAATGCTTTCTGGGAGAGACAGGTCAATCTCTGAATAAGCAAAGGTATCGTCTTCGGGGTATCCCTTGCCGTTAAAACCTCTAAAATGCGGTTCTGCAGACTGGATTTTGCCATCAGAAACCCTGATCTCAACCTGCCATTGGGTCGCTTTGGGCGTTTCTCCCCAGCCCAATTCGAGGAAGATTCGATAACGAGAGGAGCCGTATTTTGGGGATTTTGGGCATTCTCGGTGAAGGAGTGTGTTATTATGCAAAATCTCCAGGCTGTCAATGCGGTCGCAACCCTCAACGGAGATTTCAATCTCGCGCTCTTTGTCAGCCGGGCAAACCGCGCCCATCGGTTGGCCGTTCAGGCTGAACATTACTTGAATTCGGTCGCCTGTGAGGGCGACGGTCCTGCGTTGATCGATTGCCTCCCAAATCCCATCCCGCGTGAGTGAATCTGCCCAGACTCCCATCCTCCCGGCGCCATAGCTGCCCGGAAAGGCATTATGATGGTCGGTTGATCCGATCACACCGAAGATGTGACCCTGAGCCCAGCCATATTGAGCGCAACTCTTGTGATCGCGCGGTCCCATCGAATGGTAATAAGGAAAAGGCCCTTTTGATTGCTCAGATGCGCCGTGGAATGAAAAAATTTCCACTACCGGTGAAAGTGGTTCTGAAAATGTGCTCCAATTAATCCCCCGGAAGCCCTGTCTGTAACCGATATGGTGGGGGATCACAAAGCAGGGAGACTTGAGCAGCTGTAAGTCTTCTTTCAAAGCAGAAAGATCAGGCGAAGCGAGAATAGGCTGGTTTTGGGGTGATTTGAAATAAACGCAATGATCGCCGTGTTTGCTTGAGTGCCATTCATAACTGGGGAAGGTGACAAACCGTCCGTCTTTGTTTTCACAATTGACTTGTTCTAAATAGGCGGGCCAATTCCTGGCTGCTTCTTCAAAACCATATTGATGATAAGCCACAAGGTAGTCCAGGTCTGGGTCTTCACTTGGCATGTCCGGCCAGGCTGCGTGTAATGTGACACTCGTGAAATCGAGCTGGGTTTTGGCATTCTTTATCGCTTCCGTGAAAGATCCATGCCCGTAGCTTAATCCACAATGATTATGAATGTCACCCTGGTAAAATTTAAATTTTTGGTAGGGTTCCAGGTTGGTTTTCATGCTCCGCTTTCAGATCTAGGTTTGGGTCCAGTGATAACGCAACTGGAAAGCCCAAGGCCGCAAAACCTGGGGCGTCTCCAAAAATGCCCAAGTTCAGGCGCTATCTGCCAGGCTTTTGGGTAATGGGTTACTTTCTGCGCTTCTTCTCTAGAATTGCTGTCCGCAGATTGCTCAAGCGTTTCATGGCGTTATTATGGCCGTAGCCGAAATAATCGTGCAGCAATGTGTATTCTGAGTAAAGCCGATTGTAGGTCTTTTTATCGTTGTTGTTGGGCACAATGGTTTTACTGCTGAGATGGGCCATTTTTTTACTGGCTTCCTGGACAGAAGCGTAACCGCCGCGTGTTTCACCAGCGGCAACAGCAGCATAAATCGCTGCGCCAAGGGCTGAGATATAAGGTGTATCAGCCACCTTTATTTCCATCCGGGTGACATTGGCCAGGATAGTCAGCAGCAGCTGGTTTTTTGCCGGCTCTCCTCCAGTGACGATGATCTCGTTAATGGGCACACCACTGGCGATAAAGGTCTCAAAAATCTTGCGGGTGCCAAAAGTAGTCGCCTCTAGCAGGGCCCGGTAGACTTCCTCCGGTTTGGTAGCAAGTGAGTAGCCAAGGATCAACCCGGAAAGGTCGCCATCTGCCAGGATGCTGCGGTTGCCATTCCACCAATCCAGGGCGACCAAACCAGATTCAGCTGGTTGAAGAGCTGCAGCTCTTTCTTCCAGCAATTGGAAAAGGCTGATTTTTCTTTTTCGGGCTTCTCTTTCATAAGCTTCAGGGACGGCATTGTTCATGAACCAGGCGAAATGGTCGCCGCCTCCTGCCTGGCCGGCTTCATAACCGATCAATCCGGGGATGATGCCATCTTCCACCATCCCGCACATGCCGGGTACCCGGTACTCTTTTTTGGAAAGGATCATGTGGACAAAACTGGTTCCCAGGATCAGGGCCATCTTTCCGGGTTCAGCAACAGTGGCCGCAGGAACGGTGGCATGACCGTCAAGGATGCCGCTGGCCACGGGCGTACCCGGATTGAGTTTGGTCCATTTCGCTGCTTCTTCGGTTAATTCACCCGCTTGCTGACCCAGGGGCGTAATTTCGCGTTTCATTTTTTCATCCACGACATTGGTCAGACCCTGGTCCATCGCATTAAAGAAAGTCTCGAGGGGGAAGCCTTCGCTCTTTGACCAGAGGGCTTTATATCCTGCTGCACACAGGTTCCGGGTTTCAATACCGGTAAGCTGCCAGACGATCCAGTCAGAAGCTTCGATCATCCGATCGGCAGCATGGTAAATTGAAGAGGCTTCATCGTAAATTTCCCAAACCTTCGGAAAGAACCACTCCGCATTGATGCGCCCTCCGTATCGATCTAAAAATGTCTCGAAACGGTCGCTGGCCAGTTGAGTGAGCTGATCGGCTTGATCCTGAGCAGCATGATGTTTCCAAAGCTTTGGCCAGGCATGCGGCTCTTTCTGATAAGCTTCCAATAAGGCGAGGGGGGTCCCGTCACTGGTTGTGGGGATCACCGTGGATCCTGTGAAGTCGGTGCCAAGGGCGATGACCTGCGAAGGGTCAATTTGGCTTTGTTTGATCAATTTTGGAACAAGCCTTTTGAGGGCATTAATATAATCTATTGGATGCTGAAGGGCCCAATTCGGATCGAGTTCTACCTCGCTTCCGGGAAGTTTTTCAGTGATCACACCATGGGGATATTCGTAGACTGCTGAGGCAGTCAAATTACCGTTGTCCACATCCACCAAAACTGCCCGGGCGGATTCGGTGCCAAAATCAATCCCAACTGTATATTGTTTCTTCTCACTCAAGATTCAATCTCCTTAGAATAAATACCGCTTACGATTTTCTGCAGACAAAAAAACTAATTATCCAGTAAGCCAGCACCGGATGCGAGTTCTTGCATTTCCTGTGTGATTTTGCGCTTTCTTTCTTTATTAAGAACTTGTTGTAAGTCCGCCATGATCTCTTCTGCATTTTCTTCTGCCTCCTGCATCAGATAATACCGGGATGAATGTTCTGCGGCAGCAGATTGGAGCAGGATCTGGTAGAAGCTTGACGCAATATAGTGCTCTATGATTTGGTGATAGATGCCCTTTGGATTGGTTTCAATAATCGGCGGCGGCCATTCGCTTTGAGTCTCATCGGCCGTTGACGACGGCTGGTGGATTGCATAGGGAAGGAGCGAAAAATGTACGCATTGGTATCCACCGCTTTTGGTTGATTGGTTAAAAAAGACGATAAAATGGTTGAATGCGTAATCTTCAAATTGTTCCAACCAGTTTTGGGTCAGTAGATAGGCGTGCGGATAGGAGAGCAATTCATTACCAGGGAGGGGCTTCCGCCAGGAAAGATGAAGGTTGTTGCGTTCCAGCTCGCGAATCATCCGGGAGCCCATTGCCCAGATCTGATAGGAAGATAAGTTATGCTCCTGGATCCATTGTTTGGCGTATGTAATCAGGTTGTGATTAAATTTCCCGCACAGTCCGCGCTCAGAGCCGACAATCAGGACAATCGTGTCGGCAAGTTCAACTGCTTGGGGAGGCTTTTTATGCGGTCGCAAATCCTTATCTTCTATTTCAGGCAGAATTTGAACCAGGATGTGATCAAATTTCTCTTTAAATATTGACATACGGGAGATCTGATTCAGGGCCATTTGCCAGGTTCCCATGGAAAGGGTTCGAAGCGCCCCCAGCAAGGGTTCAATGGCGCCGATATTGTTCAAGCGGTTTTTTGCACGTTCGAAATCCTGGGCCATCGTTTCAGCCTAGAAAGTCACGATTTGGTCAATATCCCAGATAAAGGCCACCGCCCCACCCAAATCTGCGGTTAACGGTGGTTTCTTAAGAGATTTTTCTTCATCTGGTGGTTTTGTGCTCATCTCAACCTGGGTACGGCAATAATCCTCAATGATCCCAAGGACTTCGTCTAATTGCTCCTTTTTGACAGCGATGAATAAGGATAACTGGGATTGCTGCAGCATGCCGCCGTGAGTTTCTGCATAGGTTGCGGTGTAGCCCTCTTTAACCAGGGCATCCAGGACTCGTTCGGCAGTATTGGATGGGACAACCACCATCAGCATCTTCATTGGCGTATGCCTTTCTTCTCGCGCCATCTGTCGTAAAAGGCTGTGAGGACACGATCGATTTCATCGACGACGTTTTCGGTCAATTTCGTTTCTTGATCAATGTTGTTCAATAATTTCGTTTCGTTGTTTAATACATACTCTTGCAAATTGGTTTCATAAGTTTCAATTTGGGAGAGGGGAATTTGATCCAGGTAACCTTGATTAAGTGCGTAAAGGATGATAATGGTCATTGGAAATGAATATGGCTGATTGGGTTTTTGTTTTAAGACATTGAGGATGCGTTTGCCCCGCTCAATTTGTTGATGGGTGGCGGTATCAACTTCAGTGCCAAATTTAGTGAAGTGCTCTACCTCTTCATATTGGGAGAGTTCTAATTTAAGGTCGCCAACTAATTCTCGCATGGCAGGTTCCTGTGCGGCGCTCCCAACTCGAGATACAGAGCGCCCAATATCGATGGCTGGTTTCTGCCCCTGGTTGAAGAGATCCGCATCGAGCATCAACTGCCCATCTGTGATAGATATGAGGTTGGTGGGAATATAGGCAGATAAATTTCCGTTTTGTGTGGTTGCAATGGGCAAAGCTGTGATGGAACCACCGCCATTTTCCGGATTGAGCTTGCATGCTCGTTCAAGCAGGCGGGAGTGGATGTAAAAAATATCGCCGGGATAAGCTTCTCGGCCAGGTGCGCGGCGCAGCAGCAAACTTAATTCCCGATAGGCGTTAGCGTGTTTGCTGAGATCATCGAAAACAATCAAGACGTCCAGACCCTGATCCAGGAAATATTCGGCCATGGTCATGCCGGTATAAGGCGCTAAGTAACGTAATGCGGGTTGATCGTCCGAACTGCTCAGAACGATCGCGGTATTCGAGAGGGCCGCGTGGCTGCGTAGGGTTTCGATGACTGAAAGGGTGGAAGACTTCTTCTGACCAATGGCCACATAGATACAGCGAACATCAGAATGGGCCTGGCTCAGAATGGCGTCAACAGCCAGGGTGGTTTTTCCGGTCTGCCGGTCGCCTAAAATCAACTCGCGCTGACCGCGTCCGATAGGAAACAGGGCATCAATGGCTTTTGTGCCAGTGAACAGCGGCTTATTCACCGGCGCGCGTTTGATTACCCCAGGGGCGATTTTTGAAAAGAATCGATGCTCGCTGGCCTCAATCGGCTCATCCCGGTCGAGAGGGTTTCCCAAGGGATCGATAATTCTTCCGAGCAACTGGGCGCCCACCGGAACTTTAAGCCGGTTGCCGGTTGACTGGACCAGATCGCCCCCACGAATCCCTCTTTCATTCCCGAGCATGATCAAGTCCACCCGATCCCGATCCAGGTTAAGGGCCATACCCTCTGTGCCGTTGGGAAAGACCACGATTTCATCAATGCTTACGTTTGGCAGGCCAGACACTGTGGCAACCCCATTGCCAATATGGTGGACGGTGCCCACATCATGAAACCGAACCTGCGTTTCTAATTTCTGGGTTTCCTGGTTCAAACGTTCCACAATCCCCTGGATCTTCTTTCTCGGTTTAATTTCTCGATCTTCGGCAACCTGTTCTTTGACGCGTTTAATGAACCTTTCTTTATCGATGGGCGCAGAGAGCATGGATTCTAATTTTTCAGAAACAGACTCCAGCCCATCTTCCTCTGAAAAGTCCATATGAGAATCATTCTTCGCCATCGGCGCTCTCTTCCAGGGTCTCCGCGACTTCAGATTTCAATTCAGTTAATTCCATGGCCAGGGTGTTTTCTACAACGAGGTCACCAATCCGCACCCGAATGCCGGCAATTAAATCCGGCGCCACTTCAATTTCCATGTTGACATTGCGGTCTGCCAGGGCGCTGAAGGTCCGGATGAGCGCACGCTGCTGCTCTGGTGACAACTCTCTGGCGGAGGTGACATAAACTGTTGGGGTCCTGTCTGTCAGGGATTCGCGGATGGTCCTGACCTGGCGCATGTCATTCTTGCCCAGATCCCAAATCTCTGAATTAAGTTCCTCTACGAGGTTTTCGTGAACCACGTCGGGGGTTGTCTTGATTAGGATCTGAGCGCTGATATCCAAAATTGTGTCGACCAGCTTATTTTGGAGATCTTCTATCTCTTGCTGCTGGCGCTTTGCGGCTTCTTTCTCAGCTTCACTGAGGATCCGTTTAGCTTCATTTTCGGTTGCTTCAAGCAGAGACTGTTTTTCCTCCTGCGCCTTCTGGTAGGCATTTTCCAGCCGTGATTCAATTTCAGAATCGATCTCCGACAAACGCTGTTCGATCTCTGCCAATTTCTCCTCTGAGAGGCGTTCATTTTCCTGCGCGTTTTCCAGGATGGCTTCCTTGGTCGCAGCCCGTTCGTTCATTCTCCGCTGAATGGGTTTGAAGAAAAGAAAATACAACAGCGCTGCCATGACAAGAAAGTTTATTACTTCGGCCAGAATCGTGACGGGATCAATATCCAGCATCGATTAACTCCTTGTGGCGGTTAGAAGAAACGGTCGAGGATCGGATTGGCAAACAATAACACCAGTATGACCAACAGGACATAAATAGCCGTTGATTCGAGCAATGCCATAGATATCAGTAGGGTGGTACGGAGGTCATTGGCGGCATCTGGCTGGCGCGCAATCCCATCCAGGGCTTTCTGTACGGCAATCCCTTCCATGATCGCGGGCACAATGCAGCCCAGGACGATACCGATGGTTGCCCCCAGGATGGTTAGAACAGTAATGAGGGTTTGTGAATCAAGTTGCCACATATTTTTTCCTTTCTTGATCGTTAAGATGATTGCGACACTTTCCTTTTCAGGTTGCGGCGCTCTTGTTCCATGTTCTGGATCTCCACGGCTGAGGCGACATATAGAGATGCAAGGACGGTGAAGATGTAAGCCTGTAAGACGCCTGTTAAGATCCCTAATGCGGCTAGTGGAAGCGGGAGGATGAGCGGCACAAGCGAGAAAACGATGGCAACAATCAGATCGGTGCTGAGGATATTGCCAAAGAGCCTGACCGAAAGTGATAATGTGCGTGAGAGCTGACTGACAATTTCAAGGGGGAGGATGAACAAGGGGCTGGCGAAATCTTTGAGGTATCCCCAGGCGCCCTTTTCGATCACCCCGAAAACATGCACTGCAAAGAAAACCACCACCGCGAGGGCAATGGTTGTGTTGATATTGGCTGTAGGAGAGATCATAAACGGGAAGATGCTGAAGATATTGGCAAACAAGAGGAAGATTGCCAGCGGCCCAAGGATGAAGATGTATTTTGACACCCTGGTCGCCTCAGGCATCACGGAAGCGATGATGCTGTTGATGAACTCAATTATAAATTCACCAACGTTTGGCGCAAATTTCCTAATCATCACTGCGCCGATGATAATGAGGGCCATCATCACCCAGGTGGATGTCACCGTGTTGGTGATCGATATTCCGAAAATTTGAAAAACGACTTGTGGTAAAACTCTTTCCATGGGTTGTCCCTTATTGAAGGCGAGTTTCCTTTGACTGTGGTAGAGGGAGCCTTGAGACTAAATACAATAGGATCAATCTGGTCGTCATGAATGAAAAGAAAGCGCTCAACCCTGCCGCCAGGCCGTTTTGGAGTGCAAAGATCATCATTGTTGAGAACAGACACCAACGCAGAAAAGCCCCGCCGATCACCAAACGCTTGCTACCTTTTCTCCGATCGGGCTGGATAGTGTTCACGGTCCAACGCTGCATCAAGAGAAACACAACAGCCAGGAATAAGCCGGCCAGGGCCCAGAATAATAACACCATCCACTTCATGATTTCGAATCTTCCCCTTTTTGTTTGGTTTGAGCAGATTTGATGCGCAGCATCTCAAGTTCAATCAATTTGTACAGGTTATAGTAGCCCACGAAGATTCCAAAGATGATCAGAATCAAGGTGAGGGCGTAATTAGTTTGCAAGGCTTTATCGAGTGCATAACCCAACAGGGCGCCGCCGAAAATTGGGAGGGCCAGTTCCCACCCCAGGGTAGTCAGGGGTAGATTATTAATCCTCAGACCTCTTTTTTGATCCTTTTGTAGTTCATTCATGGTAGTTCTTCTTCGTGCTGTTCTTCTGGATAGACTTGATGAATTAAGGTCTGCATGAGTCGATCAAATTCAGTGGGGACGGATTCGGCGAGCGATTCAGGCGTCTTATCAACCTCACCCGCTGTGAGCACATTGATGATATTCTCGCGCAGGTTCATCACCCCGGCATGCAGATGAATCTCATTTTCCTGCTGGTTGGTTCGGTATTGGACTATGCCTTTGATTGTCTCCGCAATGAGCGGGGCGTGTCCCGGGCGGATCCCGATGGGGTAGCCGTCCGCTAAAGGGATATTGACTGCATTCAAGCCCTCTTTTTCCAAGATAATTCTCTCAGGCGAGATCACTCTTAGGGTTAATTTTCCTTCCCTATTCATTACGGTTTACCTTCATCGATTTTCCGCGCTTTTTCCATGGCATCGTTAATGGTTCCAACCATATAAAAAGCCTGTTCGGGGATCGAATCGTGCTTGCCATCCAGGATTTCTTTAAAACCTTCGATCGTTTCTTCAATGGGCACGAATTTGCCGGCGCGGCCAGTATAATCCTCCGCAGAAAAGAAGGGTTGTGACAGGAAGCGCTGCACCCGGCGGGCGCGGTTCACAGCAATTTGATCCGATTCACTTAATTCCTCCAGGCCCAGGATCGCAATAACATCCTGCAATTCTTCGTAACGGGCAAGCAGCGATTTCACCTGCATGGCCACGTCATAGTGTTCTTCACCCACGATATGGGGCGCCAAAAGGGTAGAAGAGGAAACGAGCGGATCAATGGCGGGATAGATCCCCAAATCGACCAGGCGTCTGGAAAGGACAGTGGATGCATCCAGGTGCGCGAAGGTTGCCGTCACTGCAGGGTCCGTCATGTCATCGGCTGGGACATAGACTGCCTGGACGGAGGTGACACTGCCAGAGGAAGTGGTGGTGATCCGCTCCTGCAGGGCGCCCATTTCGGATTCGAGGGTTGGCTGATAGCCAACTTCGCTGGGCAGCCGGCCCAGGAGGGCGGATACTTCAGCGCCGGCCTGGATGTAGCGGAAGATGTTGTCAATAAAAACCAGAACCGGTCGCTGTTCATAGTCGCGGAAATACTCTGCCATGGTTAGGGTTGACAGCGGCGTCCTTAAGCGGGCGCCTGGCGGTTCATTCATTTGCCCAAAAACTAGGACAGAAGATTTCATCACATCTCGATTTGTCAACTCAAGATAGAGATCGTTGCCTTCTCGGCTTCTTTCGCCGACACCAGCAAACAAGACGTAGCCGGCATATTTCTTGGTGGCATTGCGCATGAGCTCGATGATCAGGATGGTTTTCCCAACACCTGCGCCGCCGAAAAGACCGATTTTCCCGCCCTGGGGGTAGGGCGTGAGTAGATCTATGGCTTTAATCCCTGTAATAAAAGGGGAGGTTGCGACGCGTTGGTCTCGCAATGCAGGGGAAACCACGTGTATGGGATTCTTTTCCGTTTCCTCAGGAATGGGTTTCCGATTGTCTATTGGTTCACCCAAGACGTTGAACATTCTTCCCAGGACATTTGGGCCAACGGGAACTTTAATCGGCGCGCCAGTATCCACAACAACCAGGCCGCGCTGCAAGCCCTCGGTGGATCCCATGGCAATGGTGCGGACGGTATTTGAGTCGACATGTTCCTGGACTTCTAGGACCAGAGGTTTCCTGTGAGCCTGGAGGACTTTTAATGCATTGTGAATACTTGGCAACCCCCCGGCCTGATATTCCACATCCACAACCACACCTACCGCTCTGACAATTATTCCTTTATTGGTGCTGTCCAGGAGTGTTGTCTTCAATGTTCCCTCGGCCTGAATTCATGACGATTCAATTGGCTAAATTGATGTGGAAATGCTTCCAATGATTAACAGCATTAATTATCCATTTTTCGGAATGGTTTGTCAAATTTCTGGGCTGGATCTGTCAGGGATGGATCAACAGATCACATCATTTTTTATTGACGATTGCTCAAGGCCTGTGTTTGCCCATTTCGCAATGTCGGCTGATGCCAGGTAAACCTTGTAAGGTCGTTCAATCTATCGGGACAAATTCTTCTTTCCCCAAACCACAATCTGGGCAGACCCAATCATCAGGCAGATCCTCAAAAGCTGTACCGGGTTCGATGCCTGCGTAGGGGTCTCCCTCAGCGGGGTCATAAAGGTAGCCGCAAGAAATGCATTCGTAAACTTTCATCAAATCGATTTTCCTTTCGATTGCTTGGATGGTGTGGATAAAGGCGCTGGCAGGGGAAAATGAAATCCTTGTTTCTGCATCGTGCCTGCTAATTTTATTGATTCTTTTAACTTGGTTCCATTTTCGTCCAACATCAATCCTTTTTGTGTCCGGGTCTCTCGAAGGGAAACTGTGATCCAGGCGAAAGATGACAAAACCCATGGACTGTGTAACATTATCTGCAGGTCAACAGATTTTATTGTCGTCAAATTTTTGGCTGCTGTTGGTAGGGCCACGATTGGGGCTTGGACAGGTGCTTGTTTTGAGCGAACAGCGGCGCGGACAGCCAGCCATTATTTTATTTTCAGCCAGTAATAGCCAAAAGCTTCGACCGAAATAATTAATTTGGGCTGATCTATTACTGCAAAATCTGTTTGATTGGTCAGGTCGAAAAGTGTTTTTCCGATAAACTCTGCAAGTTCAAGTGATATTCTTTGAGGGTGATCGGACAGGTTATGGACACACAGAATAAAATTGTTTTCATACTCCCTGAGAATCACCAGAGAATGGGTCTGGTCTTTGGCTAAGAACTGGAATCCTCCCAATGAAAAAATAGGTTCGGATTTCCGCAAGGCGATCAAGGCCCGCATTTTATTTAAAAGTGAATTGGGATCACTTTCTGCGTTCGCCACATTCACTTCCGGGTAAGCGTAGGGGCCTTCATCAATCACAGGTGCGAACAGCGTCTCAGGTTTGGCATCTGAAAAACCGGCGTTCAGACCTGCATCCCACTGCATGGGGGTGCGTACGCCGTTGCGGTCTGGGAGCCAGATGTTATCACCCATGCCGATTTCATCGCCATAATAAACGATTGGGGCGCCTGGCAGGGCGTATAATAGGGCGTTGGCCAGCAAGATCTTGCGGTGATCGTTGTCCAGCAGAGGGGCCAACCGGCGGCGGATGCCCAGGTTGAGCCGCATGCGGGGCAGGGGGGCATATTCAGCCCACATCCATTGGCGTTCTTCCTCAGTGACCATTTCAAGGGTCAGTTCATCGTGGTTGCGCAGGAAGGTGCACCATTGGGTGTTCTGAGGGATTTCTGGTGTTTGCTCCATGATCCAGTGGATGGGAGATGCGTCGCCCTTCTTTAGCGCCATAAAGATGCGAGGCATCACTGGAAAATGAAACCCCATGTGAAATTCATCGCCGTCGCCAAAGTACGGCCGGACATCTTCAGGCCATTGGTTGGCTTCAGCAAGGAGAATTTTCTCCGCATACTTTTCATCCAGATGGGCGCGGAACGCTTTGAGGATTTCGTGGGTTTCAGGGAGATTTTCACAATTGGTGCCTTCACGTTCGATCAGGTATGGCACCGCGTCGGCGCGAAATCCGTCAATCCCCATCTCCAGCCAAAAGTCCATTACATTCAGCATTTCTTTGCGCACCTGGGGATTGTCATAGTTGAGATCGGGTTGCGAGGAATAAAATCGATGCCAGAAATACATCCCGGCTTTTTCGTCGTAGGTCCAGTTAGATTCTTCCGTATCTAAAAAAATGATCCTGGCATCCTGATATTTTTCGTTTGTTTCAGACCAGACATAATAATCCCGATATTTTGAGTCTGGATCCGAACGTGATTCTTGGAACCAGGGGTGCTGGTCGGATGTGTGGTTGAGCACCAGGTCGGCGATTACCCTCAGACCCCTTTTATGTGCTTCATTTACCAGGCGCTTGAAGTCATCGATGGCGCCGTAATCAGCATGGACGCCATAGTAGTCTGCAATATCATAGCCGTCGTCTTTTAATGGGGAAGGATAGATGGGCAGGATCCAGATACAATCGATCCCTAAATCCTGGATGTAATCCAGCTTACTGATCAGCCCGGCAAGGTCTCCTTTTCCGTCACCGTTCGAATCGCAGAAGGCCCGGATGTGGACCTCGTAAAAAATGGCGTTCATATACCAGGGAATTTGTTTTTCTGTCATGGCGCCTCCGAAAAGCATTCCTTCGCTGTATGGGTCAAATTACCACAAGTATAGCTGTAAGGTTCACCGGCGGCAAGCGAAAGCTCGCTCTTTTTGGTGGATTTAGGAGAGTTGAATGAGTCGTTCGGCTTTCAGGTAGACACGGTTGCGTGAGGCGTCTTTCTCGACAGATCCTTCCACGATAAGACATTCTGCTTCCCGCAACAGTGCGCTGGAAGTTCGATATACTTCAGCGGGTATCAAAACTGCTAAAGCGCCGTCCAGATCTTCGAGAGTCAAAAAACCAATCATTTGATTGGCTCGCGAGCGTGTTCGTTGAAAGCTTTGGCGCATGCCCGCCAGCTTGATCCGCTCTCCAAGATGATTTTGCGCCTGCAAGGTGGTCAGCGCACCGGCGGATCGAATCTCATCCGCGTGCATTTCGAGCGGAGAGATTGAAAGGTTGACGCCCAGGATCTCACGCTGAGCATTGGTTATCTGGGTTATCTGCCAATCGGGATCCACTGCGGGGGATGAAAATAGGGCCATTTGTCCAGGGGGCCTTTGTTGTTTGATCCGTTGTAAACCCTCAGGAATGCTGGTGAGCCCTTCCAGCGCGCCGCATTTGATCAGGTTCTGGGCTTCTTTCCTGTGTGGGTCCACTCGCAAGATAAAATCTTCCAGGGAGATAAAGGGTTGTTCGCGAAGGATTGCCATGATTGTTTGTTGGGTCAGGTCGCGAACCTGCCCGAGACCCATATAAAGGACGGGCTTCCCTTTGGGATACTTGACGCTGAACCTTTCACGGGCATGATTGATATGCGGGGGGTGAATGGTAAGTTTTAACCGTCTGGCTTCCATTAAATAAACCTGCTGAGAGTAATACCCGCCGCCAAATCCTAACACAGCTGACATAAATTCCGCTGGAAAATGGGTTTTACACCAGGCGGACTGCCAGGCTAATTGCGCGTAGGAGGCCGCATGCGCTTTGGGAAAGCCGTATCCGGCGAAGGCTGCCATCATCTCCCAGATCTTCTCAGCAGTTTCTGCTGGCACCTTGCGGCGAGTGGATGCACCCGCAATAAAGTTCTTACGCAAGGTGTCCATCACGCCACCGGGATCAAAATGGCTCATTGCCCTGCGGAGGATGTCCGCCTGGGCAATGCTGAGGCCGCCTAATTCATGGGCGATCCGCAGCACCTGCTCCTGGTAAAGAATTACCCCAAGCGTGTTTTCGAGAAGTGTTTCAAGCGAGCTGTGGATGTGAGTTACCGGCTCCTCGCCCCGAAAGCGACGGATGAATGCGTCCCGTAGGCCGCCTCGCAGGGGTCCGGGTCGATAGAGCGCCAGAGCAGCCATGATGTCTTCTTTGGTCCGGGCTTTAATTTCTTGCAAGGTGGCGCGCATGCCCGGGCTTTCGATCTGAAAGCAACCAATGGTTTTAGCTTCCTGGACGGTTTGTTCGGTTTCGGGTTCTTTCTCAGGGATATCCGCGAGGACTTCCAGCCCATTTTGGTATTCACTGGACCGCCAGGAATGGATGCTGTTGGCAACTTCACCCAAAACTGTGAGACCCCGGATACCTAGTAAATCGATTTTGACCAGGCCCATTTTTTCAATGCTTTCAAGGTCAAACTGGCTGTGATTGACGCCCAGAGTGGGAGAGCGCGCGATGGGGATGAGTTCAGTTATTGCGAAGGGCGCAATGACAATCCCCCCAGGGTGCACTGAGAGGTGACGTGGAAAATCCAGGATGGATGCAGAATCCCTGGCAATGTCTCTGATTTGGGGAATGGTGTTCTCTTGTGAAAGCATCGCAAAGGGATTGTGTGAATCCGCCCCCCTTTGAAAGCGGAAGGAGGAGGGTAGTTTTTTTGAGAGCTGGCGAATGACCTCAGGTGAGAGCCCGTAGGCTTTGCTGACATCCGCCAGGGCAGATTTAGGTCGGTAGCGATTGATGGTGCCCACCATGGCGACCCGGCTGTCACCATAGGTGTCAAATACATAGCGGATGATTTCATCGCGTCGATTTGAATCGATATCGGTGTCAATATCCGGAGGTTTTTTTCGAGCAGGGTTGAGGAAACGCTCGAAATACAGGTTGAGCGCTAGGGGATCGGGCGAGGTGATGTTCAGGCAGTGGGCAACCAATGAAGAGGCTGCTGATCCTCGAGAGGAGGTTGGGATCCC
This sequence comes from uncultured Candidatus Brevefilum sp., assembly GCA_964558525.1. Classification (GTDB taxonomy): domain Bacteria; phylum Chloroflexota; class Anaerolineae; order Anaerolineales; family Anaerolineaceae; genus Brevifilum. The sequence goes on from CAZLEK010000001.1 coordinate 20,157, forward strand.
CAACTTGCGGGCATGGTTTAATACATCTTCCACGATCAGAAAGATTGGTTCATACCCCAGACGGGTGATGATTTCTAGTTCATGGTTCAACCGCTGGAGGATGGCTTCTGTGAGCTCCCCATATTTTTCCCTGGCGCCTTGGTATGCTTTTTTTTGGAGAAATTCTGATTGGGACATGCCCTCAGGTGTGGGAAATGTTGGATAATGGGTCTTTCCGATGGGTAAGTCAAATTGGCACTGTTCGCTGAGGGTGACCAGGTTATGCATTGCTTCCGGTAAATCCTGGAAGCGATGAGAAAAATCCTGGTAAGCGGGAAAGAAGGCATCACCATCGGGTAGATCGGCCTTCGAAAGGTGATGTAGGTTGATGTCTTTCCTGATGGCGGTTAATGTTCGGAATAATTTCTGATCTTCTTTTTTCAGGTAATGAATGTTTTGAGTCGCAATCAGGGGGATCTCGTGTTCTTGACTGAGTTGGATCAACCCCAACTCATTTTTTAATCGACCCGATGCATAGCGTTGAATTTCAATATAACAATGAGATCCAAAAACATCACGTAGTTTTGATGCCATTTGGTCTTGCCGTTTCATGCCGGGTGGGCTGTTGAACCTCAGTGCCCGTAAGATCCCTTGGGGGCCGCCCAGGATGCAAATTAATCCCTCCTTGTGTGCGCACAATGTTTTGAGCTGGATAGGGTGATCTCCCGTGAGGGCTGCGCTGCTGAGCGCCGATAGATTTGCCCAGCCATTCTGGTTTGTGGCCAAAAGGGTTAATCGACCGGAAACGTTCTGGAACAGAAGGTCAATTTCTAGCCCCAGAACCGGCCTGATGTTCGCTTCCCGGCAGGCCGCATAGAAGCTTACCGCCCCGGTTAGCGTGAGGTGGTCCGTCAATCCAAGCGTGTGTATCCCATGGTCCTTTGCAGCCTGAACCAAGGCCTCAGGAGAAAGGGTGGACTCCAGGAAGCCAAAATAGGAATGTGTGCGAAGGTAAGCGGTTTGGAGTGGATGCATAAGTGCAATTTCGAACGAATATTCTATTTTTGATTATAAAGGTGAAGATGCGGCTTGACAAGGCCTATCTGCAGGGCAATCGCAAGATCCCCAAGAAAAGTCATGATTGAAATTATTTTTTATCCGAAGTATGATCGATGATATCTCATCCCAGCTTTCCGCTCTCGCCGATGCCCTCGTCGGCGCATAAAATCCGGCTTTCAATGCAAATTTCTCCAATGAAATGGAGCCATTTTTTTTAATACCGCTTACTTTGCGATCGCCCAGGCCTATCTGCAGGTGATATCGGTATAGATCTGTCTTGGATGTTAACTGCGGATCAATAATCGCCTGAAATCTGCATGAGGTGAAAAAGGATCAGGCTGGCGATTTCTTTAGAAAAGTGATCATCCCGCGTTTACCATTAATGAGCCATTTTCGATCTCCCTCAGCTCGAATTCCCTCGAGTTTTTCTTGGGAAAGGCCAAGGATAATCTCAGCTTTGAGGGTTCGCAAACTTAATACATTGGTTGGAAAATAACCGCCTGCTTCCGAAATGGCTGTCGTGGGTGGCCAATGGCGATCTCCAAACAGGCGGCGGTAGTTTACATCCCCTTTTAGAATGACCAGGTTTTGACTGGCAAGTTGTTTGTGCAATACCTCTGGCAGCTGGCGGAACATCCGTCCGGTCGTTAGGAAAGGAGGTGCATTGAGCGTAATTCGGCCGCTGCCCAGGCCGGCGGTTATCCGATCGGCCAGTTCTTTGAGGTCACTGCGATCAGATGCTTGCAGAGCATGCATTGATTTTTGAAAGTCTTTGGGCATGGCATCAGAAACAAAGAAGGGTTGGTTTTTTAAGTAGCAGCTGACTGATTCGGCCAGGTTTGTTTTAAGGAGAAAATCGATCAACGCCAGGTCGAAGAGAAGCTCTTTGCCGGTATTGTCAAGAAAATATGCAACCCTGGCAGGTTCGTTTTGTAGTAATGCCCAAACATCTTGGGTGTGATCAAGCACCAGGTTCTCAGGTTGTGAGCCCATTTCAGTTTCAAAGACTTGTAAATTGCTCAGATCACCTCGGTTTCCCCATAAGGCCTGGTAACAAACTTGGCGAAATTGTTCCAGGGTTGGTTTGGCGTCTTGTGCTTGGTAGGTTTCTTCAAAAACAGGAATTGCGTTTTGAATCTCTCGGTGTTTGAGAAGATCGTAAGGATCTCGACCCTGCCATGGTCCGGGCTGAAAATAGGTCACAATTTCCAGCACACGGCGGTAAAAATATGTCTCAGCCAGGAACCAGGGGATCTCCAGCCAGGTCTTCCCCTTCCAGGGCAGCAGGTCTTGGTCCCAATAAACCCGGTCCGCTGTTTGTTCGGTGAGGGACTGGAAAGAATCTTTTGCCAATTCTGACTTAAAGGCGATTAATGCTTTCCGAATGCTGGGGGTGTAATCAAAATGAGAGAGAATCCGGTCAATGATGAGCGGTTTGCGAGATTGTATGGTCTCCTGGGCGAAAGAGCCTTCTTCAGAGGTCATTAAGAGGGGCGGCAGGTTTGTCATTATGGGCGTACTCCAATCATTGCATTTTCAACCGGACTGGACATGGAAATAGTCCACGAAGTGTTGGAATGGTTTCAATTATCAGAAGAGTTTGTCTTTGTGTTTGAATCAATCCTGGAAGCTGATCAAGAGGCCAGATTGATGATAACCTTAACACCTTCTCGGGCTGTTGCTGTGTCAAAGGCCTTCTTGAAATCCTCCAGGGGATATTCAGCTGTGATCAATGACTCCAAATTAATCTGGCCGTTATCAACCAACCGGATCGCTTTAGGATAGGTGTTTTTCATGCGTCTTGAAAGTTTGAGCGTTAACCCCCTGCGTCGCGCCGCGGAAGCGGTAAAACAGGTCTCGTCTTTCGAGGGGATCCCAATCAGGACCACTGTCCCGCCCCGCTTTGATGCTCGAATAGCGCTTTCGACGGCCGTACCATCATCGCCAGCTGCTTCAAAGGCCACATCCAGTCCGCGTCCGGTGGTGAAGGCGTTAATGGTTTCAGCTTCTTCGCCGTCCGCCAGTAAGGTGTCGGTGGCGCCGCATTCACGGGCGATTTCCAGGCGGTGGCTCAAACGATCGGTCACAAAAACCCGGGAGGCGCCAGCCAGGCGGGCCATCTGAACCGTCAGCAGTCCCACGGAGCCCGCGCCAAAGACTCCCACATCCATTCCCGGAAATATTGGTCCTAGACTTAGGGCGTGGATAGCGATGCCCAAGGGTTCAAGCAAGGCGGCTTCTTGGGGAGAAAAGGATTCCGGTAAGGGGTAGATCGCCTCGCGATCCCAGGCAATAAACTCCTGCAGGCCGCCGTCTGTTTCTTCCGCACCTGCAAATGCCAGGTTAATGCATAAATTCGGGTTGCCTTCCAGGCAAAACTCACATTTCCCGCATGGTAAGGCAGGGTCTACGGCCACAAGCTGTCCTGCATGCGGGCCTTCAGCGATCCGGGCGGAAAATTCATGCCCGAGCACGAAGGGATGCGCCAGGTTTAAGCCGCCAGTGCCCCCTTCAGTGTAATAATGTACATCCGAGCCGCAAATGCCCACGCTGGCGACTTTGAGCAGGGTTTGGTGGTCCTGCGGGGAAGGTTTGGGCATTTCTTCCAACCGCAGATCTTTAAGATCGTAAAATTTTAGTGCTTTCATTCCGGTAACCTTTTTTGATAAGCTAAGTTTTGTTTACTTGATCCGTTCCAGTGTAATTATATTGTATCTTGAGCGCATGGTGATCAGTTTATCCATCGGGGCAATCACAAGATCCCCACGAAAAATTATGCTTGAAATACTTTTTATCCGAAGGGTGCTCGATGGTATCTCATCCCGACTTACCGCTCTCGCCGACGTCCTCGTTGGCGAAAAAACGCCATCCATAACTGCAAATTTCTCAATTGAAAAAATATTTACGCCTTGCTTACTCATTTCCCCGCTTCGAGGGCGTTGCAGGGAGCCAATTTATTCAACACCTCTAACTCTGCGATTGCCCTGGTTTAACCATCCTTCCTCCAAATTTGACGAGCTCATCTTGACTGATCAGTTCCATAACGTTAGAATATTGGAAATCGCTTATACGAGGCTAAATGAAATTATTAGATACACCTAAAAACAAAATGGTGAGGATCGTTGATTACGAAGGGGGAAAAGGTGTGGGTTTTAAATTAAGGCAGCTTGGTTTATGTCCGGGACGCAAGGTAAAGGTTTTAAGGTTTGCCCCAATGGGCGGCCCGGTGATGATTGACATCGATGGACGATCTGTGGCCCTTGGGCGGGGGATCGCTTCTCGGGTCAGCGTTGAGGTCGTTTGATGCGAATTGCCTTAATTGGACAACCGAATTGTGGAAAAAGCACCCTGTTCAACCAGGTTGCGGGGTACAAGGCTGAAACTGGAAATTTTTCAGGGACATCAGTCACTTATACAGAGAGCCAGGTGCGCTTATTGGGCACGGTTGTCGATGTCGTGGATTTGCCGGGCACGTATTCCCTGGCGGGCACCAATCCGGCGGAAAGGGAAGTGATCAAGTACCTGACCTCGAAGGCTGTGGATGTCGTGGTCAATGTTGTTGACGCGTCACACCTATCCCATGGCCTGTCCATGACGGTTGAGTTGCTTGAGCTGGGAGTCCCGATGGTAATTGCGCTCAATATGATGGATGAGGCCGACCGGCTGGGCATCCGAATTGATGTGGAAGCGCTGGAAAGGCGGTTTAATGCGCCTGTGATTCCCATGATCGCCTCAAAAGGTCGCGGGATCCAACGATTGTTTGTAAGCGCATTCCAGGTGGGGCAAAATAACCAGACGGCAAACCAGCCGAGTTACAGTTCAGACCTTGAACGCGCTCTTGATATTCTGATAGATGACTTAAAGGGTGTTGAGAGCTACCTCAATCCGCGGGCACTGGCGATCAAACTTCTGGAGGGCGATCAGGAAGTTTCGGATTCAGCCACTGCTCAAAAACCAGACTTGAACGCTGATTTAAAGTCCATCAAGGAACTATTATTTCACCAAAGGGGCCAGTCATCTGAATGGGTTATTAACGGGGAACGTGTGGCCCTGGCTGACCAAATTGCGGACACGGTCATCAAGCAAGGAACGCGCAAGATCACCTTTCGTGATAAGCTGGATGACATTCTCCTCCATCCTGTATGGGGATATGTTGGGCTGGTGTTGATCCTGTATTTATTCTTTCAAGCCGTTTACAGCCTGGGGGGATTAATTGAAGCGCCTTTGATGAGCGCGTTCGAAGCCCTTGAGACCTGGCTGGTTTCTTTGTTTGGGGCCAGTGAAGGCTTTTTCCAACAGGTTATTGTGGGGCTGATCCAGGGCATTTCTGGCGGCGTTGCGATTGTACTGCCTTATCTTGTGCCTTTCCTGATTGGTTTGGGAATTCTTGAAGATATTGGCTATTTACCCCGGGTTGCCTTTTTAATGGACGCCTTGATGCATAAACTAGGGCTGCACGGAAAATCGATTGTTCCTTTTATCCTCGGATTTGGCTGTAATGTACCGGCCATTATGTCCACGCGGATTCTTGAGGATAAACGCGAGCGGTTCATTTCAGCTGCTTTATCCACGCTGGTTCCCTGTGCAGCGCGGCTGGCAGTGGTATTTGGCCTGGTTGCCTTTTACCTGGGGCCTGGGCTGGCTTTGGGGATTTACCTGTTCAATTTGTTTGTGATTGCGCTAACCGCCCGTATCCTATCAAAGATAGTGCCAGACACGTCTCCCGGGCTGATCCTGGAGATGCCTGTTTACAGGGTGCCTACCGCCCGAACAGTATTCAATAAAGCCTGGTGGCGGATCCGGGAATTCGTTGTGGAGGCATGGCCGCTGCTGATTGCCGGAAGCGTCATTCTCTCGATTCTGAATTTTGTCAACGCAGCCTATTATTTGAACATTCTTGTCCGTCCGCTTTCGTGGGTTTTGGGCCTTCCCCACGAAGTGGGTGTCCCGTTGATTTTTGGTGTACTGCGTAAAGAATTATCACTGGTGATGTTGGGTCAAGCCCTTGGGAGCATGGATTTTGAACAGGTGTTATCTCCTGTTCAAATGATCACCTATGCAGTGTTTGTGGTCTTTTATGTGCCCTGCCTGGCCACCATGATCGTCATCCGAAAGGAAATGGGCCGGCGGGCAATGTGGTCTATCGTTGGTATGACCACGATCATTGCAACCCTGGCTGGCTTGTTGGTCCGCGGAATTTCTGAGATCTTTTTTTAAAGGCACACATGTCTGGTTTCGATCATTTCAATCTTTTAGGCCCGGTTTACGATTTGGTTTTTGGCCGCAGGACAGATCATGACATGGTGGACTTTGCAAAAGTCGAACCAGGGCATAAACTTCTGGATGTGGGCGGCGGGACTGGACGAGTCGCCGTTTTATTCGACAAATTTCCTGAGGATGTTTTGATCGTTGATGCTGCGATGGGGATGTTGAAGCAAGCACAGGAGAAGGAGCTCCAAACGGTGAATGGAAGTTCGGAGCATTTGCCGCTGAGCGCAGGAACATTTGACCGTGTGATCATGGTCGACGCGCTGCACCACGTCAAGGATCAGGTGGAAACACTCAATGAAACCTGGCGGGTATTGGCGCCGGGTGGTCGATTGGTGATTGAGGAGCCGGATATCCGCAATTTTTGGGTAAAACTGATTGCCCTGGGAGAGAAAATTGCCCTGATGCGCAGCCGATTTCTGCCGGTTGAAAGAATATTGGAAATTTGCCAATTTGATGATCGGGAATCGATTCAATTAACCAGAAAGAACGGCATTGCCTGGATTATAATAACCAAGGAAAAACTAAACCATCGAGAGGAGTAATGCAAATGTCAGATATTGATGTGCGTCAGACGATGCTGGATATTCCCAGTCACTTCAACGCCGAAAAAGCGAAGGGTGTTTCTGGGGTTGTTCAATGCATGTTTTCAGGCGACCAGGCTTCAGATTGGGTGATTAAAATTGAAGATCAGACTTGTCAGGTTGAAGAGGGTCAGGCTACAAATCCAGACCTGACCCTGAAAGCCGATGCAGAGGTTGGTGTTAAGGTCCTCACTGGAGAAACGGACCCGATGCGGGCCTATATGCTGGGGAAGGTTAAGGTGTTTGGCGATCTTTCCTTAGGCATGAAGCTGACTAACTTCTTCGATCTATAATCCTTTATCAGAAGATCGTAAAACGATAACGATTGGGGCCGCGAGTAATCACGGCCCCGCTTTTGGTTTTAGGGTCAGTAAAGACCCCAATCATCCCCTAATCCTTCTTCCATCATGGTTGGGTCCCAGGTTTCCCGGCCGTAATTAATTTTAGTGGGCATGTCGAGGACGGATTCTGCTTTTTTACGAGTGCTTTCCATGATCGAAGGGCCGTAGGGGCAAAAGGGTGTGGTCAGTATCATGGTGACCACGGCGTGATCGTCTTCAATGGCAATGTTGCGAACCAGGCCTAACTGGATGATGTTCAGGCCTAATTCTGGGTCGATTATTTCTGCCAAACCCTCTTCAAGGGCTGGAACAAGGTCTGGATGGGAGTTCTCCACATCCCAAACGGGGATATTTAATGGTCTTTCATCATTCATAACTTATGGTTTTCCTGACGATGTTTGAATTTCGTAGATGCATTGATCCTCTCCCTGGAAGATGCAGGAGATGATCTCGACGGATTGGCCGACATAGGCAGTGATCAGGGCCTGGTTGAGATGGCATAACTCGGGATGGTGCAGTCCGAGTTGATAGTAAGGGCATGAAAATGAGGTTACCTGGTACGCGCCGTTGTTGTTCTCCCATTCGGTAATAAACCCTTCTTCTGCCAAAATTTCTTGCAGGGCCGCCAAGCGTTCCTCAAAGGACAGATCGGAAGACTCAATTTGGTAGTCCTTTGCAATCTCTTTCCCAATCTCCTCGAGGAAGCCTGCCAATTCTTCTTTAGACAGCATTCTTTCCAATTTCGCCAAAATGCGGTTGGTTAACCTGAGATAATTTGTGGGGAATTGTTCAGCGCCCTTGTCTGTCAGCGAATAGATGAGCCGGGGCCGACCAACGCCATGCCGCTCCTCTGTGGCGAAAATCAACTCTTCGGCTTCCAGTGTTGAGAGATGGTGCCGAATGGAAATGCCATTGATCCCAACTGCCTCAGAGAGTTCCTTGATCGTTGATCCAGGACAGGTTAGAAGGGTCTTCATGATTTTCTTACGGGTGCTATTCATACTTGGCCATAATTCGATAAAAGTTATCCGATTTTATGGGTGATTTTAGCACGCCGGGTTTTGTTTTGTCAATATTTTTAACAATTATCAAAATAATTTTGGGCAGAAACGTTAAATAAATAGAGGCTGTTTCTTGATTCAGAATACAACCTCTATCAAGGATAGTCTTTTATTGATTAAAATTTTTAGCGAAATTCATGATGGTTTGGGCCACCAATGCCCCAGATTGGGAACGGTGTGCGGACTGGCCCATGGGGCTGGCAGCCATCAAGGCGTCCATGATGGCTTCGGAATTGGTGTCGCCTTCTTGTTTGGATTGATAAAAAGCCAGGCCTGCCCGTAACAATTCATCGACGCCAATTTGCTGGTTTGAGTCCTCGTTTGAGCTTTTTCCTGTTAAGCCTGACAACAGCGACCCCAGCAGCCCCGCATTGTTTTGCTCTGGCTGAGGGGGAGTTGCTGATTGGTCGACATTCATGATTCCTTTAACCAAATCGCTAATGGTTTCAGGGCTCAGATCTTTCCCTTTTAGATTGCTGGCAGCATTTGATAAGCCTTTAGCATAAAGTGCTGCTGAACCGCTCTCTGCTTGTTGTTCGACCAGTTTGCTGGCATATGCTAACTGATCGGATGCTGGCTGGTTTGATTTTTGCGACACTGCGTTCTGGACCAGCTCAAAGATCTGGACCATATGGTCACCATGATTATGGTTGTAAGTATCGGCTGCGTTCAGATCATCTTTCTTTTGTGCCAACTGCTGCGTGACGGTTTGAAAGATAGCATTCAAGTCGATATTTTGGGCCATCTTAGTCCTTTAAGTCTGCTGGAAGTTCAGGGATCTCAAGTTTCATCCCCGTGCGTACGTTCTTTTCGTCGCCTTTGAGAACTTCTTTATTGTGCTCAAGCAGGAATTTCCAGTAGGGCGGCGTGGCGTGATGATAGTACTTGAGAGCCACATGGCTCAGTGTTTCACCTGCAGCAACGGTATGGGTTGTGATCAATTCAGGCTTTTGGGATTCTTCGATACGCTGTTGGCGTTCATCGAGCATCTCCTGGCGTTCTTTGGCCAATCGTTCGCGATCTTTGGCCATCATGGCTTCTAGTTTTTCTTCTAAATCCTTAATTCGTTTTTCCGCTTCAGCTGCTTCTTTTTCGGCTTCGACTTTTCCTTTGCTGGTTTGGACGTTTTTGTCCATCACTGATTTGATTGCTTCTTTCGCAGCATCGGCTTCCTGCTTTGCTTTTTCCAATTCTTCCTGGAGGTTTTTTAACTCTTCTTTTTCATCCCGGCTTGAGATTGCATCCACCGCCTTGCCAAAAATGCCTTTTTTCTTATCCTTGTCAGCCATTTTTACGTCCTTTCATAATTATTAGGTTGAATATGTTAATTATAACATTAATTCGATTGCCGATTTGGTGGTATACAAGCCAGAGGGTCAACAGAGCCTGGATTAATGGGTAGGGCAGGCGTATGTGAATAATTCTGATCCAACAACCAGCATATCCTCCTTAAGTAACTCAGGAAAAGCGGAAAGGAGGGGTCAACCGGAGTCAGGTTATGTGCTGGAAAGCAGCCTAGGGGAAAGAGTCATCTGCAATCCCTAACCAGGAATAGCCAGAAGCAAGTAGGTAAAAGTTTCGTTTTGTTCGGTCAGGCCCTTCTCCGTTTTTCTCTGGGGGTTCCGCTTCACCTCTGCACCCTCCGCTTCACTTCAGGTTTATGAAAGACCGGTGAGAACGAAAAAAAATAGCAATGGATAATTGTAAAAACCTTTGGAGACCTTTCGGTTAAACAGACTCATCGCTCGGTCTCCTGACCGAGCGAGAACTCCGCCGGATATACTTGTTTCTTGTCCAAGCATTTAATTGGCAAAGAACAAAATTAAATTCGCTTGAATTTCCTATTAGAAATAATGGGTTCTTTCTCTACTGGCCGGCCTTCATTTCCTGAGGCGCGGATTATTAATATTAAACCGGGCAAATAACGGGGAAAGGCGGAAGTCGGGAAAGCGTGCATCCTGATGGAAAAGGGCAGAAACCGGTTGAGGGGAAGGGCTGATCAATGATCAGAAGAAATTGTGCGTCAGGTTAATTATGGGCGGCGATTGACCTGCGGAGAGTTGCTGGCCTTGGAAGAATTGCTGGTACAATCAACATACTGACATCTAGACAAGGGAGTTGAAAATGCGGTTGAGCCCACCCAAAAAAATCGTTTGGTATCTGTCTGTGATTTTAGGGATCATTGGCCTGGTTTTCTCGATCATTGATGTCGCTGTTATCAGCCCGCTCAGCGTTTGGATCCTGGGCGTTGGTTGGTTGTTGTTGGTCTTAGGGACGGCCTTGACAGGTTTCTAATAGCCTGAAGAGTTTTCGAAGTCTGAAGTAATTTTTTTAAGAATCCCATAACGGCAGATCATACTGGGGTAACAGATCTGCTGTTGAGGTTTTAATTAATCAGCTTAGCAGACACAGCAATGATCGCACATTCAGTCTGTTTGGTTTTGTGTGATGATTAATGTCGAGATCAATCACCGTCAGATTCAGTTGTTAATCAAATCATTACCATCGGTGGTTTTTGAGGTCACCGGCTGGTTTTGAGGGCCCAGAAATGGTTAATCCTTCAGGTCCTCGGGCAGTTCGGGAATCTCTAACGTCAGGCCTGTTCGGAGGTTCTTTTCATCTCCTTTGAGCGCGCTTTGATTATATTTGAGGATATGTTCCCAGTAGGGCGGCGTGGCATGTTTGTAATACTTGAGCGCGATATCGCTCAAGGTCTGACCGCTTTCGACCTTATGTTTGGCAATGATCTTAAGGGGACCGCCGCCCATCATCTGCCGGTTCCTTTTTTGAAGCGCATCATTCTCTTTTTTCATCGCGTTTCCTTTCTGGTTTTGAGATTGGATGAGTTCATTATAACTGAAATATGGCTTTGATAGATCGTATTGATGTCGAAGGATTTGGCTTAGCCGTTCCAATTGAGATACAGTAAGGATAGAAAATCCATAACGAAAGGGCGCGATGCGGTTAACACCTCCAAAACAAATTGTTTTCTTGCTTTCATTGATCCTGGGCATCCTGGGACTTCTTGGTTTTTTCATAGAGATCTCATTTGTTTCAACACATCGATTTTGGTTTGTGGTCATCGCATGGGGGCTGCTGGTTCTGGGTGGATTGTTTGATAATTTTTAAATGGCATCGACTTCAACAGTTTTTATCAGGGCGTCAAATTCTCCCCTTTGACAGTGATAAGAATTTTTTTAAAGTTTATGTTAAATATTGACAGTGAAAAATACGCATGCTATAATTCTTCTGCTCTAGAGAAATAAGATAAATAAGATAAAATAGGATTAAAATATCCGAATGAAGGAGATTGGATGCCGGAACTAACCATTAAAAATCTGTATGTTTCCATCGAAGATACGCCAATCATAAAAGGGTTGAATTTGACCATGCATAAGGGTGAAGTGCACGCCATCATGGGCCCCAATGGCACCGGCAAGTCGACCCTTGCTTATGCTGTGATGGGGCATCCTAGTTATGAGATCACCGACGGTGACATTCTTCTTGATGGGAACAGCATTCTCGATATGGCGCCCGATGAACGCTCCAGGGAAGGCGTTTTCCTCGCTTTTCAATATCCTGTCTCCATTCCTGGTGTGACCGTCGCCAACTTTCTGCGTACAGCGCTAAATGCCCGCCGGCGGGCGGCTGATCCGCCTAAAGAGGATATTTCCGTGCTTGAATTTCGGAAATTGCTGAAATCGAAGATGGACCTTCTGGAAATGGAATACGCGTTTGGCGGACGTTATTTGAACGAAGGTTTCTCCGGGGGTGAGAAAAAACGCACCGAAGTCCTCCAGATGGCTGTTTTGGAACCGTCCTATGCTATCCTGGATGAAACGGATTCCGGCCTGGACATTGACGCGATCCGGATTGTCTCTGAAGGCGTCAACTCGCTTAAAGGCCCGGGAATGGGCGTGATGGTGATCACACACTACCAGCGCATTTTAAACTATATCAGGCCAGATTTTGTGCACGTGATGTTTGACGGCCGGATCGTTGAATCAGGCGGGGAAGAGCTCTCCTTGCAGCTGGAGGAGCAGGGTTACGATTGGGTGCGCGAGAAATATGGCCAGGAAGAAACAGCCTGAGTTTACCAGTGAATTTGGAGGTCTTCTATGGGTAAAAACCCGAAGACTGAATTTTTAGAAGAATTTGGCGAATACCAATTTGGTTTCAGCGATCCAGATACTTTCGTGTTTAAAAGCCGCAAAGGTCTGGATGAAACAGTTGTCCATCAGATCTCCCAAATGAAGGGAGAACCGGAATGGATGCTGGCGTTTCGGCTGAAAGCCCTGAAGCATTTTCAGGATCGGCCGATGCCCACCTGGGGAGCGGATTTAAGCGACCTGGACCTGGATGATATTTTCTATTACGTCAAACCCACTGAGAAGGAAGGCCGCACCTGGGAAGAGATCCCGGACACGATCAAGAATACCTTTGATAAACTGGGCATCCCAGAAGCGGAACAGAAGTACCTGTCTGGTGTGGGAGCGCAGTATGAATCGGAGATGATCTATCACAGCGTCAATGAAGAACTCAAGAGCAAAGGTGTAATCTTCTTGTCGATTGAGGAAGGCCTGCGGCAGCATCCCGAGATATTCCGAGAATACTTCTCAACGGTCATCCCCATCCAGGATAATAAGTTTGCCGCCCTGAACAGCGCAGTCTGGTCCGGTGGTTCCTTTGTGTATATCCCGCCGGGTGTGAAGGTTGATTTGCCCTTGCAGGCCTATTTTCGCTTGAACTCAGCCAATATTGGCCAGTTTGAGCGTTCATTAATTATTGCCGATGAAGGCGCCCAGGTACACTATGTGGAAGGTTGTACTGCGCCGACTTATTCAACCAACTCCTTCCACAGCGGCGTGATAGAAATTGTTGTCAAGAAGAACGCCCGGGTCCGCTATACAACGATCCAGAACTGGTCAAGCAATGTCTACAACCTTGTGACCCAACGCGCCAAAGTTTATGAGAACGGGACCATGGAATGGGTGGACGCCAATCTGGGGTCAAAGACCACCATGAAATATCCCTCTTGTTATTTGCTGGAGCCAGGCGCTCACGGTGAGATCCTTTCGGTAGCCTTTGCAGGTCCCAACCAACATCAGGATGCCGGCGGAAAAGCGATCCATTTTGCGCCAAATACCAGCAGCAAGATCACATCGAAATCAATCAGCCGGGGCAATGGTCGTTCTTCATACCGCGGGCTGCTTAAGATTCACCCCAAGGCGGAAGGATCAAAATCAAACGTGGTATGTGACGCGCTCCTCCTGGACCCTGAATCACGGTCAGACACCTACCCGTATATCGAGGTAGATGCCCAAGATGTGACTTTGGGCCACGAGGCAACCGTCTCAAAAGTGGGCGAGGAGCAGCTATTTTACCTGATGAGCCGCGGGCTGAGTGAGGAAGAGGCCACCACGATGGTTGTCTCTGGCTTCATTGAACCCCTGGTCAAAGAACTACCAATGGAATATGCTGTTGAAATGAACCGATTGATCCAATTACAGATGATCGGTTCCGTTGGATAATCAGAAAGAAGAACATCAAACGATGACGAATGCGCCAAAGATTATCACCCGGAAAAAATCAAGCCGTGTCCGGCAAAGGCCCGAAGATTTTAAGTTCACCCACGAGCAGCTGCCGAAACTTGACGGAGAACTACGAGCTTACCACGAAAAAGCCTGGGAAGCATATTCTAGGCTTCCCTTTCCAACATTAAAAGACGAACCTTGGCGCAGGACGGATATTCGCGGTTTAAACTCCGAGAACTTTTCATTGGCGAATGGCCAATTCAAGCATCAACCGCCCGAACGGTTTCTGGATCCGATCGTCACTGGTGAGCGGCGAGCGGGTCAAATTGTGTCTGGCGCGGTAGAAGCTCAGTCGCGATTGGAAAGCGCGTTGGCTGAACAAGGTGTCATTTTTTTGGATTTTGCATCCGCTGAAAGAGAGCATCCTGAAGTACTCAAAGAATTCTTGGGGAAAATCGTAAAACCAAACGAGGATAAATTCACAGCTCTTGCCGCTGCGCTGGCCCAGGACGGCGTGTTTCTATTTGTGCCGAAGAACGTAAAAATCGACCAACCCCTACACAGTTTATTCTGGGGCGTTGGTGAGAATGCGGCCTATTTCAACCATATTTTAGTCTGGTTGGAAGAGGGCGCTGAAGCCACTTTTGTACATGAGTCAGCTTCACCACCGTCTGAGAAGGAAGGGCAGATTTTTCATAATGGGATTGTTGAGCTGCACGTTGGCCGGAATGCCCGGTTGAACTTTGTGGAACTTCAGTCATGGGGAACAAATGTTTGGTCCTTCACCCGTGAACGCGCCCATGTGATGGGTGACGGCAGCCTGGAATGGATTTTCGGCGCGATGGGCACCCACCTGACCAAGAATTTTTCTGATATTGACCTGATGGAACCCGGCGCAATGGGGCGGATGTCAGGGTTTTATTTCACCAGCGGTGACCAACACCTGGACCATGATACCCAGCAGAATCATATGGCTGAGAATACGACCAGTGATTTGCTGTATAAAGGGGCATTGAAAGACCAAAGCCGTTCTGTCTGGCAGGGGATGATATATGTAGCCCCCGGGGCGATCGGCACAGATGGTTACCAGGCCAATCGCAATCTGGTGCTCAGTAAAAACGCTCGGGCGGACTCAATCCCCGGGTTGGAGATCCTGGCGGATGACGTCCGCTGCACCCATGGCGCGACGGTGGGTAAGATCGATGAAGACCAGCTTTTTTATCTTTTCAGCCGAGGTATTCCGCAAAAGGAGGCAGAAAAGCTGATTGTGATGGGATTCTTTGACCCAATCATGGCCCGGATTCCATTTGAAGGCGTTCAAATCCGCTTCCAGGATGCGATTCGCGAGAAAATGTCTGAATAGATACTAAATCCAGAAAATTTTTATAAAAGACTAATAGAAAATGGCGCTCAAATCTGCTAAAATAGTTAAGTTGAGCTGTGTGAAAAAATGATGACGAAATGATTGTTTCAGGAGGATTAATGGCTAGATCACCATTTATGAGGCCACCCGAAGAAGATACGACTTATCAGGTGGGCGATCAAGTTGAGGTGTATTGCGACCACGAGAAGAACGGTGATCGTATTCGCGATTGGGTGCGGGGTATTGTGGTGCAGGTGGATGAAAAAATGGTTGCCGTACAGTTTCGAACCAATGTATACCTGACGGATGGCTGGATGGTCCCGGACCATATTCTTTGGTTTCCTTTTGATTCAAAGCTTCTCCGCCAGGCAAAAAAGGATTCGACCCGCCCGACGGGTTATCAAACCACATAAGGGGACAAAAAAACGGATCAATCATCAAATGGCGGGCCGTAGTTTGCCCGCCATTTTCTACAAAAGGTGGTCGTGTGTCAGAGATTGTTTATTATCCTGTTTGTCATGCGGATGAGTTGCCGCCAGGAGAACGGTTATTTATCACCATCGGCGATTTACCCGTCGTCATCTTTAATATCGCTGGAGAGTCCTATGCGATTGAAGACCTCTGCACCCATGATGACGGTCCCCTGGGTGAAGGGGAGATTGAAGATCATGAGATCATTTGTCCCCGACATGGGGCCAGGTTTGATATCCGCACTGGCGAGGTGCTGGCCTTGCCCGCCGTAAAGGGTGTGGCCTCTTTTCCGGTCAGGGTCAAGGATGGCATGGTTGAAATTGGCGTGGAAACCTAACAGTTATCGTGGTTAGGGGCGGGAGTATTGATCATGCAAAAAGGCTGTCCATATTTACCCAGGACAGCCTTTTTGCGTTTAATAAACCTTGTCGCCAAACTGGCCCACGATCCTGAGGATGTCAAAACCCTCGGCAAATGGCCTTTCGGCCAGAGCGCCGTGCCGGATGGCAGTGGCGTGGATGATGTCCTCATCAAAATAATACTTATCAGCGTAGGTCTGGTAAGCCTTTAATGCCTGGATCTTCTTGCGGACTGCTTCTTCGGATACTTCCACCAGGAAGTGCGGGAAGAAGCCATAACTCGAGCGTAATACATCAAACCCCAAAACCGTCGTCCCTCGGAAGGCGCGCAGGGCTTCTTCGGTGATGGTTTTATGATCCTGGTGAATGTCTTGAGCGGTGTGTACAAAGACAACTTCGGGGTGATATTTTCGCTTGAGTCCAATCATCACTTCCAGGATGTCCTGTCGGGCCGCTTGAAAACGCCGGGTTGTGAAATCATGCAGGATGGCATTTTCTGGTTTAACGCCAAGGATCGCCATGGATTGGCCGTGTTCTGCAACCAGGTGCTGCAAGTCAGGGTTTTTTTGATTGTCCGACAGGGTCACGCAGACCACATTGGTCTGATCAACGATGTCGGCAATCAATGCGCCGCAGCCCAGTTCGATATCATCTGGATGGGCGCCGATGAAACAAACTGTTTCACCGAAAAAGGTCATATTATGGTTCATCAAAGGGTCCCTACTTTGTCGCCAGGATGCCGCCCACGACCTTGGTCATCACCAGTTGGCCGTCACGTTCAAACCATTCCTGGGCAACTGATGCGATTTTACCCATGATATTTTCGAAATCTTCTTTGGTCTGGAAAAATGTGTTCCAAAGCAGGCGGTCTTCTGAAAGAGAAGCCCGAGTGTAAGCCAAAAAGGGCTCCACGGTGGGGAAGGTAAGTGGGTTTTCGAACACATGCAGTTCGACAGCAGAGAACTGTTCTTTAACGGTATCCAGGATTTCAGAGGCATACCTGGAGCTGCCAGGCATTGGGGGGATCTGCTTACCGGTCGCTTCTTCAATGATCTCATAGAACATTTGCTTGTTTTCGGGCATGGGGCCGGTGCTGAAAAGGCGGCCGCCGGGTTTGAGAACCCGATGCATTTCTTTGATCGTAAAGGGGATGTCCTCTGCGTAATAGATGGCGAAACAGCACGAGACGAGATCATAAGTGTCGGCCTTGTAGGGGAACGTCTTGTTGAAATCCAATTCTTCGAAACAAACCCGCTCGCCTAGTTTTTTATTTTCTTCTTTAGCTTTGTTGAGCAGAGATTCGGAGACGTCTCCGCCGGTGATATCTGCTTTGCCGCTGAGGTGGGCAAGGAAAGAAAAACATTGTTTGCCGGCGCCGCAGCCAACATCCAGGATTTTCATCCCCTGTTCAAGGGGCAGCACTTTCAGCATCCATTTATCAATATCGCGCGCGCCGTAGGCGTCGTGGATGTTGATGCGGGTCAACAGGTCACTGGTCGTTTCTTGGTAATTAATTTTCATGGTCATCCTTTTTATCTCTGGTTTTGTTGTTGATAAGTATAGTTGGGAATTTGTGGGTTGGTCAAGCTGCTCAGCAAATCCTGGGCAGGAGCTCCCCGGAGAGCATGTCCAGCATGCGGGTGGAACCAAAGGCGGTTTGAAGCAGCACCTGTCCGGGATTTTGAGCATAAACCGTGCCAATTCGCATAGCCATAGAGCCGTAGGGTGAATTTCGCATGCTCTCCAGCGCCTTGTCGGCGGCTTGCTCAGGCAGGATCACGATCAGCTTACCCTCATTAGCCAGGTAAAGGGGATCGAAGCCCAGCATCTCACAGGCGGTGCGCACTTCCCTTTGGATCGGGATGGCTTCTTCTTCTAACCGGATGCTAACCTGACTCTGGCAGGCAATCTCTTTCAAGGTGGTTGCCAAACCGCCGCGGGTGGGATCACGCAGGACGTGCACCTGGGGGATTTCACCCAACAAGGCCTCAATCATTCCATTTAAGGGGGCGACATCGGATGTGATGTTGGATTCAAAACCAAGCTCACCGCGCGCCTGTAATACGGCTATGCCGTGATCACCTAAGGTGCCAGAGACCAAGACAGCGTCACCCGGCCGAGCGAACTGACCGCCAATTTGCCTACCATCGGGGATGAGGCCTACCCCGGCTGTATTAATGAATAATCCATCCGCGCTGCCTTTTTCAACCACTTTTGTATCCCCGGCGACGATGTGCACTTGCGCCTCCCGGCAGGCCTCTGCCATGGAATGAATCACCTTCTCAAGGGTTTCCATGGGGAAGCCTTCTTCGATGATAAAACCAGCTGTCAGGAATTGCGGCTGGGCGCCGAGCATGGCCACGTCATTGACCGTCCCGCATACAGCCAGGCGGCCGATATCCCCGCCGGGATAAAACAAGGGAGAGACCACATGGGAGTCCGTGGATATGGCGATTTTCCCGTTCGTTTGGGTCAGTTTCACTCGGGCGGCGTCGTTGCCCTCAGCAAGATATGGATTGCCTAGCTGGCGCTGGAAGACATTCTGGATCAGGTCACGGGTCATCTGCCCACCGCTGCCGTGGCCGATCACCACGGTTGCCGTGTGTCGGTGGGGAATGGGGCACATGGGTCCTTGCATCTGGATGGGTTCGGGATTTTGATCGCTCATTGACCTTCTTCTCTGGCAAAGCGGTAATAGGCTGCGCAGGCTCCCTCTGAGGACACCATGGGCGCCCCGAGAGGGGATTGGGGCGTACAGAGGGTGCCAAAAGCCGGGCATTGATTAGGTTTCTTTAGCCCTTGCAGGACCTGCCCGGCAATGCAGATCTTTGATTCTTTGGTTTGGATCTCAGCGGTCTCAAACCGATGGACGGCATCAAATGGCGCAAAAGCGGATCGGAGGCCAAAACCGCTCTGGGGGATCGTGCCAATCCCGCGCCAGTTACGGTCTACGGGTTTGAAGACTTTTTGGATTAGTTTTTGGGCAGCCTGATTGCCTTCAAAACTGACTGCGCGGGGATAAGCGTTCTCAACGCTCACCCGACCTGCTTCAAGGAGCTTAACCGTTTCCAGGATGCCATTCACCAGGTCTAATGGCTCAAAGCCCGTCACGACAATCGGTGTTTGGTACTGCTCTGCAATCGGGGGGTATTCCCAATAGCCCATGACCGCGCAGACATGTCCGGCCGCCAGGAAGCCCTGAATGCGGTTTTCTGGGCTGGAAAGGATAGCGTGCATGGCTGGCGGAACCAGCA
This sequence comes from uncultured Candidatus Brevefilum sp., assembly GCA_964558525.1. Lineage (GTDB taxonomy): Bacteria > Chloroflexota > Anaerolineae > Anaerolineales > Anaerolineaceae > Brevifilum. The sequence goes on from CAZLEK010000001.1 coordinate 39,430, forward strand.
CGTTGGCTGGCAGAATGGTGAAATTTGTTAGATCCAGCTTCTGAGCCTGGAGAACCGCCATGGCGTTGGCCGGGGCTGTGGTCTCAAAGCCGATGGCAAAGAATACAACTTGTTGGTCGGGATGTTCCTGGGCGACTTTGACGGCATCCATCGGAGAATAAACCACCCGTACATCTCCACCGTCAGCGCGTACAGAGAATAGATCTGCCTGCGACCCGGGTACGCGCAGCATGTCGCCAAAGGAGGTGAAGATCACCCCAGGCTGCCGGGCGATCCACAGGGCTTGATCGATCAATTCCAGGGCAGTCACACAGACCGGGCAGCCTGGACCATGGACCAGTTCGATTTCGTCGGGCAGGAGCTGGTCGAGGCCAAACTGCATGATCGCGTGGGTTTGGCCCCCACAGATCTCCATCAGGGTCCAGGTTTGGGTCACCCTTTCCCGGATCTCATGGATGACCGCTTTAACCAGGCGTGCATCCCGGTAACCAGCGAGAAAATCGGGCGCGTTTTGAGAGGGCATCAAACTCAGCTCTCACTTTCATCAGCCAGGTCTGACATCTCCTGCAAAATCTCGAGGGTTTCCCGGGCTTCCTCTTCGCTGAGCAAATTCAGGGCGAAACCTGCATGGACGATTGTCCAATCTCCGGGTTTGGCCTCCGGGATCACCTCAATACAGGCCTCCCGGCTGACGCCGCCGAAATCAATTTTTGCCATTTTGGTGCCGTGATCTTCATAAATGGAGAGTATTTTGCCTGGAATTCCAAGGCACATGGTTTACTCCTTATCGTTTAGATACTGGTAAGCGGCAATCAGCGCCTGCCCAAGGGCCACACAACCATCATTGGGTGGTGTTTGGCGGTGGATCAGGGGTTGAAGGCCGTGAGCGTTCATCAACAGGAGCGTCTTTTCAAGCAAGAGCTGGTTCTGCCAGACGCCGCCAGAAAGGACGAAGCTGTTAATGCTTGCTTTCTTTTGAATGTCCAGAGCAATCTCCAGGGACATTTGTGCAATGGTGTTGTGGAACTTGCCCGCCACTGTGGACGCCTGAGCGCCGCCTTTCAGGTCTGCCAGGAGCGCATCCAGCAGCGGATGGAGATCGATGACTTTGCCATCCAACTGCCATGGATAATACCCCATGACTTCAGGGTCAGCCAATGCTTCCAATTCAATGGCTGCCTGCGCCTCATAGGAAATGGACTGCCGGATGTCCAACAGTGCAGAGACGGCGTCGAACAGGCGGCCCATGCTCGAGGTTGTGGGGGTGTTAAGCCCACTTTCAAGCTGTGTCTTCAGCGCTTTGATTTCATCACCGGATAGAAATCGGACGGACGCCAGGTTTTCCTCCCAGGGGAAGCCGTATGCCCAGAGGGTGCTCAAGGCCATGCGAGCTGGCTTGCGGATGGACACATCACCACCTGGCAGCGGCACAGGCTTAAGGTGGGCACGGCGTTCAAACGCCAGGCAATTCCCCACTAACACTTCGCCGCCCCAAATTGTGCCATCCTCCCCATAGCCGGTACCGTCAAAGATCAACCCGGCCGTGGTTTGCAGCGGCGGAACGCCATTTTCGACCATCCCGGCGGCGAGATGCGCGTGGTGGTGCTGCACTGGGTAGCGCGGCAGGTCTTCATCCATCGCCCGCTCAAGGGCGTAATGGGTGGTGGTGTAATCCGGGTGCAGATCATAAGCGATGGCCTGGGGCTGGATCCGGAATAAAAATTCAAAATGCGCGACCGATTCCCGGTAGTCCTGGTAGGTTTCCCAGTGGTCCATTTCGCCAATGTGGTGGCTTAGGAAGGCATAGCGGTCTCGCGTCAGGCAGAAAGTATTCTTCATTTGCGGCCCCACCGCCAGGATTTGGGGAAGTTGATCGGAAAGCCGGATCGGGTTTGGGGCATAACCACGCGCCCGTCGGAGAGGATATGGCTGGCCGTTGATCAATGTGTAGACAGAGTCATCGATCCGGCGGTGGATTGGCCGGTCATGCAGCAAAAAGCCGTCTGCAACCTCCGCCAGTTGTTCGCGGGCGGCTGGATTTTCATGCAGGATAGGGGTTTCAGAGCGGTTGCCGCTGGTCATCACGAGAACCTTGGGAAAGCCCTTCTCAGGTTCAAGAAGGAGGAGGTGCAAGGGTGTGTACGGCAGCATAAAACCCAATCGAGATTGGCCAGGGGCGACCTCCTCAGCCAGGCTGGTTGAGGACTGCTTGGGGAGCAAGACGATCGGCGCTTGAGGGCCTGAAAGCAGGGTTTCCGCTTCCGTTGATATCTGTGCGAATTCGCGGATTTGCTTAAGACCAAAGGCCATTAAGGCGAAGGGTTTAGCGGGGCGGTCCTTGCGCGCTCGCAAGCGAGCCACGGCTTCCGGGTTGGCCGCATCACAGGCCAGGTGGAAGCCTCCCAGGCCCTTCACTGCCAGGATCTTACCTTCCGCTAGAAATTGGCGCGCCAGGGTGATGGCCTCAGACTGATCCGCCGTGACTTGTCCAGGTTCAACCTCAAACCAGACCTGGGGCCCACAAGCCGGGCAGGCGACCGGTTGGGCGTGAAAGCGGCGGTCAGCGGGGTTTTCATATTCCTCTAGACAGTCCGCACACATTATAAAACCGGCCATGCTCGTTTTAGGACGGTCGTAAGGAATATCCTTGATGATGGAGAAGCGGGGGCCGCAATTCGTGCAGTTGATGAATGGATAGCGGTATCGGCGGTCTTGCGGATCGAATAATTCTTGCTGGCATTGTGCGCAGATGGCCACATCAGGAGAGATGGGAATGAAATCCGAACTGCGGTCCTTGCTTTTAATGATGGTGAAATCAGTAAAGGCTTGCAGATCTATTTCATGCGAATCGATTAAATCAATCTGGGCCAGGGGCGGCGCATCCAGGGGGATAGCATCCACAAAGGCCTGAAGATCTGATTGGTTTCCGGTGACCTCAATATCCACACCGCTGGCGGAGTTCCGCACCCAACCCTTCAATCCGTATTGTTGGGCCAGGTTGTAGATAAAGGGCCGAAAACCAACCCCCTGGACGATGCCATTGATATGAATATGAAGGCTGGATGGGGACATCGGGATAATTTCTACCTGCCTGGCAGTTTAGAGCGCAACCACTGGAGCCAGTTCTCCAGACCTTCACCGGTTTTACAGGACAGCGCGAAGGTTTGCAGCCCGGGGTTGAGCATTTCCACCCCTTTTTTGAAGTAATCCATATCAAAATCAAGATAGGGCAGGAGATCGATTTTATTGATAATCAGAACATCCAGTCCGCGGTAGATATTGGGATACTTGTAGGGCTTATCGTCGCCTTCCGGCACGCTGGAGATGACGATACTGCTGTGCGTTCCCAAGTTAAAAGCAGCCGGGCAGATTAGATTGCCAACATTTTCGACGATCAGCAGATCCAGTTCATCCAATGGTAGCTGGGCCAATGCGCTTTCTATCATTAAAGAATCAAGATGACACTGCCCGCCGGTATTCACCTGGACGGCGGGCATTCCCGCCGCAGAAATTTTGTCTGAGTCGATGGTCACCGGCGCGGTATCACCCTCAATGACGCCAATTTGGACGTTTTCATCCAGCAAGGCATGGATGGTTGCCAGAATAAAGCTGGTTTTACCTGCCCCTGGCGATGCCATCAGGTTGATCGCATAGGTGTTGGATTTGTCGATCCGCCGGCGATTTTCATCTGCCAGGCGGTCATTTTCACTTAGAATTTTTTCAACAATGGTTACGCGTTTTTCACTCATGATTCCCTTTGTATTTCGATGCTGTCCAGATTAAATTCATCGCCGGAAAGAACTTTTATCCTGGCGCTGCCGCAGTTTGGGCAGGGTTGAAGCTCATCCTCTAGTGCATATTCACACTGGCACTCGAGGCAGATCAGTTTGGCCGGGACCCGTTTGAAATGCAGTTTGGCATCCTCACAGAGGGTGTCCTTACTGATCATTTCCCAGTAAAACTGAACGGAGTCATCCACGATGCTGGACAGGCGGCCAATTTCAAGGTAAATATCGGTGACTTTCGTCGCCTGGGCTTTTTCAGCATGCTTACAAGCGATCTCAAGCACGCTTTCGGTTACTGAAAGTTCATGCATTACCTTATTATAAACCTTTTAGGATAATAATTATAGTATTTGGGGTCAATCGCTCTGGCAGGACAGGATGCCGAGGAGATGCAGGCGATGGTTCAACATGCGAGAAGCCACAATGTTTGCCAGCCTACGCATTATGATGAAACCCAGGTTGCAATCCAACTCACAGACGGCCATCAGCCTGTCAGCCGGAAAAGTGAGCAGGTTGGCGCGCTCCAAAACACGGGCGGTGCTGGTTTTTTGCCTTACCACGGGAGTCAGGCTGGACCAACCGATGACATCCAAAGATTCAGCTGTCAGGATCGGCAGTGAGCCATGCCCCGGGACGTAGCTTTCAAGACACACCCGTCCTTCCAGGATGATATACAGGAAGGGATGCTGTTCGCCTTCTGAAAAAATGACGTCGCCTCTTTCGTAGGTGCGAATTTCCGCGATCTTGGTTAAACGCTGAAGGCTGTCTGGGGCCAGTTCCAAGAACCAGGGAATGGTCTTTATTGTGGATGTCAAATCAGCCTGATTAAGCATTCTTTACCTCAGAGGGATTTTCCCTAAATTATCTGCTTACATAATTTACTTGCGGAATAGATTTTTTGAAATTGCCAGATGTCATTTACCCAATGTGATAACCCTCATTGACTTAATCCCTGTCGGCAACCCACTTCCAAATCCGCTGGGTCGCTTTTTCTGCCAGGGCAGCCGTTTTGGGGCTGAGTTCACGCTCAAACTCAAAGTGGAAACCCCGCACGGAAACGAGGATCGCTTCTGGTATTCGGTCATAGATCGCGCCAGCAATGGAGAGAACTGTTCTGGGGGACATATGGTGCGTCAGCGGAGATTTCTCGTATTCTGGCGAGAGCTCAACCCAGGCGATCTCTTCCGGGATATCAGATGTATGCGCGTCTACGAAGCACACCCGATTGTAATGAGAGATGTCTTCTGCCAATTCCGGGTAGATCTGGAGGATGAACATCAGGTCAACGGTATCGCTTTCAACCTCGATGGCGGCGCCGGGGTCTTCCGGTATGCTGGCGCCGACCTTTTCAGCCAGGGCTTTAAGGATGTGCCAGCCCACGCCATCATCCTGGCGGTCAGCATTGCCATATCCGATCACAAGCGTATCTGCTTTCATAACCAATTCCCCTAAGTCAAGGTGGTGAACCCCTCCTGATGAAATGAAAAAGGAGGGGTTGTTGTTTGGGTCTAATCCCGTTGGAGGGTCTGAAGCACTTTGCCTTCAGGGTCCAATACATCGATTTGGATTGGCATTTGGCCAATCGCATGTGTGGAACAGGAGAGGCAGGGGTCGTAGGCGCGAATGGCGGCCTCCACCCGGTTGAGCATGCCCTCTTGAACCTGAGGTCCTTTGACGTAGGTTTTCGCAACGGAATCCACCGCTTCGCTCATCGCCCAGTTGTTGTGGCCGGTGGAGACGATCAGATTGACCCGCTCGAGCTGGCCGCTGGGTTTGGCTTTGTAATGGTGGAACAAAGTGCCGCGCGGCGCTTCGATCACGCCTACGCCCTCGCCTTTGAAGTTAAATTTCTTATTGAGGATGTCCTTGCTCAAAATATCCGGATCTTCCAGGAGTTCGCGGGTCCGTTCAACAGCAAAGAGGGTTTCGATCAGGCGGGCATAATGGTAGTACAGGGTTTGCGGGACGGGTTTGCCGCCATTGATCTGCCGGTAAACCTCGAACTCTTTTTGCGCCAGGGGCGTATCGATTTTGTCAATCGCATTCAAACGTCCCAGGGGGCCCACCCTGTAGACGCCTTCCGGCCAGCCCATCTTTTTGTAATATGGGAATTTGAGATAGGACCAATCTTCGACATGCTCAGATACTATCTCCAGGTAGTCTTGAGCGTCAAAACACTCAAGCTGCTTCCCGTCTTTGTCGACGAGCCGAATGTTGCCTTCGTAAAGCTCCAACCCATTTTCAGGCGTCACCAGGCCAAAATAGCCTGTGTCAAAGACAGCGAATTTTTCGACATCTTCAATATTGGCATCGGCCCAATCTTTGATCAGTTGGATCCCGATCAAAGTGGTTTCCTGGGCTTTTTCGAGGCCAGCGCGCATATGATCACGTTTTTCTTCAGTCAGGGCCCGATTGACCCCGCCAGGTACGGCGAAGTTCGGGTGGATCCTTCGGCCGCCCACCTGGTAAATGATGTCCTGCCCGAATTTTCGCAGTTGTACGGCTCGTACGGTCAGGTCCGGGTCAGCGCCGATCAAACCCACGACATTGCGAGTAGCTGGTTCGGCATCAAAGCCCAAGATCAAATCAGGTCCGGCGAGTTCGAAGAAATGCATGCCGTGGCTCTGGATGATCTGTCCCATGTGCATGAGTTCACGCAGCAGGGAGGCTGGACGAGGCGGTTCCACACCCATGACGATATCGCCAGCTTTGGCGGCGGCAAGGTGATGGCTTACCGGGCAGATCCCACAAATGCGAGGTGTGATCTGCGGCATTTCAAACACCATGCGCCCTTCACAGAATTTTTCGAAGCCTCGGAATTCGTTGACATGGAAATAAGCATGGTCAACAGCGCCGTCATCATTCATATGGATGGTGACCTTGGCGTGACCTTCAATTCGGGTCACTGGTTCAATGGTTATTTTTTCAGTTGCCATAAGTTTTCTCCTAGTGCCAGTGCAGTTTTTCATCTTTAATGTCTGGGATGCGGCCCTGGGCCAGCTCCGTCAGCGCATAAAAGATCACATCTGCATCGGGGGGACAACCGGGGATGTGCAGGTCTACTTTCACAACCTCTTGGACTGCACGCACCCGGGTCATAACTGCTAATTCAGGCGATGAGGGAATTTTGCCTTCTTGGTCATTGCTCTCCGCCTCAATATAGGCTCGTTTAAGGGCAGCATCCACGCCCACGAAGTTGCGCATGGCAGGAACGCCGCCGAAAACCGCGCAGTCTCCCAGGGCAACCAGGAATTTGCTGCGTGCGCGCATCTTTTTGGCGACCTCCTCGTTATAGGTATTGTTGATCCCACCTTCGAGGATTCCGACGTCCACGCCATCCTCATCCGGTTCTTTCAGGTCAGTGATGGGGGTCGATCGCAAATCCACCAGTTCCACAACCTGCAAGATACGTTCATCAATATCCAGGATGGACATATGGCAGCCAGCGCAACCACACAACCAATCCGTTGCTACTTTAGGTTTTGACATTTAAGCTTCCTTTCAACTCATCAACCAGTATTTTACCGGGATTTGTCATGCTTCCTGTAATGCCACAGTGGGGGTGCGGGCCTTCAGGCTGGCTTCCCAATCTGTTTCAGGTTCAAGCGAGAGCGTTTCTGCGATTCTTTGCAGGGCTTCTTGGGAAGAAAGGACGCCCTCTGGGGATTCCAGGGCCTGCACAGCCCTCTGTAAGCGCCCATCAAGGCTCAAATAGGTCCCAGATTGCTCCGCCCACATGGCGACGGGGAGGACGACATCGGCATTGCCGGTCAGCTGCGAGCCGTAGGCGGCCTGAGCCACCACAAAGGGGACTTCTTCTAAGGTCTTTGTCAGCTTCTGAGAGGGCTCTTCATCTCCCAGCAGAACAAACGCCGATTGGATCCCGTCGGTTTTAATGGCTGCTTCCAACTCAAGCTGGGCTGCAGCCATGCTGTTGGCATCGCCTTTGACCCCAATCAGAGCGGCATCCAAGACCTCCGCCAGCTTGAGCAGGGTTTGAAGCGCGGCTTTATCGGCATTCTCGGCAAAAGACGCGCCGTAAATGATGCAGGGTTTTTCTGCATTCTGCAGCGCCTCCGCTGCCTTGTTCAAGGCCTCGTCATCCGAACCTTTTTCCACTGCCTTCAGCAGTTCAGCCAGGAATTGTGATTCATCGCCGGGTTTGAGGGTCAATGAGTCTGTGGCGTTTTCAACCAGCTGGTTTTTTTCGCCGCCAGCAACGATCAGCCGGGTGCCTTCCAGGAGCTGGCGTTTGATGAAGAAACCAGCCACCTGGTGTTCGTTGACCAGGTCGAGTTCAAGCGACAGCACGGCGTCCGTGTGCTTGAGCGCATTCAGGCTGGATTCGAAGGGTTTGCCCAGCTCATCAGCCAGAGCGGATAAGGCGGCCGTCGGTTTGCCCTCTTCCAGGCTGGTGACCAGTCCGGCTTTGAGACCATCGGCGAAGATGGCTTTGAACAGGGCCAAATCCTCCACAGGCAGGCGGGTGGACGCCATTGCAGCCAGGCCTTCGCCGTTACCAAGACCGTCTGCAACCGCCTGGAGGGCTTCTTCCCAGGTGGCAGCTTTGAGGCTGCCGTTTTTCCGCACCAGAGGCGTTAATAAACGAGAGCGGTCGTCTTCCAGGGGCAGGAAGCGGCCTTTGTCACACAGCAGGCCGTGGTTGGGTTCTGCATCCCATTCACCTTCGATGCGGATCAGGCGGTTGTCCCGGGTGAGGACATCGCGCTGGCAGCCGACCGAGCATTCCACGCAGACACCTACATGGTGGTCGACTTCGGTCTCTTTGCCCTGGTAGGCGCTCTGGCGGTCGATCAAGGCGCCGGTGGGACAGATCTGCACACAGGTGCCGCAGGAGATGCAGGTGCTCTCTCCCAGGGGCACGTTGTAATCCGCCACCAACAGGCTGTCTGCACCGCGCTCTTCAAAGCCGAGGGTGTAATTGCCCACCAGCTCCCCACAGGCGCGAACGCAGCGGCGGCAGAGGATGCAGCGGTTGTTGTCCAGTACGATGAAGGGGTGCGAGGCGTCGACTTCAAAGGGCTGCCAGTTCGGCTGGAGATCCCAATGGGTCATGTCTTCATCATAGGCCCGGTTTTGAAGTTCACAGTCGCCATCGCTGACCGGGCAGTACATGCAGAAATGGTTGCGTTCACTAAAGATCAGGGTCAACACGAATTTACGGGCGTTTACGATCTTTTCGGTATTGGTTTTGACCACCATACCGTCAGTGGCTGGGAGTGTGCAGGAGGGCTGCAGTGTGCGGGCGCCCTCGACTTCCACCATGCACAGCCGGCAGCCGCCGTATGGGGTCAGTTGAGGATGGTGGCACAGGGTGGGGACGTACAGACCAGCCGCTTCTGCAGCCTCCAATACGGTGGTTCCTTCCTGCACCTCAATCGTTTTATCGTCAATTGTGAGTTTTATCATGTTCTGATACTCCATTAATTGTTTTTCAGTCGATCTGATGTGCCCGGCGTCCGCTCATGGGGCAGACGCCTGCGGGACAAACTTTGAGTTTGATATGGGCTTCAACTTCCGCCCGGAAATGGTCTAAGATGTCGTTGAGGGGTGAGCCGGCTGTTTGGCCTAGTCCGCAGTTGGAGAGCTGGATCAGCTGCTCGCTCATCATCTGCATGTCCTCCAAATCTTGCAGGGTTCCAACACCCTCTGCAATGTTCGAAAGGATCTCAAAGGCGCGCTTATTTCCGATCCGGCAGGGGTTGCACTTGCCGCAGCTTTCCTGGCGGAAGAAGTTCAGCAGCACTTTCGCTAGGTCCACCACACAGGTTTCCTGATTGGCGATCAGCAGCGCACCGGAGCCCAGGGAAACCCCCGCCTTGCTGAAGGAGTCAAAATCCATGGGTGTATCCTGCAGGCTGGCTGGAATGATGGAACCGCTTGATCCACCGGTCTGGGCAAGTTTGAAGCTGGACCCATTCTTCATCCCTTTGGCGTAAATTGAGATGACCTCCCGCAGGGTGATTCCCATGGGAACCTCGATCAAACCGGTCACATTGACATTGCCCAAGATGGTATAAACCTTGGTGCCCGGGCTGGAAGGGGTACCGATGGCTTTATACCAGTCGGCCCCATTCCGGATGATGGCCGGAATATTTGCCAGGGTTTCCACGTTGTTGACCAGGGTGGGTTTGGCCCACAGGCCAGCTGTGGTGGGATAGGGTGGACGGGGACGGGGTTCGCCCCGATTGCCCTCAATCGATTCGATCAAGGCCGTTTCTTCACCGCAGATATAGGCCCCCGCGCCGGCATGGATATGCAGGTCGAAGGAAAAGTCCGTCCCGAAAATCTCTTCACCCAGCAGGCCGTATTCTCGAGCTTGTCGGATGGCTTTCTTCATGCGGGTGATGGCCAACCCATATTCACCGCGAATGTAAACAAAGCCTTCATCGGCGCCAACGGCATAGGCGGCGATCATCATTGCTTCAATGATGGCATGCGGGTCGCCCTCGAGGACCAGGCGATCTTTAAAAGTACCCGGTTCGCTTTCATCGGCATTGCAGATCACATATTTTTTGTCGCCCTTAGCGCCGGAGACAAACTGCCATTTCAAACCGGTGGGGAAACCTGCGCCGCCGCGTCCCCGCAGGCCTGACTTTTTAATCTCGTCGATGACCGCTTCGGAGGTCATCTCTTTAAGGACTGTTCCAAGCGCCTCGTAGCCTTCTTTGATGATGTACTCATCAATGTTCTCCGGGTCAATCAGGCCGACGTTTTTTAGAACGATGCGGTTTTCCGCCGGCAGGCTGCCCTTGCGGGAAGTCAACCAGGCGATCCGGCCAGACAGGTCGTAGGGGGAAATTTGCTTTTCCTCAACCACACGACCTTTGTAGAGGTGTTCTTCCACAATTTCCGAAACATCCTCAGGGGTTACCCGGCCGTAAATGACGGCATCGGGGTAGACCAGCACGAGGGGATTATGGCCGAGCTTATCGATGTCATTGGCCATCGAAAGCGAAATTTCTTCTTCCAGGCCGTAGGCCTGAATTTGCCTTTGGAGCTGGTTAAAAACCTCCAGCGCGCCCTGTTCCAGGCTGTCAGGATCGCTTGATACCAGTACCATTGATCGTGTTGCTTTCATCAGGCTCTCCTATTTGTAATTGCTGAGGATATCCGGCACCTGGTCAGGTGTCACGTTCCCGTAGATATCATTGTCAATGATCATGACCGGGCCGACGCCGCATACCCCCAGGCAGCTGACGGTTAGTAAGGTCCATTGATCGTCTTCGCTGGTTTCGCCCTTATCCAATCCCAATTCCTGCTGTAGTTTTTGCCAAACCAGGCGTCCCCCGGCGACATGGCAGGGCGCGCTCTCACAGAACTGGATCACATGGCGTCCACGCGGTTCCGTGGAAAGCATTCGATAGAAGGTCGCCACGGAATAGATCTGGCTGGTGGGGACCTGCATCTGCTCGCTTAATTCCTGGATGGCTTCATCGGAGATGTAGCCCAGGGCGCTGTTAATCTCGTGAAGAATGGGGATGAGTTCTGCTTTCTCACGTCCCTGTTCTTCGACAAGATCCCGCACGAGCTGACGGGCATCCTGTCCTTCCTTGACTGCAACTGACATAACCTTCCTCCTCTGTGTTGATTCCTTGGCGAATTTTCAGACAATCTCAATGGCATCATAGGGACAGAGCTGTTCACAGATGCCGCATTTAATACAAATGTCAGGGTCAATCACATGCGTCTGGCGGCGCTCACCGGAGATGGCGTCCACGGGGCAGTTCCTGGCGCAGAGTGTGCAGCCCGTGCACGGCCCGTCTTGGATTTCAAAGCGGATCAGCGCTTTGCAGACCTTAGCCGGGCAGCGCTTCTCAAAAATATGGGCTTCATATTCGTCCAGGAAATGCTCCAGGGTGCTCTTGACCGGGTTGGGAGCGCCTTTCCCCAAACCACATAGACTGTTTTCGTTGATCTGATCGCAAAGCATCCGCAGGGTGTCAATATCTTCCGGGACCCCTTTGCCTTCGCAGATGCGGGTCAGGATCTCCAGGATGCGGCGGGTGCCTACCCGGCAGGGGGTGCATTTTCCGCAGCTTTCATCCTGGGTGAACTCCATGAAAAACCGGGCGATGTCGACCATGCAGGTGTCTTCGTCCATGACAACCAGACCGCCGGAGCCGAGGATCGAGCCGGCTTCCGCCAGGGCTTCGTAATCCATTGGGAGGTCCAGGTAAGCTTCCGGCAGGCATCCCCCCATGGGACCGCCGGTTTGGACAGCCTTGAACCGCTTGTCTTCTTTAATGCCGCCGCCGACATCATAGATGATCTCTCTCAGGGAGATCCCAAAAGGGACCTCGATCAGGCCGGTGTTCTTGACGTCGCCAGCCATGGAAAAAGTTTTGGTGCCGGTGCTTTTTTGATAGCCCAGGCTGGCAAACCATTCGGCGCCCTTCAGGATAACCTGCGGGACAATGGCATAAGTCTCCACGTTGTTGATATTGGAGGGTTGGTCCCATAGGCCTTTCTGCGCCGGGAAGGGCGGACGAGGGCGAGGTTCGCCGCGCTGACCCTCAATGGAGGCCATCAGCGCAGTCTCTTCGCCGCAGACGAAAGCCCCCGCACCCATGCGCACTTCAAGATCAAATGAGAAGCCGGAACCGAGGATGTCCTCGCCCAGGAGGCCAAAGCTGCGGGCCTGTTCGATGGCGGTCTTCATCGTGCGGACGGCAATCGGGTATTCCGCCCGACAGTAGATGTACCCCTGGTGGGCGCCAGCGGCATAGGCCCCAATGATCATGCCTTCGATCACGGCATGGGGGTCGCCTTCCAGTACCCGGCGGTTGGCAAAGGCGCCTGGGTCGCCCTCATCGGCATTGCAGATCATGAATTTTTGATCGCCTTCGGCAGTGCGGATAAAACGCCACTTCAGGCCAGTGGGAAAACCTGCGCCGCCTCGGCCGCGCAGGCCGGAATCCAATACTTCCTGGATGGTCTCTTCCGGGGTCATTTCAGTCAGGGCTTTGCCCAGAGCCAGGTAGCCATCCCGTGCGATGTATTCCTCAATATTAAAGGGATCGATTTCCCCGATATTCTTTAAGACGATCCGGACTTCTTTGGCCTGCGGTGCGGACAATTCTTCATCAACCACCGCTCTGGCCTCCTGGATGTATTGTTCCGCGACACGTCCTTTGAGGAAATGCTCTTCCACCAGGAAGGGAACATCATCTACCGATAAATTGGTGTAGTGAACCGCTTCAGGGTAGACCATCAGGTCCGGACCCATGACGTCAGGATCCCCGATGCGGGAGGTTTCCAGCACCTGAATCTCATCAACCAGGCCTTGTTTGACCAGCTCATCCTGAAGCGCGTCAATCAGATCGTAGGCGCCTTTTTGGACGCAGACGGGATCGACGGATACGAGGACATGTGAACGAAAATAAGCCATTGATACCTTCCAGAATTTATTAGATTCTGTGTGTTTTATCCTTCAATCTGATAGTCTTTGACGATCTCACCTTCGAGAACGTGTTCTTTAATCACGCGACGGGCCATGTCGGGGTTGACTTTCCCATAGGTGACTTTTTCCTCACCGGGCTTCACAACTTGCACGATCGGCTCATATGAATCCAGGCCAATATTGCCCGTCTGTCGGACGATGATATCGCTCAGGTTCTCGTGTTCGATCAAATCCAGGATCGCTTTGAGGGTTTCACGCGCCCCTGCCGCGATGCCGACGGTGCCCATGCCCACAATGACCTCTGTCTTTCCCGAGGTTTCTTTAAGCTGCTGTTTTTTGAGGGCTTCATCGCGAATTTTTTTGAGGTCGTCTAAAGATTTTACGTTTGCCATGTTTCACTCCTGTAGGTTTATTGTCCTGTTGCTTGTTTCGATTCAGCATCCTCGCGGACAGTATGGATGCCGGTTTCGATATCCTGGCGAATGAATTTCATCACCGCGGGTTCGGAAAGGGGCAGCCCCATCAGGGTTTCCTTGATCGGTTCGTCGTCGAACACAAAACGCTGCTGGTCTACCCGGTATTCGAAGATCCAATGCACTTCTGGCGAGCCAATGATCAGCGTTAACAATGTGCCCGTCAGATCACCCAGGGGCATGCGGTCAATGTGGCTGTGTTTGAAGGTCGCCTCGACCGTGGTCCCCTGACCAGGTTTGGATTGAATTGTAAAGGTCCCTTCACAGGCCTCCGCGGCTGCTTTGAAAAACGGGATGCCGAGGCCCACTTTGCGGGTCGTGCGGGAGGTCACAAAGGGATCGGTGATCCTCGTCAGAGTCTCAGCGTTCATCCCTTGGCCGTTATCCTCAATGCGGATCCTGAGCAAATCCTCTGTCAAGTTCTCTTCCACCAGGATCCTGATTTGATCAGCGCCTGCTGAAATGCTGTTTTCAGCGATATCAAGGATATGCAGGGCCAGTTCACGCAAGTCAGGATTCCTGAGATTTGAGATCCTGGATGGTCTTTGGGAAGCGGTTGGCTTTCACGCGGCCCTGGACCTCATCATCGACAACAATCACCGGCGCCTGGCTGCATGCGCCTACGCATCGGCAGAGCTCCAGGGTGATCAATCCGTCTTCGGTGGTCTCTCCTGGCTCAATGCCGAGGATCTGTTTGGCTTTCTCAACAATCTGGTCAATGCCGGCCACATAGCAGGCTGTGCCCACGCAGAACTTGATGGTATGCTGGCCGCGTGGGGTGGTGGTGAAGAAGGAATAAAACGACACCACGCCGTGTATACGGCTGATCGGTTCACCCAAGCCTTCGGCGACATACACCTGCATCTCTGATGAGATGTAACCGATGGCGTCTTGAATGCCGTTGAGCACCACCATCGTGGCGCCGGGTAGATCCTTGTTCTCATCAAGGATGCGGTCTACAAGGGCCCTTTTTGTTGGGTCCAGCAGGGCCTCGTCGGTGAATGTTTTTTCTAGTGTTTTCTGCATCTAATGTCATTCTCCAGGTATCGCTTGAGGTTAACAGGCGCGGTGGACTGCGATTGTGAAATTAACCACAAATGAGTTTAATCCGGCTTGATGATCTGGTCAATACACAAATGTCATATAGAACGTGGAGAATCGTCAATTACGATTTTTAAGCTCAAAATCGCGCTCGTTTTCCCCCTTGAACGCCATTTTTATCTCTGCAATGGTGGGTTTTTCGATCCAAAAGCGATTGGCACCTAAAAAATCCTCCAGATAATGCACATCACCGCTCTGGATGAGCGGGAAGCTGCCTAATTGGGGGTATTTTTCAACCGCATCTTCACGAGAGATATGCCGTGAGATCTCAAGCGCGATAGGGTGCGGTTCCGGCGGTACGAAACCCAAACGGTAGATCAGTCCAAAGGCCTGTCGGTCCACATGAGCCGGGATGAAGAGCCCCCCCAGGTCGGTGACGGTCTGGTAGGCGTCTTCATAGCTCAAGCGCGTGGAATTGATCAACAAGATTTCCTTTCGGCGGATAAATTCTCCGGTCTCATCAACAATAAATTGTTCTCCAAAATAATCTATCTTATTGGGAATATCAGGCAGGGTTTTGTCAACGATCGCCTGGAGGGCCTGGATCTGCTCCAGGCGATCAAATAGACACAAGCTGTGAATTTCCTCTTCGGTTTGCAGTTCCATACCGGGCAGCACAACCAGGCTGCTGCCTTCGGCTGCCTTCATCACTGCTTGAATGTTCTCGCTGGCGTTGTGGTCGGTGATGGCGATCAGGTTGATGCCCCGTGCGATGGCATTTTGTACGATGAGCGGAGGGATCATCTCCACGCCCGCACAGGGTGAAAGGACAGTGTGCACATGGAGTTCTGCCTGAAAAGTTTTCAAGATTGGTTTTCTTTGCGTCTCTAGTCTTGTGAAGCCCTTAAACCAAGCTCCCAAAGCCTGCCAACGGTTTCGAAGTTGTCCGCAGGTGTGGAGAGGATCGTCACGCCCTTTTGTTCCGCCTGGGTGAGGGTCTCTGGATCGGGTTGGGCGTCTTCGGTGATGATGATGGCAGACAAATCCAGCAGGGCAGCCACAGCCACAATGTTGCTGTGCGCCATGAGGGTGATCCAGAGGCCTTCCGGGCTGGCCCCAGTCATGACGCAGCTCAGCAGGTCGGAGCAGTAGCCGCTTTTGACCTGCACAGCCGACAAGTCTGTACCCTGGGTGAGAATTTCTAGGCCAAGTTGATCGATAATTTCCTGGAGGTTCATAAGCGCTTTCTTAAATTTCTATTACGGAGGTTAGGCAACAGTCTGGGGGTTGTTGTCGGTGTCATTAAGGTACATGATCATATACAAATTGGTGCCGCGTTCCTGGGAAGAGATCAGACGCATTTCGTCCACGCAGCGCTTGATATTGACCAAACCCATCCCAGCGCCAAAGCCCATCTCGCGTACCTCGTTGGTAGCGGTGGAGTAGCCGGGCTTCATGGCCAGTTCGACATCCTCAATGCCAGGTCCGTTATCATAGGCTTCCATGGTAATCTTGTGGGGTTCGATCTCCACCCGCAGGGTGCCGCCTTGATCGGTATGGATGATCAGGTTCATCTCCGCTTCGTAAACAGCGATCCCGCAGCGCCGGGCGAGTTGGGGCGCCGCGCCCAGACGTAACAGGGCGCGTTTGATATTGCTGGAGGCGTTGCCCCCGTGAATAAAATCGCCTTTTTGGATGTCATAGCGCAAGATCAGGCTGGTCCGATCGGAGACGATGTCTTCAAAGAGGTGGCTGGCACGGTAGCGGATCAATTCTTCAGCGTGATAATCTCGCTGCAGGGCAATTAACAGGCCGTTGGAGATGTCGCCTTTGGTAATGATCCCGGCCAGGGAGCCATTTGTATTTAAAACCGGCAAACGTCCGTACTTCGTTCGGTTAAAAGTCTTGAGGGCTTCCACCACCGGGTCAGACTTTCGCACCGTGGCCAGGTCGGTGCTCATATAATCTCGAACCTGAGCGGAAAGGTTCTTCTCACGCAGGGCTCGGATCAGGTCTTCAATGCTCAGGATGCCGATCAATTCATCATTTTGAAGCACCGGGGCGCCAGAAAAACGCTCCTTTTGGAAAATGTCCAGGGCGGTTTCCATCTGCATGTCTGGGGAGAGGGAATACACCTCTTCCGTCATCACCTCATGGATGCGCAGTTCATAGGCCAGCTCTTCGGCTCGGGTGACCGTTTCGGCGCTTTTATCGGAAATGGTGGGGGTTTTGGAGGCCATGGGTTAAACGGTTTCCTCAGGCACAGTCGTCTTGGGTTTGGGTTTCCAGGCTTGGCAGGCCGGCCTGAAATAGGATGCCGCAGGCGTCATACAGGCCGTGGGTCGTGGTGACCAGGGGGATGTCCTCCTGGTTGGCCAGATCGATGGTTTCCTGGGCGGGGTTCTTGCCGCGGATGAAGATGATGGCGTGAATATCGGCAATCAGGGCGGTCCGTACGACCTGGGGGTTGCACAGCCCGGTCAGCAGGATCGATTCCGGTTTGATTGAGGAGAGCACATCACTCATCAGGTCTGCGCCCATCGCCCCGGCGATCTCTCTGCCGTCTACAGCCTGATCTGTCAGCACTTTTCCGTTAATGAGTTGAATGATTTTGCTTAATTTCATCTTTTCCTTCTTTAATTTGATCACGTTTCATTTGCACCAATTTTATCCTATCATCGCCCATTACTTTACCATATGCTGAAGGTTTACAGAATATTGATGGTACAGGCTTGATCCATTTTGAGATTTGCGTCCTTGGCCGCCCCATCCGTACCACGGGGGTGGGAAGGAATTTTTTTAACTGTGCTTCAAGCTTTTGGTATTTCGGAAGGGTATCCGAAGGCTTTAGTTTTCAATGTTTGGTTAAATCAATCCGTTGAATTGTTGATGAGCCTTCTCAACAGACAGGGTAAAATGGTAGGGTGAATCAAAACCTAAAGAAAAATTTGAGGATTTTATGGCAGAAATTGTGCGCAGTGTCAAAGGAACCCGGGATTTTTACCCTGAGAATATGGCCGTCCGGCGCTGGATGTTTGACCTCATCCGGGAGGTGTCGACACGCTTTGGCTACCAGGAATACGATGGGCCCTGTCTGGAATTTCTGGAGCTGTATGCCGCCAAGTCTGGCGAAGAGCTGGTTCAGGAGCAGTCCTTCGTGTTCGATTCCCCGGGGGATGACCGGCTGGCCCTGCGCCCTGAGCTGACCCCGACCCTGGCCCGGATGGTGGCCCAGCAGCAGTATGCGATCCCCTTCCCGATGCGCTGGTGGTCAATTGGGCCTTTTTGGCGCTATGAAAACCCCCAGCGCGGGCGCACCCGGGAGTTTTACCAGTGGAACATCGACCTGGTGGGGACGGAAAGCGTTGCTGGGGATGCGGAAATGGTGGCGATTGCTGCCTCCTTCTTTAAAGAAACCGGACTTTCACCTGATCAGGTGCGGATTTACGTTAACAACCGGCGCTTGATGGACGAAGCCTTCTCGACCCTGAAGATCCCAAAGAGCTTGCGCCCGAAGGTGTTCCGCATTGTAGACAAGCTCGATAAGCTCTCGGAAAAAGCGTGGCGCGCCTTCGCGCTAGATGCCGGCCTGTCAGAAATCCAGGTCGACGGCCTGCTAAAGCTGCTCAACAACGCTGCTTTGTGGCAGGATTCGAAGGAATTGGTGGCCTTCTTTGAGCTGATTGAGGCTTTTGGAGTGAGAGAGTACGTTGAATACAACCCCAAGGTGATCCGCGGGCTGGATTATTACACAGGGACGGTCTTTGAAGCCTTTGAGTTGGGCGGCCAGTCCCGGGCGATCCTGGGCGGCGGACGCTATGACAACCTGGTTTCAGATGTGGGCGGGATGCGCCTGCCGGGCGTCGGCTTTGCCATGGGGGATGTGGTGATTGAGCTGGTGCTGCGGGATGCCGGGGTGATCCCTGAGCGGCTGGGGAACCAACCGCAAGTGATCGTGACTGTCTTTGACGATGAGAGCCTTCCAGCCTCTTTGGCGGCCGCCAGGGAGCTTCGGGAGGCCGGTTTCCGGGTGATAGTCTATCCCGAAGCGGATAAACTGGGCAAGCAGTTCAAATTCGCCGACCGGCTGGACGTGCCCGTGGCAGTGATTTTGGGGCCGGATGAGCTGCAGGGGGGCAGGGCGGCGGTTAAGAACCTCAAGACGCGCGAGCAGGAGACGGTTGACCGGGAGAGCCTCACCGGCCAGATCGAAAAATTCTTGCCTTCGACCCCTTGATGTGATAAAATCAGGGTCTAAAATTATGGTGCCTGTAGCTCAATGGTTAGAGCGCCTCACTGTGGATGAGGAGGTTGAGGGTTCGACCCCCTTCAGGCACCCCAGAGAAGCATCGGAAAAAAGCCCGCCAGGGCTTTTTTGATTCGCAGAGTTACGTTTAGTCTTCGTTGGAAAAGATAAAGTCATATTTCTGACCATCTTGTGTGAAAAAAATGTGATAATTGCCTTGCCTCAGTTTATGCCCCATTTCAAGCATCTATGCGCCGGAGAATGATTAGTTTTTGCAGAATAAAGCTAAAAGCACCATGATCAGGATCGAATAAATTGAGCGCATGCGTACGAACCTATAAAGCAAGAAAATGGTATCAGAGGGGAAATATTCTATCCCCTAGGGGGGCTTCCTACAGGAATATTAGTTTGCTAAACTCGATAAGGTAGAGTTTGGTTGGTAAATTGTCCGGAAGTTTAATCAACCGAAACAACAGTACCCTATGATGAGAGCCCTAGCTTTTATATGCTGCATTCCCCACACCAGGTAGGGTTATTCATCCAGAGTTTCAAAAGCAGGAAACAATATGGACATTGTTGGCGCATCAGGTCTGTTTTATTCCTATGAATTCGAAGATAGCCACAACCGTGCAATTGATGGAATTTCTTTGAGGATCCGTCAAGGGGAATTCATTGCCATTTTAGGTCAAAACGGCTGTGGAAAAACCACCTTTGTTAAACATCTTAATGTTTTGCTCCCGGTTCAGGGTGGTGAACTCACTGTCGCAGGGCTTGACGCGAGGAGCAGAGTCAATACCTGGAAAATTCGGAAAAAATGCGGGATGGTTTTTCAGGACCCCAATAATCAATTTGTTTCCTCGATTGTTGATGAGGATATTGCTTTTGGATTGGAGAACTTTAATACGCCAGCCAATGAAATACCTGGAAAAGTAAAAAAGGCCCTTCACCTTGTTGGTTTGGCAGGGTACGAAAAGCGTTCGCCGCATATGCTTTCTGGCGGTCAAAAGCAGCGGGTTGCAATTGCTGGGGTCTTGGCAGTTGACCCGGATATCATCATATTTGATGAGGCGACAGCCATGCTTGATCCTGAGGGCCGGGAAGATGTGATTTCGACGATTCGGAAGCTGCATGATGAAGAAAAAAAGACGATCATCATGATCACCCATTATATCGAGGAAGCTGTTTGTGCCGACCGAGTTATTTTGTTTTGTGAGGGGAAGCTGCTGGCTGATGGATCTCCGCGGAACATCCTGACTAATCCGGAATTGCTCAGTAGAACCAAACTAACGCCACCACAGGCCGTGCGCGCCTATTTTGACTTGAAGGAAGCCGGCGTGGCGATTCAAACGCCTACCCTGACAAATGAGGAGCTTGTTGAGGCTTTATGTCAATTGAAATAGACGAAGTTTCTTTTACATATTCTCCTGGGACTGTTTTTAAGATGTCTGCTCTCAAGGACATTAACGCGACTATCGATGATGGAGAATACGTTGGTGTCATGGGGAAAACGGGCTGCGGTAAGTCCACCCTCATTCAACTGCTGGTTGGGTTGATGCAACCCTCTTCCGGGCATATACGGATAGATGACGAGGATATCAACGCCCGGGACTACAATCGGGAGGAATTGCGGCGCAAGGTTGGGATCGTCTTTCAATATCCAGAGGTCCAGTTATTTGAGACAACGGTTGAAAAGGACGTTGCTTTTGGATTGAAGCATTCAAAATTATCAAATTCCACAATTGCTGAAAACGTCCGCTGGGCGATTGATAAGGTTGGCCTTGACTTTGAAAAGGTTCGTGCGTTATCGCCCTTCAGCCTTTCAGGTGGTGAAAAAAGAAGGGTCGCCATAGCCGGTATTCTGGCTGCGAAACCTAAAACGCTGATCTTGGATGAGCCTATTGCTGGGCTTGATCCTGTGGGCAGGGATGACTTCATTGGGCTGACGAAAGAACTCCATTCTGCCGGGGTCACCATTATTATGGTCTCCCATAATGCGGATGCTTTGACGGAATTTGCGGAGCGAGTGATTGTCTTGGAATCTGGCAGGATCATCCTGGACAGCCCAATAAAGGAGGCGTTTAGAGATGTTGATTTCCTCCGGGAAAAAGGGATTGGTATCAGTCAGGCAAGAGAAATTTCCTACCTGTTAAAGGCTCAGGGATTTCCAGTTCCGCAGGATATCAATCGTTATGATGAATTGCTGCCTTACCTCATTGCTATTGGGAAAGGAGAAAGTAAGTGAATGGCCTTCCCACAGGGTTGTACCAGCCCGGGGAATCGCTTATTCACCGGCTGGACTGCCGGACAAAGCTATTGGCTTTGTTCATCATCATCGCCTCGGTGTTATTGGTCGATTCCCTGATCGGATACGGCATCATGATTGCATTTACAGGGGGGGTGATTTGGTTGTCTGGCATTTCTTTGCGCACAGCTCTCAACTCTGTTAATAAGCTATATTGGTTCTTCATTTTAATCCTTTTGATGAACACCTTTTTTTACAATCCTGAGAACGCCTGGGTTTCTGTATGGATTTTTAATCCTTCGCCTTCGGGTTTGATGCAGGGGATTGACGTCGTTATGCGCGTATTTCTTGTTCTTGTGATCAGCAATGTATTAACCAGCGCGACTTCTCCTATGGAGATCACTAAGGCTCTTGAAAGTTTGCTTTCTCCTTTAAGATTGATTGGCATTCCAACAGAGCAAATCGCCATGATCCTGTCGATTGCAATTCAGTTTATCCCAACGATATCCAAAGAGACTGATATGATTCGCAAAGCACAGACGGCGAGAGGTGCAAGGTTTGACAGCCCAAAAATCACTGAGAAGGCCGTAGCTGTTATCCCGCTGGTCATCCCGATCTTTTTTGCTGCTTTTAAACGCGCCGACGAACTCTCTTTGGCAATGGAGGCCAGAGGTTATCAGACAGCTTCAGGAAGAACAAAGAAGGTTTTCAGCGCTCTAGAGATTCGGGATTACAGCGCTTTGGCGATAGTGATTGTGCTGTTTGTAGTCCAGGCTGTGCTGAAATGATGAATGATGAAATCCGCCAAACCAGGTGTGTATAGCAAGATCCTAATCAACTATTCTTTTTAAGGAGACCCCAATCATGAAACAAATGTCCGTAGTAAAGAAATCTATCATTACTGCTGTGTGTATTGCACTGTGTGTTGTTTTGCCACAGGCATTTCATGCCATTCCAAATGCAGGTCCTGTTTACTTGCCAATGCATATCCCGGTTCTTCTCTGCGGGTTAATCTGCGGTTGGTCGTTTGGTCTGCTTTGCGGCCTGGCTGGGCCAGCATTGTCGACTCTGTTTACCGGTATGCCGCCAGTGGCTATTCTTCCAGGTATGCTGGTAGAATTGGCCGTGTTTGGCGGTATGAGTGGTTTGATGATGCAGATTATCCGCACAAAAAAAGTCTATGTAGACCTGTTGTTGAGCTTGGTCATTGCCATGTTAAGCGGGCGGATCGTTGCTGGTATTGCGAAAGCGCTGATCTTTTCCCGGGGTAACTACACATTAAGCGCTTGGGCAACCAGCTCTTTTATCACCAGTCTGCCGGGCATCATCATCCAGATCGTGCTGATTCCCTCGATTCTTTTTGCCCTAATGAGGGCTAGATTGATTCCCATGCGACATCCAAAATCCCAAAGTTGACACGGTTTCTAGTTTTGCCTTGAATTGAATGACGAATGGCTGGGAACATTCATTCGTCATTCAATAAAGAAAGTTGGATTTTTTTGATAATGAAGATGTGCCATGAATAAACACAACATAATCGATTTTTTTGATGGCTTTGCGTCTCAATGGGATGCAGACATGGAGCGGGACGAGGAGGTAATTACTACCATTCTTGATAACGCGGGCATACAGGCCGATCGAGTGGTGCTGGACGTCGCTTGCGGGACGGGCGTTCTCGTTCCGGATTATCTAGCGCGGGGTGTCGCTTCGCTAACCTGTGTGGACATTTCTCCAAAAATGATCGCTCATGCTAAAAAGAAGTTTTCACAACTTAAAAATGCCCATTTTATTTGCGGTGATGTTGCTGAAGTTCATTTTAACTGTCTTTTTGACCGAATTGTTGTCTACAACGCTTTTCCGCATTTTTTCGAGCCTGAAAACCTGATTGAGAAGCTTGCTGGCGATCTAAAGCCTGGCGGTCGCTTGACTATTGCCCATGGGATGAGCCGTGACAAAATTAACAACCATCACGCAGGAACTGCGCGTGAGGTGTCTGTTGAATTAATGCATGAAGATGAGCTTGAAAAGCTCTTTGAGCCGTATTTCACTGTGACAGCCAAGATTTCAAATCAAAGAATGTACCAGGTTGTTGGTATGAAAAATAAAAAGGCTATAACCAGGGGTCCATGCTTCTAATTATTTTAGAAACCTGTCAATCGCATTATTCAGATCTTTAATGGTCTTGTCGTCCCCCTCTTTTACTGCTTCAACAATACAATGCCTGATGTGGTTTTTTAGGACAAGATTGCCAGTATTGTTGATAGCCGCCCGGACTGCGGCTAGCTGAACCAGAATCTGGCTGCAATCTACATCGTTGTCAATCATTCGTTTTATGGCCTCAATATGGCCGACAGCTTTTGAAAGGCGATTAGTGACTGCCTTCTTTTCAGCATGGCTGTGAATATATTTATGGTGATCATGTTTGTGCGTGTGGACAGAATTCCCTTGGTCGTGATTATTAACTGAATTATTAATTTCTGGACACATTTAATGACTTCTCCATAAGTATGAGGTAGTTTATGAATCATCCAGGTTTTAGGCCAATTATGTGTATCTTACCATAAAGGCTTGTAGGTTTTTCTTTTTTCGGGAAAGCCCAGGGGTCAGGGTGTAAGGTTAGCATTTATGATCATTCTATAATGTGCGGGTTATTCTGTATTGTAAAGCCATAACCGTCTCAGGTGGTGCAAAAGGTTTCCAGGTGAAAAACTAATGAACGATGACTAAATCGGACGGGGAGGGCATGGGGCTGACAATGGGGCGTTAACACGCGACTAACAGGCTGCGGTTTTGGGGAATTCCAGTGCTTGATTTTGAGTGCGTGAGTATTGCGGATTATAAATATCTGAAAAGGGAAGTGTAATTTCCAGGATACGGTCTGTTCCGTGAGACATCAGATTTATGACAGCATTTGAAGGGTGGGATTTTTGCTATAATCAAAACATCGCTTTCATTGAGTTTGATTTAGGAATGCCATGCTCCCATCACACCGGACCCTGCCGCTGCCCTACCACCTATTTGACCTGGCCGGACGCCAGGCTGAGGGGCTTGGCCTGCCTTTGGGGGACTTGCATCTCGATATGTTAATCAAAGACGCAAAGAAGCAGACTGGGCTGGATGATTTCGGGGATGCCTATTTCAAGGCGGGGTTGGAAAAATTAATCGATTCCCTTACCGAAGACGCCCACTTGCGGTTTTACGGCCGGTTGGTGATGCGCTTGATGCTGACCAACTATCTTTCTCAGCGGTTGCTTTTCGTGGATGCTCAAAAGAATAACCCAGAACAGTTTAAGCTTCTCAAACGGTCTCCCATCGTGGTCACCGGGCTGCATCGCTCGGGGACGACCTTCCTGCACCGGCTGCTGGCCCTGGATCCGGCCAATGCCGGCGTGCCCTTTTGGCGCCTGTACCGGCCATTTCAGGTCCCAGGCAACCCTGACCTGCGGAAGAGCAAAGCCTGGGCGGAATTGAGCCTTCTCAAGCCGATTTTCCCCGGGATCAAGTTTAAGCACTCTATCCGCCCTTTTGTCCCGGAGGAGTCCTGCTGGATGCTGGGTCTGACTTTTCACTCGATGGTCTACTGGATCCTGGCGCCCGTCTATGGCTACCTGGAGTGGCTGTGGGCGCAGAACATGGACCAAGCCTACCGAGAATACACGCTGCTGCTTCAGGCGCTGCAAGCCGGCGCGCCTGGGCAGCGGCTGGCCCTCAAGGCGCCAGACCACATGCCCCACCTGGACCAGCTGCTGGCGTCTGTCCCTGAGGCCAGGATCGTTCAGCTGCATCGCGATCCGGCCACCTGTGCATTGAGCCTGAGCAGTCTGTTCTATTCCACCCAGATTGCCTTGAGTGAGAGGGTGAACCCCCGGCGGATTGCGGAGGTCAATCTGGCGATGATGGCTGGATTTATCGAAACTAATAAAAAGGCGCGTCAGGATCCAGCGGTGGACCGACAGGTGCTGGATTTGGAATATGAAGGCCTGGTTCGTGCTCCCTATAGAGCAATCCAGACCATTTATGATCATTTTGGGCTGGTTTTTTCTGACATGTACGCTGTCAAGTTGGCGCGATTCCTCAAGGAAATGAACAGACAGCCTCAAAATGCCCACCATTATGCCTCTGAACACTTTGGCCTTAAGGAAGCTTTGGTCAGGTCTTATTTTGAAAATAATGCAGGGGTGCCAATTTCTTAACCCGAGACCCATGTCGGTGCGATGTTAAAAATTCGGTAAAACGCTGGGTGCATCTATTGCACTTTTCACTCGGGATATTTATAATGGGATTAATCTCAGATTCATATTTATCAACCTTTGGTACCGTCGGTATCCACTATCATTGGAGGAAAACCTATGCAAGCGCAACGGATCGTTCCCTGGATTGTCCTTGTTACGCTGATCCTGTCAGCTCTGGCCTGCTCGCTGACCGACTCTGGCACACAAACCCCACCTGAAGACGTTTCTATTGATTTCCTGGACGAAGGGGCGGCCGAGGTTGAACAGGTTGCGCCTACCTGGACCCTGATCCCGACTTTCACCGCGGTCGTGGAGGCGATGCCGACCGCGACCCAGCAGGAAGCCGCCCAGGCGCCCACCCCCACGGAAGAACAGGCGCCAACAGAAGAACAGGCGCCCCCCGAGCCCACCCAGAGCGGCCCGATGGTCGACACCAATCCCCTGGATGGGGCCGCGGCGGTTTACGTTCCGGCGGGAGAATTCATCATGGGCAGCGATGATCCTGCTGCCAACCAGGATGAACGGCCCGCACACTGGGTATATCTGGATGCATATTGGATCTACCAGACGACGGTCACCAACCGGCAGTACCGGCAGTGCATTAACGATGGTGTTTGTGCGGGATCTATCAATCGCTACCCAGAGAATAATCTGCCCGCGGTCAATGTAACCTGGTTTGATGCCCAAGATTACTGCGAGTGGGCGGGCGGCAGCCTACCCACCGAGGCACAGTGGGAAAAAGCAGCGCGTGGGCCAGACGGGTGGCTGTTCCCCTGGGGGGACACGATGCCGACTTGTGAGCTGGCGAATTATGTGAATTGTTACGGGAGCAAGGAAATTGAAGCTGGTGAGTTGATCTTTGGCGCCAGCCCCTACGGAGCGCTGCAGATGGTGGGCAATGTGTGGGAATGGGTCTGGGATTGGTACGATCCTGATTATTATTGGGTCTCGCCAGAGTCGAACCCAGGCGGTCCTGCAATGGTGGAAGAAGAGTTTCGTGTGCAGCGCGGCGGCTCGTTTGAGAGCAAACCCAACGAGTTATATGCTTCAATCCGCAGCCGGAGCGGGCCTGAAAAGTCAGATTACCGCAAGGGGTTCCGCTGTGCAATCAGTGAGTAACAGCGTTGAGCAGAACGTGATGATTTGGATCAGGATTCAATACCATCCCGTGTCAGGTTCATGTGCTCATCCTGAAGGAGTGGGTTGAGGTGAGGGCCTTTAAATCAACAGCAGCTCGTTGGCATCACATTTTTCTGATCACTCCAGCCAAAGGCGCAGCATCCCTCGGGCCAGGGCTCGCTCGTGGAAACGGCCGCGTGGGTTGATGCCCTCCAACCCTCCGGTTTTGGCCAGCTGACGCAGCAGCGGCGAAAGCTGGTTGCCGTAACGCAGCATGCAGGCTCGGGGGTGGATCCCGGGCCAGGAATAGCAAGAGACCGCCCAACGGCGATGAATGGTGTTCACCTGAGGCGGCAGGTGGTCCCAGGCAGGATCGTCTGGAGAAAAAATGTATTGGTCGAGGTTCCCCTGCGGGATGCCTTCAATCCCTTTAACCTCATAGGGACGGCTGTGGAAATCGTAGGGGTCTACGGATAAGTCGAGTAGAACAGCATTTTCTGGCATCAGCTCCAGGAATGTGTTGGGAATGATGATTTGGGAAGGATTTTGCCGCTGGGTGGCATCCACCAGGAGATGGGTGGTCTCCAGCAGAGCTTTGAGTTGATCCATGTGAGGCGTGAGATCGTGATCAATCACCCGCACAATATTACCGGGCACCATTTGGGCGGCATATTCTGCCCATCGATCCCGATCGCCGTAGCGGATGGCTGCCTGAACGGCAACCGAGCCCACACCACCTGAGCCCATGATGGTTACCTTGAGCGGTTTGCGGTTGGGGTCAGCTAGCCCGGGGTCCGGCCAGATCGCTTGAAGGACCCTAAAGGCAATTTCACAGCCATTCCAGGCCACTGCGCTCAGGTTCTCGACCAGGCGCTGTCCGTTGTCATCCGTGATTGAATCCAGTGAAATAGCCTCCAGGCCGCGGGATTTCAAGTATTCCCTGCGTTTGGGACGGGTGGGGAAGTGGCACATGGAGATCAGGCAGCTGCCCGCGGGCATTCTTTCTAACAGATCCTGGGGTGGGAAGCGCAGGACCAAAACGAAATTCTGGCTGTAAACCTCCCCAACATCTCCAAAACGAATGTTTTCTGAATGGATATAGGACTCCGGAACCATCCCCAAGGCTTCCCCATAGCCTTCTTCGAGAATCACCTGGCTGAAGGTGCGGCTCATTTTGGAGACAAACGCAGGCAGAAATGCCCGGATCTCCCCTGCTTCAGCATGAATTTTTCCCAAACCCAAGGTCAATTTTTCAGCCATGGAACCTCTCGACTAGCTTCTATTCAGCCTTCGTTTGTTATGTTAATAAAGATACAGCATAATTAAACCAGAATCAAAATTAATGAACAACAAAAATATGAGGGTAGGACCATGACAGAAGAGGAAAACTTAGCTGAAAGCCATCATGCCAACCAAAGTGGAAAAGATCAGGGTCATGAAACGAACGGGCATGGGGGCCACCTGGAAATGTTTCGAAGGAAATTCTGGATCTCGACCCTGTTGAGTATCCCCGTCCTCGTGTTGAGTGAGACGATCCAGGGCTGGTTGGGTTATTCGATCCCGGATTTTCCGCTTTCTGGATGGATCGTCCCGGTTTTCTCTCTAATTGTTTTCCTTGTTGGCGGTTTGCTGTTTTTCCAGATGGCCTGGGGAGAATTAAAAGACCGCCAACCAGGCATGATGACGCTGATCTCCATGGCGTTGGCGGTAGCCTTTCTCTACAGCACCGCCTCGACGATCTTTACCCTGGAGAGCACCTTTTATTGGGAGTTGGTGACTTTGATCGATGTGATGCTCCTGGGGCATTGGATCGAAATGCGCTCGATCCGGCAGGCATCCGGCGCACTGCAAGAACTCTCGAAATTACTGCCTGATTCGGCCAATCTGGTCACAAACGATGGAGAAATTGAGCAAGTCAAAGTGTCCGAGCTGGAGGAGGGCGATTTGATGCTGGTTCGCCCGGGGGAGAGCGCACCGGCAGATGGTGAGGTTGTTGAGGGACATTCGACTATGGATGAATCGATGATTACCGGGGAATCGAAACCCGTCAGCAAGGAACCTGGCGATCAGGTGATCAGCGGAACGATCAATGGCGACGGCAGCCTGCGGGTGCAAGTGGCGGCAGTGGGGGAGGATACCACCCTGGCTGGGATCATGCGCCTGGTTGAGGAGGCCCAGCAGTCCAAATCGCAAACCCAAATCCTGGCGGATAAGGCTGCTGGATGGCTTTTCTACATTGCGCTGGGAGTGGCGGTGGTGACGGCGATCGTTTGGCTGATCGCGATCGGTTGGGAGATCACAATTTTAAACCGTGTCACCTCAGTTTTGGTGATCGCCTGTCCGCACGCTTTGGGTTTGGCGATTCCGCTGGTGGTGGCGATTTCAACATCCATCGGGGCATCGAATGGGATCCTGGTGCGGGACCGTGCGGCCCTGGAAGCCTCACGAAAGCTGGATACCTTCGTCTTTGATAAAACCGGCACCCTGACCCAGGGTGAATTTGGGTTGGTGGGTGTGTTCTCGGTAGAGATAGTGGATGACAACCGCGCCCTAGGTCTGGCAGCAGCTCTGGAGAAAGATTCAGAACACCCGATCGCCAAGGCGATCCGCACCAGTGCAGAAGGAAAAGGTCTTGATATCCCGGATGCCAAAGACTTTGAGGCCGTCAAGGGCAGGGGCATAAAAGCCAGGATTGAAGGCGAGTGGTATCATGTGGGCAGCGCTCAGTTGTTGGAGGAATTGGACCTGGAAATGCCTGAGGATGTCCAGGGGTTTTATGAAGAAGCCAGCCAGAAAGGCCAGACGATCGTGTTTCTCGCCAGAAATGAGGGCGTTTTGGGCGCCTTTGCGCTGGCAGACCAGATCCGCGCCGTTAGTTATGAGACCATCGAGCGCCTGCACCATAAGGGGTACGAAGTGGCCATGCTAACCGGGGATAGCGAAGCTGTTGCCAAGACGGTTGCGGAAGAGTTGGGCATTGATCTCTATTTTGCGGAAGTGCTGCCCGAAAACAAAGATCAGCAGATCCAAATCCTGCAGGATGAGGGCAAGAAGGTCGCTATGGTGGGGGATGGGGTCAATGACGCCCCAGCGTTGACCCGGGCGGATGTGGGTATTGCCATTGGCAGCGGCACGGATGTGGCGATTGAATCCGCCGGCATCATCCTGGTGGAGAATGACCCCAGCGACATCTTGAGCATTATTAAGCTAAGTGAAGCCACCTACCAGAAGATGGTGCAGAACCTGATCTGGGCGACAGGATACAACGTGATTGCTCTGCCGCTGGCTGCGGGCGTCCTGGCGCCGATTGGGTTTGTGCTGCCGCCGGCAATTGGCGCCTTGATCATGTCGCTCAGCACGGTGATCGTGGCGATTAATGCCCAGTTCCTCAATCGGGTTCGGGAGGAAATTTCCTCCGTTTGATTGTTCAGGGCACCCATTTATTGTGATTTCGTATAGACATGAAATATTAGGCAATCTTTTGGATTAAAAACTGACCGAGACCAGCAGCCCAATTTCAGCATTGACCCGTCATGGCCTTTATGGCATAATGGTAGCGTAAGAAATTGGCAAGATTTGGCCTTGATGGAAACGAGTAAGCGGTCTGCTGGTTGGCAGCGACCCCGGGACGGGTGAGAGCCGGGGAACCATGTCCGTTGAAAATCCTTCCGGAGCTGCGACCTGAACCTCCCCAGTGGAAAAATAGGGAAGCCAGAGTCATTCTCTGTTATCAACATGCGGTTATGTCTCTCTGTGGCGCAGCCGGCTGAGGAGCTCATACTTCGTGTGAGAACCAGGGTGGTACCGCGGGTCATTGACTCGTCCCTGATTGGGACGAGTTTTGTGTTTAATTATTTTAAATTTTTTGGAGGCTCAATGTTCGAACCAGTATCATCACGTTTGAATATCACTTTGCTTGAGAGCGAAATCCAGAGGTTCTGGGAAAAGCATGATATTTTTCACCAATCGTTGGAAAGTCGGGAGGGGGGCCCCGAGTACGTCTTCTATGAGGGACCGCCGACAGCCAACGGCAAACCGGGCGTGCATCATGTATTGGCGCGGGTCTTTAAGGACATGTTCCCCCGTTATAAATGCATGAACGGTTATCATGTCCTGCGGCGGGGCGGCTGGGATACCCACGGTCTGCCCGTTGAAATCGAAGTTGAAAAGCAGCTTGGGTTTATGAATAAGCAGGAAATCGAAGACTTCGGCATTGCCAAATTTAATGAGCTTTGCCGGGATTCCGTATTCACCTATATCCGAGAATTTGAGAAGCTCACCGACCGGATCGGTTATTGGGTTGATATGGAAAATGCCTATATCACTTATAAAAATGACTATATTGAATCTGTTTGGTGGCAGCTCAAGCAAATTTGGGATCGGGGGCTGCTTTACCAGGGCTTCAAGGTTGTGCCCTACTGCCCACGCTGTGGAACGCCGCTCTCCGACCACGAGGTCGCCCAGGGGTACGCTCAGGTTTCAGATCCCTCTTTGTTTGTGCGCATGCCTCTGGTGGATGAGGAAAATACCTCGCTGCTGGTTTGGACGACGACCCCCTGGACGCTTCCAGGCAATGTGGCCGTTGCCGCACATCCGGAAATTGATTATGTGAAGGTGTCTTTGGGAGAGGGTGCTGAGCAGGAGTTCTTGATCCTGGCGAAGCCGTTGTTAGAAAAAGTCTTCGGCGATCAGCCTTATGATGTCGTGAAGACTTTCAAGGGAAAGCAGTTGAAGGGCAGGCACTACCATCCGTTGTTCACCTTCTTGCCGGTAGAAAAAGATGCCCATTATGTTGTGCTGGCTGATTTTGTCACCACGGAAGACGGCTCAGGGTTGGTGCACCTGGCCCCGGCCTTTGGTGCAGATGATATGCAGATGTCCATCGAAAATGATCTGCCCATTTTAATGACCGTAAATGAGAGCGGTCGATTTACCAGTGATGTCACGCCCTGGTCCGGGATGTGGGTGAAGGATGCTGACCCACTCATCGTCAAAGACCTGGATCAGCGCGGCTTGATGTTTAAAGTGGCGACATACGAACATACCTATCCCTTCTGCTGGCGCTGCAATACGCCTTTGCTGTACTACGCCCGTCCGACCTGGTATATCCGCACCAGTACATTAAAGGATCGCCTGGTGGCTTTGAATGAAGATATCAACTGGTACCCGGAATACATCAAAAACGGCCGGTTTGGCAACTGGTTGGAAAACAATGTAGATTGGGCTCTTGGACGTGAACGCTATTGGGGGACGCCGCTCCCGGTTTGGGAGTGTGAGAGCTGTCATAACCAGGTTTGTGTTGGCTCGATAGAGGAACTCAGTGAGCTTGCGGGCCGCGACCTGAGCGATCTTGATCTGCATCGCCCCTATGTGGATAATGTACACCTGGTATGCCCGGAATGCACCGGCCGGATGAACCGTGTGGTGGAGTTGATTGATGTCTGGTTTGATTCGGGCGCTATGCCGGTGAGCCAGTGGCATTACCCATTTGAGAACCAGGAGACCTTTGAGCAGCAGTTCCCGGCGGATTTCATCTGTGAAGCGGTGGATCAAACACGGGGTTGGTTTTACACTTTGCATGCCATCAGCACATTGGTGTTTGACTCCCAGAGCTTTAATAATGTGATCTGCCTGGGGCTGATCCTGGATAAGGAAGGCCAAAAGATGTCCAAATCCCGCGGGAACGTGGTTGAACCCTGGGATGTGATCGAAGAGCACGGTGCGGATGCCTTGCGCTGGTACTTATTCACCGCCAGCCCGCCTGGCCAGGAGCGGCGCTTCTCAGAGGAGCTGGTAGGTGAGGTTGTGCGCAACTTCACTTTGACCCTCTGGAATACCTACTCATTCTTTGTTACTTATGCCAACCTGGATGAATGGCAGCCAGAGAGAGACCAAGAGCCCAAATACAGTGATTTGGACCGCTGGCTGCTGTCCTCATTGAACACTCTGGTGCGAGACGTGACGCACGCTTTTGAAAATTATGACGTCCTGGGCGCAACCCGCCCGATCGAGAAATTTGTGGACCAACTTTCGAACTGGTACCTGCGCCGATCCCGACGCCGCTACTGGAAAACAGAATCAGATTCGGATAAATCCGCCGCTTATGCGACTTTATACCAGGCCTTAAAGACGCTCGCTTTCCTGCTGGCGCCCACTATGCCCTTTATGGCTGAAGAACTGTACCAAAACCTGGTTCGCAAGGTGTCTCCGGACGCGCCGGCTTCTGTCCACCTGGCGATGTGGCCGAAATATGATCCTGAAAAGATCGATGAAAAGCTCAACCGGGAAATGACGACCGTTATGAAGCTGGCTTCCTTGGGACATGCTGCCCGGAATTCTGAAAACCTAAAAGTCCGGCAGCCCTTGGCGGAAGCGGCTTTTGTGGTCGGCAATCTGGAGGAGCAGAGCGTGGTTTCCGATTACGCAGAGCTCCTCAAGGATGAGTTGAACGTCAAAGAAGTGAGTTTGTTGGGAAGCGCCAGCGAAGCGGTGGCATTCAGCCTGAACCCCCTGCCGAAACAGCTTGGACAGCGGTTCCAGTCCTTATTCCCCAAGGTACGTGAAGCCCTCCTGGAACTGCCTGCCGATCGCTCCGCAAGGAAACTGCTGGATGGAGAGACCCTCTCGATCACGGTGGAAGGCGAAACTTATGAGATTGGTCCCGAAGAAGTTGAGGTGCGCGCCGAATCAAAAGAGGGCTATGCTGTCGCCTCGGAAAGCGCTTACCTGGCCGCGCTGGTGACGGAAATGACGCCGGCTTTGGTAAAAGAAGGGCTTGTCCGAGAATTTGTTAGGCGGGTACAATCACTGCGTAAGGATGCTGACCTTGACATCTCTGACAGGATCCATCTGTACTTCACAGCTTCAGAAGGCCTGGCGGCGGCCATTGTGGCTTTTCCAGATTACATCAAAGAAGAAACCCTGGCCGTCAGCCTTAATCCTGGGGAAAACCCTGAGGGGCTGCCTTTCTTGCAGGATGAGTTTGACGAGGAAACGGTCCGGATTAGCATCGTAAAAGCCTAACAAACCGGGAGCCTTGATTGAAGAAAATAATAAAACAATATTGGTTATTGATCCTCATCGCAGGCGGCATATTAGTCCTAGACCAGGTGACAAAGGCGATCGTACGCGCCAACATCCCCTTCGGCGGGCGATGGATGCCATTGGATTGGTTAGCGCCGTATTTTCGCTTTGTCCATTGGGAGAACACTGGCGCGGCCTTTGGCTTGTTTCAGCAGGGCGGCGTAGTATTTGCCATCCTGGCGGTTGCCGTTTCTGTTTTTATCGTATCTTACTACCCCCAGGTGCCTGAGGACGCAACCTTGATGCGGATTTCCCTGGCAATGCAGCTGGGCGGTGCGCTGGGAAACTTTATTGATCGGATAGTTTTTGGACCGGTCACGGATTTTATCTCAGTTTTGGGGTTTCCTGTATTCAACATTGCCGATTCTGCCATTACTGTGGGAGTGGGTCTGTTGATCCTTGGCTTGTGGCTGAGCGAACAACATGAGAACCTGGATGAGGAAGCAGAGAAGCAAAGTGGACGGGAAGATAATCCCGCTCCAGAAGAGCTGGTATGAGCCCCATCAGAAAGCAATTTGAGGTTGATACCACTTCCTTTGACCGGATTGATAAATTTCTTACCGATCGCCTGCCGGAAATCACCCGTTCGCAAATTAAAAGCTTGATTGAATCTGGAAAGGTCATCCTTGATGGGGAGATTGTGGGAAAAGCCGGGGCCAAACTTAAACCCGGGCAAATGGTCGAGATCCAAATCCCTGATGGAGACCAGGATGGTTTGATCCCGGAAAGAATGCCCTTGGATATCCTTTATGAAGATGAGCAGGTCATCGTCTTGAACAAACCAGCGGGGATGGTGGTTCATCCTGGGGCTGGCAACCCGACCGGGACGCTGGTCAATGCTTTACTGGCCCATTTCCCCCCCATACGATGGGTGGGCGAGGAGGATCGCCCCGGAGTGGTTCATCGACTGGACAAGGACACATCAGGGGTTCTCATCTTTGCAAAAACCAACAAAGCTTATCAATGGCTTGTGGGGCAATTTAAATCCCGTGATCTTGAGAAAACCTATCTTGCGCTGGTGGATGGCCACCCGCCCACACCAACTGGAAGGATTGATGCGCCGATCATCCGAGATACCCGAAACCGTACCCAAATGGCTGTCGGTCTGCGTGGCCAGGGTCAACCTGCGGTCACTGAATACTTTGAACGGCAGCGGTTTGAAGCCCACAGTTTCCTGGAAGTTCACCCGATCACCGGGCGAACACACCAGATCCGCGTGCATTTAAACTACATTGGCGTACCGGTGGTCGGTGATACGGTGTATGGACGCCGCCGCCAGAGCATTGAGATGGACCGGAATTTCCTGCATGCAAAATCATTGGGTGTGAAACTGCCTGGGGAGCGTGTCTTGCGGAAATTCACCGCGCCGCTGCCGGAAGACCTGCAGGCGATTTTGGATGCGTTAAACACCAAGGAGAGGTAAAGAAATGAAATGGATTGACCTTCGTTCTGACACAGTTACCTTGCCAACCGAGAAGATGCGCCAGGCGATGGCTGAGGCTGAACTGGGTGATGATGTTTACGGCGAAGATCCAACGGTTAACCGACTCCAGGAATTGGCAGCAGAGCGATTGGGGAAAGAAGCGGCGCTATTCGTCCCTTCGGGAACGATGGGTAACCTGGCGGCTGTTTTGGCCCATTGCGGCCGCGGCGACGAAGTTATCATGGGCGATTGCGCCCACACCTTTCTTTATGAGGCTGGCGGCATTTCGGCCTTAGGTGGGATCCACCCTCACACGATTCCCAATCAGTCGGACGGCACCCTAAAATTGGCGGATATTAAAGGCGCGATCCGGGCCAAAAATGAACATTTTCCGATTTCTAAGCTGCTGATCCTCGAGAACACGCATAACCGCTGCGGCGGCGTGAGCATCTCCCGGGATTTCATGCTTGCCGCCGCTGAGCTGGCGCATCAGGCTGGCCTTTCCGTGCACCTGGATGGCGCCAGGATATTCAATGCTGCTGTGGATCAAGGGCGGCCCGTCGCGGAAATGGTGGAGATGGTGGAGAGCGTGACTTTTTGCCTGAGCAAGGGTTTGTGCGCGCCGGTTGGTTCAGTTTTATGCGGCTCAAGAGATTTTATCGATAAGGCCCATCGTATTCGCAAACAGCTGGGCGGCGGGATGCGCCAGGCAGGGGTGCTGGCGGCTGCCGGGGTGGTTGCTCTTGAAGAAATGGTGGATCGATTGGCGGAAGACCATGCCCATGCAAAAGCGCTGGCGGAAGGCCTATCCAGAATTCCAGGCATTGGTTTGGATAAAGGCTCGCCAAATACCAATATGGTGTATATTGCTCTGGACCCTGAAATGGGAACGGACGCAAAGCTGTTTTCAGAGCGGCTTCAGGAACAAGGGATCCTGGCTGGCATCACCGGTCCCAGACATTTCAGGTTGGTGTGCCACTATTGGATCCGGGAGAAAGATATCTCAAAGATCGTTCAGGCCTTTCTGAACGTTATGGCGATAAATTCCTGATCTGGCAGGGCTTTCACCGAGGGGGATGATTATACAATTCGAAACAGAATGCAAATCCATTGTTAATATTGATAGTGGATAATTAATGCGATCATTCGCTATTTCTTGGAGAATACATGCTTGTTGTCCTGTCTGATCTGCATTTTTCTGAGGCGCAATCAACCCAAATTGGTGAGCACCGCTTTAACCGGAATTTGCCCCCTGAGGCCTATCAGGCTTATTTTTCTGAGATCAACCAATTCGCCAAAGCTAATCAAGTAGAGAAAATTGACCTGGTCCTGGCTGGCGATACGCTGGAGATTTCCAGGTCTGGCATCTGGCTGGAAAGCGAGCACCGTCCATACATAAATAATCAGGCCGTAAAGCCAGGGTCTGAGCTAGAAGCAGTCATCCTTAAAATTCTGGACACCATCGCACAGGAGGAGAAGGTCAGAGAAACCTTGGCGATCTTTAGAAACCTTCGCAGCCTATTTGAGATGGATGTTCAGCTGCATCTGATCCTGGGGAATCATGACCGCCTTGCCAATGCAACATCGGAAACCCGGAGAAGGGTCAGGGGGATGTTCGGCCTTGCTGACAGTTCTGACCGCATTGAAAATTTCCATGTATTTACAGATGATGCTGGGAACCCGTTTTGCCTGGTAAGGCATGGGCACGAATACGATCCAACTAATTTCTCAATCAACGTTCGGAAAATGGACACCATCCCAACCACATTCCCAGAAGAAGCCTACGACAGGGCGGTTCTGGGCGATATCACCACCAGTGAATTTGGGGCTGCCCTTTCACAATTATTTCTGCTGGACCAGGGAGAGGAGAATATCCTGAATAGCAGGAAGCGGATGGCCCTGTATCAGCGATTGATGGAGTTTGATGATGTGCGTCCGACGACAGCCTGGCTGTCATATCTTTTTTCGACACCTGGTGTAAAGAAAAGAAAGACCTGGAAGCTGATCGAACCAGCCCTCACACATGTGATCAATACCCTCGCTTTCCACAAACGCTTCCACAACACGCTGAAACAATCCAATGCCCTGAGTCCCTTGGTAAGGGTCTTGTTGATGGGGATCCTGCGCTCTGGTCTATTTAAAAGGGGCATTTCTTACTGGTTGATGAAACAGATCATGAAATTTGTATCCAAGAACATTAATGTTCAATCTCAAGTTAAGTGGGCTAAGCGTGAGGAGTTGATCCAGGATAAAGATTCAACCTGTAAGTGCGTGGTGAGTGGACATACGCACTTCGCTGAAGTATCATTGATAACTGCGAAAAAGCAAAATGAACAGTATTATATCAATACCGGCACCTGGCGCAATGTGATCCCCGCCACGCGCAAATTCAAGCATTTTGGTCGCTTGAAGGCCTTGACCAAAGTGATCCTGTTTTACCCGAAGGAAAAGAATGAGCTATCCAATGACCGGGATTGGGCCTTTCAGTATTTGAGCGGTGTGAGTTATGGAGAACATCGCCACCTGCAAAATTAACTGCTATGACTTCGATCCGCGCCTTTATCAAACAATTATTAAAATCTGAAGACACGATCACCATTGTTTCAGGCTTACCCCGGTCTGGCACCTCGATGATGATGTCTGCACTGCAAGCAGGGGGTCTGCCTATTTTGACCGATCATCAGCGCCAGGCGGATCCAAACAACCCAAAAGGGTATTTTGAGTATGAACCGGTTAAGAAGCTGGCGAAAGGCCAAACTCGATGGCTGCTTTCAGCGCATGGTAAGGCAGTTAAGGTCATTTCAGCGCTGCTGAGCTTTCTGCCGGATGATTTTCACTATAAGGTGATCTTCATGGATCGGGATATTGATGAAATCCTGGCTTCTCAAAAGCGCATGCTGGAAAGATCTGAGATCGAAGAAGAAAAACCCCTTTCTGACGCAAAGTTGCGCCAGGAATATCTGGATCACCTTTCATCAATAAAAACCTGGCTTGATTCCCAGGACTGGCTAACCGTACTGACAATCAGTTATCATCAGGTTTTATGTGAGCCTCAGGCAACCTTCCAAAAGGTGGACGCGTTTTTGGACAAGAATCTGGATGTTCATGCAATGACTCGGGTGGTGGATCCAAGCTTGTACCGGGAGCAGAATAAACGATCAATTTAAGGATTTTATGAGTAAAAAACCCGACAAAAATGTAATTATGGTGGTGCTCGACACCCACCGTTTTGACCGAATGGGGTCTTATGGTTACGATCGGCCCACCACACCCAATCTTGACAGTCTTGCTTCAGAAAGTTTGTTTTTTGAACGGGCCATTGCTCCCGGTCAGTGGACGATCCCCTCGCACGCTTCTTTATTCAGCGGGGAAGTTCCAGCAGTACATGGCACGCTTCAGGCGGATGATGCTCTTCCGAAGGAATTTAAGACCCTGGCGGCACGGCTAACAGCCACAGGTGTCCGGACCACTGGATTTTGCAACAATCCACTGGTGGGCATCATTCAGAATGGTTTCAAGCGTGGATTTGATCAATTCTATAATTACTGCGGTGTAGTGCCCTCCACTCCGCAAAAAGAAATCGACGATCTTTGGAGACCTTTCCGAAAATTATGGTCCAAATACACCCAAATCTTGCGGCGTCTTTCCTACCCCATCCAAAATGCATTTGCCTCACCCAACGATTTCTTTTTTGCAGCGTTAAGGCCTCTGTTTGTCCCGATGTGGACCCGGGCAGCGAATTTTAAAGGAATGACGGAACGCTCGATCCGGGATACATCGTCTTTTGCGAGGAAAATGAGCCAGGAACGCTCCGGCGACAATTTTGTATTCTTAAACCTGATGGAAACGCATATGCCTTATGCGCCCCCTGAGGCTTTTATTAAGCGGTTTGCCCCGTATTTTTATGAGACTCCTGAAGCCGGGCAGTTCATGCGTGCGTTTAATCGCAAAGCGATGCAATGGTTGATCCCGCTGGCCGAGCCGTTGGGTGATCTTGAATCTGCTACCTTATCGGATCTTTACGACGCTGAGGTTGCTTATCAGGATCATCTACTGTCTCAACTCATTGAAGCGCTCGACACACCCTACCATCGCGAGCATTCCCTGGTGATATTTTTGGCGGACCACGGTGAAATGTTAGGAGAGCACGGTTTTATGGGGCATGGCTTTGGCGTCTACGAACCCTTGATCCATGTGCCCTTGTTTATGCGTTTCCCTGAGCTTTCCCAGTCCATGCGGATCCCACAGCGTGTTTCAATCACGCAGCTGTTCCACACGGTGTTAGACTATTATGGCTTTGAATCTGCTTCAATGCCCTACGCCGATGCCGTGGATGTTGGCTGCCAGAGCCTCCTGCGCTTCAAAAACAGAAAGGGCTGTTCGCAAAACC
Source organism: uncultured Candidatus Brevefilum sp. (assembly GCA_964558525.1). Lineage (GTDB taxonomy): Bacteria > Chloroflexota > Anaerolineae > Anaerolineales > Anaerolineaceae > Brevifilum. Next base: position 78,888 of record CAZLEK010000001.1, read on the forward strand.
CCGTCATAGCTGAGGCCTATGCGCCCGAAAACGCTATCCGGATCATGCGCAATAATAAGCCCGGTTTGATCGAGCAGCACCATGCGGATTATCCCCGCCGCGCAGTTTACCAGCAAGATGAAAAATTAATCGCTGTTGAAGGATTATCAAATCGCCTGTATAATCTGGCTGGAGATCCTAACGAACTGCACCCCTACCAAGACTCTGCGCGTTTGGACGGGCTGTTAGCAGAATTGGAAGATTACCTCGATCTGGCAGCAGCCAGGCGGCGTGGTGCATCCAATCGAAAAATTTCGCTGAAAGATGAACTTGTCCAACAGCGATTGCGAGATTTAGGTTACATTGAATAATTGTTTTTAGAAGGAGTAATTTCGTATGATTGATCCTGTGATTTTCACCATTGAGATTGGGAATTTTACTTTTTCTTTATACTGGTACGGCGTCCTGGTGATGCTGGGAGTGGCTGCAGCAACCTGGCTGTCCGCAGTGGAGTTCAAGCGTAGAGGCCAGGATCCAGACTATATCTGGGACAGCTTGTTGTGGATTCTGCCGGCGGGTATTGTCGGCGCACGATTATGGTACGTGCTCAATACCACTCTGGGTGGAAACATGCGCTATATCACCAATCCGATTGCCATTTTTCAGCTGCGTCAGGGTGGTTTACATTATTTCGGCGCCATCCTGTTTGGCGCCATTGCCTTCTATTTTTATGCAAAGAAGATGGGCCTGGATATCTGGCTGGCCCTGGACGCGGTGGCCCCTGGCCTGTTGATCGGCCAGGCGATCGCCCGTCCGGCGAATTTCATCAACCAGGAGCTCTATGGACCGCCAACGGAACTCCCCTGGGGCATCCAGATTGATGCTGCCAATCGGATTCCGCCCTGGAATAATATGGCCCTTTTTCCCCCGGATACCCGCTTTCATCCGGCCTTTGCTTATGAGATCCTGTGGAATGTATTTGCAGCCGGCATCCTGCTGGTTTTGGCGCGGAAATTTAAGGATCGCATGAAACCCGGTGTGGTGTTTGGCGCCTGGTTGATTTTGGCGGGAGTGGGGCGCAACATCATCGAGTTCTTCCGCCCTGATCAGCCGACTTTTCCGGGCACGGGATTTAGCTATTCCCGGTTTGTCGCGCTTATCATGATTCTTGTTGGTGTGATCATGGTTTTAATCAAATATAAAGTTTTAAAGATTGGGTTTATACCCGCAGGCCGCGAGGAATATAAAATCGCCCCGCCATTGGAAGCTCGCCTGGAAGATAAGAAGACCAAAGGTGGAAAGCAGGCGGGGCCTTCAGGAAAGGAAGAATCCGAAGAATAAACTCTTAATCCCAGGCTTTATTCGGATGTATTTCCACACATATCTATACCATAGCTACGCCACCGTGAGGGGGCGTAGCTGCATAAATTGTAAAAGACACTTATTTAATCAATCCTTTTTTCACAAAGGCAGACACAAAAGGTCCTCGATCCCAAGAGGGATGTTTTCCAGGGCGCTCAGTGGATTAGCTTCGGTGTAAGCTCATTATTAAACCATTGGCGCGGAAAAATTTCCTCAATTCTCAGGAAGCATCTCTTTAAGATATGCGTAAAAGGCTTTCACGCCTTTCTCAATCAGTACAAAAGCCTGGGGGAAAGTGTCCGTGGGGTAGGGATCGGGAATATCTTTGACTTCCGCGCCCTTAACGAAATCCATTAGCAACTGTACATTTTCCCCGCCGCCGAGTTCATCAGCCACCCTTTGGGACATGGCGATCAGGTAATCTGCCGCCTCAATGTCTTGAAGTGTGATCAGTTGGGCGCGTTTCTCGGGGTCCAGCAAGTAGTTGTGCTGGTTAAGCAGTCGCTGCGTACGATGATCTGGGCGCAATCCCAGATCCCAAGCCCTGGTCCCGGCGGAGGATATGTCCAACTGGTGTAGATGTCCGCCGCGGCGTGCCAGCGTTTTCAGGATAGCCTCCGCCATGGGGGAGCGGCAGTAATTCCCCAGGCAGACAAACACAATCTTAACCCTGTTCATTGGCAGCTTTGTATTCATTGAGCAGCAGGTCAAAACCGGTCAGGCTGTCAATAAGTCCGCCGGGCCGGTTCCTCGCCAGCCAGACCGATTGGAATTCAGCCATTAAACTACCCACTTCGTGTAGCGGTTGCTGGATATCAGGTTTATCCGCGGCGCCATAGATCAAAAGCGCCCGCCGGCAGGCGTGGGCCATCAATTTGATGGTCAACTCAAGCTCATTCTTAAGCAGCAGGGCATCCTTGCGTTGGATCCGGTGTTGATTAAGCAGCTTGAGGTGCGACTTTAGGCGGGAAAGGCTGTCATGGATCGGTCTCAGATCTACAATTGCATACCTGTGTAAAACCTTAGAGGATTCTTGCAAAAGCCAAAACAGGGGAGAACTGTTTGGCAGACGCAGGCCCCAACGCTGGTATTCCTCTCCAATGTCCAACAACGTCTTGCCAACATTTCCGGATGAGTCCTGAAAAATTATTTCATTCAGGATCGATTCAAGCTTGAGTGAACCATTGGCCTCAAGACACCAGCTGAAAGCTGCGCCGGCAGCCAAACCAGGGTAACTGATCGGGAGCTGCTGCCAGTGCCCGTTGTCGCCCCAGTCCGTGTTGAGGTAGCCAATAGCGCCATTTTCGAGCCCAGCCTGAGCGGCTGACCTACAGTTTGCGAGCATGTTAGATACCCGACCCCCCAGGCTGTTCCAGGAAGATGTGCCTGGGCAGACGTAGAATGGGATGCCGGATTTGTGGAATTGTCTGGTTGTCGTACTAAAGGGGTGATCACCTTCATAACCCCAATCCAGGGCGGTCACATTCTTCGGCAATTGCGGGATCAGTTCCGGGTGTTCCAGGATGATGTCCCCCCAAAACTGCATCTGGAAGCCGCGCTGGCTCAGGTGCCAGTGCAGGGCCAAGAGGTAGTCCAGGTAGACCTGGCCTTTGCCTTGTTTCTTTACGGCAGTTCTTGATACGCCCTGACCGATGTCGAAGGCTTCGTCGCAGCCGACATTAATCTGTCGGCTTGAAAAATTAGGCAGAAGTTGGTCGTAAAGACCGGTGATGAATTCAAGGGTCTCCGGAAGGACCGGCGCCAGGCTGAAGGGTTTTTCCTGAATGTGGCCCCAGGGGGTTTGCACTGGTTTGGTCGTCTCCGCTAGGCGCCGGTAGTTGGGGTGCATGAGCCAGCGCGTCATATGGCCCAGGGAGTTCTGGTTTGGAACCAGCTCAATGAACCGCTCAGCGCAGTGATGGTCCAACTTCAAGATATCTTCTGGGGTCAGGGGCGAAGCATTCTGCCAGACCACCTCATGGCCCTGGTAGGCAAAGGTGTGCTCCATGTAAAGCTGGAGCTGGTTGACCTTCCAGGAAGACAGTTCGTCGGCCAGCATGAACAATGTTTCCAGCTTGTAAACCTTGTCGCGGCTTATGTCGAGCATCACGCCGCGCGCCTCATAATCGGGCCAATCCTGGATCTCCAGGCAGGGGAGTTGATTGGCCTGGGTTTGGCGGATCAGCTGCTGCAGGGTTTGGATGCCGTAAAACAGGCCCTGGGGTGTCTTTCCAAGGATTTTAATCCCTTCGGGATCAATCAGGAGTTGATACCCTTGCAGATGCATTTCTACATCTGGATCCACAACCAGCAAGATCCCGTTCAGTTTTTTATTTTGGGATCCGCCGGCTGTGATTTGCCATTGGTTCCCCCACTGATTTTCAAGCGTCTCAGCCAGTTGTTCAGCGGTGAAAAGCAGTGACTGAGGCGCCGCTGCCTTGATTTGGATAGAGGATTTCTCAGATGGAAAATAATCACCATTATCGGTCCTCAGCTTCCTCGGATGGGGAAGCAAGGTGAAATCCACGTTCATTGGTCACCTGTCCTTAGGCGATCCAATCGCCTGGTAACATCATTGGCAAAAGATTGGATGGCGCCTGCGATATAGCGGTCGACCGCCATGCTGGAATGATTAACCAGCGGAGTCAGGTCCATGGCATACACCAGCCTTGTTGATCCATCCGTTGCGTGGGATTGGTAGTAAGTAGCATTGGCCAGGCGTCGGCCCATTGTGGCCAGGTCATAGCGCTTGCCGCCAGCGATTTGGGATTCAAAAACGCTGATCAGAGCTTCTTGCAGATCGACATGTCGAGAAACGTCGAAGACGATCTTCTTCTCATCCGGCAGCCAGTCCAACCCGCGCCACACCTCGCAGCCGTAGAGTTTAAGCCCTTCAATCGGCGGGTCGAGACCCCTCAGGGCCTCTATCACAGACAATGCAACAGCTACATGGGTATCGTGTTTGTCCGCCAGGTTGTGGGTATAAACCACTGTTGGGTTTGCTTCTTTCAGGATCAATTTAAGGTCCTTGACGACATTCTTCCGGGCAGGGGTTTTCGTGGTCTTACTGGAGACATTCAGCAGGATCTGGGCGAGATACTTCCCAAGGGTGGCGGCCTTTTTTTGTTCTCCGACCCGGATCTCCCAAAGATCGTCATCAGACATGCCTGCATAAGGTCCAGAGCGCGGCGCACCCCGGCCGTCCGTGACCGTGACTCCAGTGAAGTGTTTTTCAGGGTTATCATAAGCTTCAAGAATCCCATGGATGGCAAAGATTTCGAGATCATCTTGATGGGCGCCGATCCCAAGATGGGTGGTATTGCACAGCTTTGTTGCATGATTATCTGGAAAGAATATTTCAGCTTCAGGATTAGAAAAAGCAAGCATGTTTACCTCCGGTCATTTATTTTATCTTTAAATCTTACTGCCGGCAGTCGCTAGAAGATCCTGAAAATATTATAATTACGGTCTAAGGCCAAAAGATGCTCGTTCTCGATCAAATATATCCCTGGAAAAATTATTTATTCGCTCTATTTCCCTTCTGGAGTGAGAGCCCTGCCTGGAGCCCAGCGGGACACCTTCAGGTGCAGAGCACGAAGGGCGTGAGGGTTAGCCAGACGGATTGGACACGCATCTGAAAATGAAAGGCGCCTAAAAATAGGCGACAATTGCTAGACGTTCATTTGAGTAGATTTACCCCGTTGATATCTTAATTCAGTCGACCTGAAGGTCTCACTCCGGAATGCGATGGTAGATTTGATTAACCTATCAAGCATGGCTTCAAGAAATTCACTTCTGGATAAATCTATGTATCCATCACCTGGCAGGTTATATTTTGTGTTCTGAAAATCCCCTGCATACCCACAAAAATAATGAAAAATGGGGAAAGTGAGAAAGTCAGGTGAATTTCACATCATGACAGGTCAATAGATCCCTGTCCTGGCCGATTGTGTGTAGATAGTGCCCTGAAATGCGCGGTTATGACGGTAATGATGCTAAAAAATTTGATTAATAGGAAGCTCAGGTAATTAAAAAGGAAAATTGAAACGGCGCTGCACGCAACGCCGTTCTGGAATCAATCTCTGATTAACCGGTGACTTCATGAACTGCCCCCGTCTTGATACAATAGGCGCTAGTCTTTATCCTTTGTCAAATCAGGCAGGATGTGCCCTTGCAGGGCGAGAATCAGATCCCGGCGTTTGAGGGCGCGCTTGCGGTCAATCTCTACAGCGCTGGCTTTGTCGTCCGCCAGTTTGCGCAGGGCTTCGATCCAGGCTGCGCTCTTGACCGGCGTATGACGAACACGCCAGCGTTCGACTTTGATCGCCAGATCATCCTCATTGGTCAATTTTTGATAGGACCGGGTCAGGGTCATTCCCTGGGATTCAAAGGTGAATTCCACATCATCAAACTCAGGCTTGATCGGGCAGGCGTGCATGCAGGCGCCGCACTTGATGCAGAAATAGTCTGCCAGCACCAGCTCACCGTCATCGTTAACATGCAGGGCGCGGGTGGGACAAACATCCGCGCAGGCTGTACAGCCCTCCACGCAGCGCTCGCGATGAAGCTCCACGCTGCCCTGCCAGGCCTGGGTCACCTTGAAAGCGCCATCCGACGCCACCTCGCATTGGCGGCAGCGGATGCAATCTTCGTATCGGATTGCCATGGTGTCCTTTTCATCGTCGTAACTGATGACATTCGTCGGGCAGTTGTCCATGACAAAATCCTTCAAGGAGAAATCAAATGCCTCCTTCTCAAAACTGATGTGCCCACGCACTTCTGGGAATGCATCGTATTCTAAAACAGGATTTTCGGGTTTGCCGTTGATCTGCATCTCAATGGCATGCACCGGGCAGATCTCTACACAAATGCCGCACATTACACAGGCATCCGGGTCCACATCCACCGAAGGGGGCGTGGCCATCCGGCCATCCACAATTTCCCCATCGATATGGGTCAAAGCTTCCTTGGGGCAGGCTGTCGGCCCCATCTGGCAGCCCACGCAGCGCGCCAGGTCCCAGGTCATCAGGTAATGGCGGGTGACCATTGGACGTTCAAGGGTCATTTGGGTTTCGCTTCGGTTTTTAAGGGTTTTTGCACGATCGCTCATGGTGACCTCCTAATCCCTTTGAATCTCTTCGATGAGTCTGCGCTGATGGTCAAAGAGCTTAATCTGGAGCGGCGTCTCACCGGGTTGGGCATGTGTGGCGCATCCCATGCAGGGATCGTAGGCTCGGAAAGCCATCTCAATTTTGTTGAGGGCGGTATCCGTGACCGGTTCCCCAGCTTTGATCAGATCTTTGGCAGCTTTCACGATGGACATGTCGATCGCGGCATAATTATTGGTGGTCCCAACGATCAGGTTGACCGCCTGCACGAGGCCGCGTTGATCGGTTTTGTAGTGGTGGGTCAGGGTGCCGCGGGGGGCTTCAACAATGGCGATGCCCTCGGTTGGGATCTCTGTGGGAATGGTGTGTACTTTAGGATCGGTGATGGACTCGTCCGAAGCCAGTTCTGCAGCCCGTTCCGCTGCGTAGAGCAGTTCAATCAGGCGCGCCCAGTGTGTGGCCAGGGTGGAGTGCACCGGCTTTCCGCCCAGCGTAGCGAAGAACTTCTCATACATGGCCTGGGCTTCAGGCGTTGTCATACCATCAGCTGTATTCAAACGGGAGAGTGGTGAAGCCCGGTAGACGCCGCTTTCGGGGCCGTCCACAAAACCCTTCCAACCAATGTCTTTGAGGTAGGGAAATTTCAGATATGTCCAGGGCTCAATATGTTCAGAGATCACGTCAAGGTATTCTTCGGGGCTGTATTTGACAAATTCTTCCCCGTCGGGGCCGACCACCCGGACCTGGCCGTCATAGAAATTAATTAGGTTGTTTTCGTCCACCAGGCCCATGTAGTAGGTTTCGTGGGCGAAAGCGTCACTGGTGATCATGTCAACATATTCTTTGTTGCCAAGAACAATTTCATCAAACAGCTGCAGTGATTCTTTAGCAAAGGCAACCGAACGTTCTGCCCGTTCCAGGATCGCCAGGCGGTCTTCTTCGGTGATCGGTTTGCTGACGCCGCCAATAATTGCGCTGACGGAATGGATGTAGCGTCCGCCGATGATCGCTGCAATCTCGTGGTTGTCCTTTAGCATCTGCATGACCTTGCCGCCGATCTCTTTACCAACCTTGCGGACCACGCCCAGGATGTTGCGTTCGGATTTCGGCGCATCTGGCCCCACAACGAAATCCGGCCCGCCCAAGATATAAAAGTGGGTGGCATGATCGGCGACAAAAAAGGCGGAGTACATCAGCTCACGTAATTTTTTGGCGGTCGGCGGCGGGTCAACATGGTAAACAGCATCGCCGGCTTTGGCCGCTGCCATGTGATGGGCAATGGGGCAAACACCGCAAATACGCTGGGTGATGCGCGGCATCTCCTCTACCGGACGTCCCTCACAAAACTTCTCAAAGCCCCGCAGTTCCGGGATGATCAGGTAAGCGTTGGCCAGGTTGCCCTTCTCGTTTAAAAACAGATCGACTCGCGCATGTCCTTCCAGGCGGGTGATGGGGTCGATGCTGATCTTTTGTGTCATAGATGTGTCCTTACTCATATTTCATCCTGCTCATGATCGAGTGTGACAGGCCAAACCGATAGAAAGTTCCGGCTGGATCGACAATGGTGTCCAGGATTTCCTGAAGCTTCTCCGGGTCATCGGTGTCGATAAGCGCGCCGATCGTGCTGGCCAGTTTTGCACCCTGATCCACAACACCCTCTGCTGGACCGTAGCAGCCCCTGCAGGGCATATTCCCGTTCAGACAGGGCGTGCCGCACCCGGCGCGGGTAACCGGCCCGCAGCAGATGACACCCTGGGTCAGGAAACATTTGTTTGGGTCCAGGTCGACTTCATGAGGGCGTTTGAATTCGGTGATCCGAAAACCCGGTTCCCCTTTTTCTCTTGGGCAGACATCGCAGACGGATTTTGCGTCTGCGCCGATCACTGATCCCTTGGCAGGCAGATTGCCGGTTAATGCCGCCTGGAAGACTTTCCAAACCTGATCTACCACAGGCGGGCAGCCGGGCATGAAATAATCTACTTTGGCGACCTGATCCAGGTATTTCACCTGGTTGTATAGTTCAGGGAGTTCGATCTCCCCTTCAGGCATCCTGGTGATCTTTTGTGGGCGTGTGCCCCGGGAATTGTCCAAAGAGGGTGAGGTGTCGAAGACCCGTTGGCAAAGGGATTCGATGTCATACATATTTGCAAGGCCGGGTATTCCGCCCAGGTGGGAGCAGGATCCAAAGGCGATCATGATCTTTGATTTCTTGCGCAGTAGGTGCGCGATCTCTTCGTTTTCAGCATTGCGGATGGCGCCGTTAAAGAAGCAAATATCAATTTCATCGTCCGCCATGGCTCTGACATCGTCGTATTTATAGTCCATCGCTGCTGGCCAGAAGACAATATCCGCCTGTTCAGAGACATCCACCAGACGCATGCCGAGTTCAGTGATGGTGATCTCGCAACCACCGCAGCTGGCTGCCCAGTAAAAGGCGAGTTTTGGTTTTTGAGGCATCAGAGCGTCTCCTTTACGGGGTCAAGCGATGCGAGCATCTCATCGACTTCCCTCCTGATCCGGCCGCGATCCTGCGTGCTGATCTGCACAAAGCGGATTTGTTTACGCGGGAGCTGAACCTGACCGAGCATTGTGTCCAGCAGGCTCATTTTGCAGGTCGCCACATCCGTGCCGCGTTTAAAATGGCACTCGCCAGGTTTGCATCCGCATACGAGAACACCCTGAACGCCAGAGCTGAGCGCCATCAGCGCGTGTTGGGGATCGATACGTCCAGTGCAGGGGATGTGTACAACGTTGACCAGGTCTTCTGGATAACTTTCCAGGATTTCTAGATCCTGTTCGACCCGTAGTGACCAATCGCAGATGAAGGTGATCAGTTTTGGCGGAGCTGAATTTTCAGCAGGGAACTGGGCTGTAACCTCCGCATTACTGACGCCCTCACGAGCGATTGCACCCAGGGGGCAGGCGGCAACGCAGGTGCCACAGCCCATACATTTATTTGAGTCAACCTGGGAGAAGCGGTCCAGTTCGCCGTGGACGTCTTTTTCAAACAGAGACGGCGCTTCGTAAGGGCAAACCATTACACAGACTCCACAACCGGAGCACAGATCTTCGTCCACCGATACAGCGGTGAGGGGGGAGGAATAACCTGCATCCACCGCAAGCTGTTTGACGGCTGCAATCACCTGAGAAATATGGATCTCCTGGGGACAGGCCTGATAGCACAGATCGCATTCTGAACACAGCCAGGTAGTTGGGCTTTCAAAGGCCACATCCCGCATCCCTTCCATGACCATCCGCAGCAGACGCCGCGGGTTGTAATCCGGTTCAACCTTTTGCTGGATCATACATTTACTCACGCAGGTGCCGCAGGCATAGCATCGTTCGAGATGCTCACCACCAGGGATTGCTTTGACCTCATCAGCGAAGGTTTTCACAGTCGAGACGTGGCTCATGCGGCCTCCTTTTGATCGGTGATGGCTTTGGTGAGGACATCGGAATATTCCATGGCTTCAGGCACACCGGGTACGCCGGGGAACTTCCGCAGCCGTTTCTCCATGTCCGGTTTTAATTTCTCGATCTCTGCCTTGAGTTCTTCTTGAGGCATGCTGTCTAAAACAGTCTGCATTTCATTCAGCACCCGGGCATATTTATCCCCTTCAGCCGCGCTGATCCATTCCACCCGGAACCGTCCCTCGGTCATATTCATGCGATCAAAAATTTTCTTTAATCGTGAAGCTCGCTTCGCTCCGATCAACTGACCGGTAATGTAGTGGCAGTCCTGAGGGTGACACCCGGAATAGAGCACGGCGCCCGCACCCAGACGGTAGGCTTCGTAGATAAAGTCTGTATCCATCCGAGCAGAGCACATCACACGCAGTCCGCGCTCATTGGCGGTGTACTCAAAGTGGCTGGTCCCAGCCAGGTCTGCACCGCCATAGGAGCACCAGTGGCAGCGGAAAGCCAGGATCTTCTCTTCGGGTTTATCCGCCAGGACGGCGCGCATTTGCGCCAGGATCTGGGCATCGGTGTAGTGCAGTTGGGTAATGGCATCGTCGGGGCACTCTGCCACACAACCCCCGCAGCCATGGCACTTGGCGGTGATGATCTCAGCGGCTTGATCACCTTCAATTTTTACAGCGCCGTAGGGGCAGGCTTGGACGCATAAACCGCAAGCTCGGCCGCGTGTGGTCGCTGAGCAGCGATCCGGCCAGACCACCGCCACGGTAGGTTCGATCTCCCAGTTATCTGAATGCAGGATGCGGCTGGCGCGTGCAGCAGCCGCAGAGCCCTGCGCCACACTGCTGGGGATGTCCTTCGGCCCCTGGCAGGCGCCGGCAAAGAAGATGCCGTCCGTGGGGCTGTCCATGGGGCGCAGCTTGGGATGATATTCCATGTACCAGCCGCCCGGGCTTTGGGCCACATTTAGAACAGAGCTCATATGATCCTGATCGGGCTGCGGGATGGCCGCCTGGTTGAGCATCACCATATCGTATTCTTTCTCGGTGGTGGCGCCCAGGGCAACATCTTCCGCATGGACAAAGAGGTTATTTGTTTCAGGGTCTTCGGTGATCAGGCTTGGCCGGCCCTGCTGAAAATGGATCCCCATCTCTCGGGCACGATCGTAAAACTCTTCATAACCCTTGGAAGGTGTGCGGATATCCATGTAGTAGATAGTGATATCCACATCGGGGTTCATCTGTTTCAATAGAACCGCATTCTTGATGGAATACATGCAGCAGAAATTGGAGCAAGACGACACATAGCGCTTGTCACGTGAACCGACACAGTTGATAAAGGCCAGTTTTGACGGATTTTGATGGTCGCTGGGGCGGATCAGGTTCCCTGCGGTGGGTCCTGCGGAGTTATTAAGGCGTTCCATTTCCATGGAGGTGATCACATTGGGGAAGCGCCCATAACCATATTCTTCCATGACGCTTGGGTCAAAATGGCCGAAGCCAGTAGCGACCACGATGGAACCGATGTCTTCTTGAACGAGTTTATCTTCCTGGCTGAAGTCGATCGCCTCCAGGGGGCCGCAGGCTTCCACGCATTTATAGCAGTGGATGCAGGCATCCGTGTCGATGGTATAGATCAGCGGCACGGACTGGCTCATGGGGACGTATGCTGCTTTCCGGGGCGCCAGGTTCATCTCAAAATAGTTTGGGACTTCTACCGGGCAGGCACGTGCACAGTCGCCGCAGCCGTTGCAGCGGTCAGCCAAAACATGTTTGGCTTTTTCTCTTAAGGTGACTTTGAAGTTGCCGACAAATCCTTCGACCTTCTCAACTTCGGTGAAGGTTCGCACATCAATCCGGGGCTGACGCGCCGCGTCAACCATTTTGGGTGCGAGTATTCATATACTACAGTCCATGGTGGGGAAGGTCTTGTTGAGTTGGGCCATGACCCCACCGATTGTCGGCTCCTTTTCGACTAGTATTGTTTCAATGCCCTGTTCAGCCAGATCGAGGGAGGCGCTGATGCCTGCCACACCGCCGCCGATCACCATGGCTTTTTGGGTCACAGGGACCTCGATCATATCCAGGGAGGTCAAGAAGCGGGACTTGGCGATGGCCGCCGCGGTGAGATCCTTGGCTTTCTCCAGGGCGCCTTCCCGGTCATGCCCGTGGGCCCAGGTGCACTGCTCGCGGATGTTGGCCATTTCCATCAAAAAGGGGTTCAAGCCCGCTTCGGAAACGGCAGCCCGGAAGGTGGGCTCGTGCATCCGGACGGAACAGGCTGAAACCACCACCCGGTTCAGCTTGAATTTCTCGATGTCTTCTTTGATCAACCGCTGGCCTGAATCTGCGCAGGCATACAACGTGTCCGTCGCCCGGACGACATCTGGTAAGCCTTCGGCAAATTTAACCACTTCTTGAGGATCGATCACACCACCAATATTACTACCGCAGTGGCAAACGTAGACACCAATGCGGAGTTCTTCGTCCTTCATTTCGTTGGGTTTTTCGCTCATCGAGGATCCTTCGCTTTGGAGGGGAAGTCAAGGCTGTTCTTGATCAATTTATGACGCGTGCGCTGCGAACGCTGATCGGGCGTGGTGTACTCCAGCGCGTCTTTGGGGCAGATCTTGACGCATTGCGGGCCATCTTCCACATCTTCGCACTGGTTACAGAATTCAGCCAGTTTGGTCTCGTGGTTGATGGAGATCGCGCCAAAATCGCAGGCCTCAATGCACCAGGCACACCCATCGCACTTCTTGGGGTCGATGTGGATGATGCCGGTTTCTGGATCTTGCGTGAGGGCGTCCCGGGTGCAGGCAGCCACGCAAGGGGCGTTTTCGCAGGTGCGGCAGGCTACTGCGGTGATCAGCACCTCGTCCACCCGCACCGTGCGAATGCGGCTGCGGTATGAATTGAACTCACCGGTTTTTGTATAAGAGCAGATATATTCGCATAACTGGCATCCAATGCAGAGTTCTGGATCACAAACGATGTATTTGTACTTTGATGTAGAAGCAACCATTATTCTTTTCTCCTTATACGCCGATTTCTTCAGCGATATCTTCCATGCCGAGGTCCATCAGGACTTGTTTGGGGATCAAGCCGTCTTCGGTCCAGCCTTTGGCTTCGTAATAGATCTTCTTTAGGAAGGCCAATTCTTCATCCGTCACCACGTGTCCGGCGGAAGGCCCGATGGTCATGGGGTCGTGCTTCCAGCGGTAGGGCAGGTCATCGTCTTTCTCATTCCAGCCCTCACGGATGTTGAAAGCCTTTTTAAGGGTATGGGCACGGACGCCAATCAGATCAACGTCGTCGTAATCATATTTCCAGCCAGTTGTGGCGTTGATCAGTTCAGCGATCGCCGGCCAGGCGCCTGCCCGGTCCGCCTTGCCCGTGAAACAGCGGCGGATGAATTTACACATGGGGAGTGTATCGTACACCGCAGCGTATTCTTCAGAGCGGGAGGCCACCTCGCCGCGGGTTTCGTCTACAGTGAAGCGGTTGGTCTGGCCTTTGATGTCCGGATCGTAGGCTGCAGAGCGGTTATGGCAGCCGCCGCGTGTGCCGACCGCCAGCCCGACCGCAAAAGTTTTTAGGGCGCGGGCGTCATAGCCCGGGCATTCCAGGCCTTTGATGTTCATGGCCCATTGGTAGGTTTCTGTACCGCGTTCTTCGTCTAATTTTTGCGAGGCAATCCGTGTGCCCTGGGAAAGCAGGTCGCCAATGCCTTCCCGGTCGCGGATCATGCCAGCCAGGGTGACGGCTCCGGGGCCATTGCCAAAGTTGAGCTCGAACCCTTCCGGAGCAGACTCACACTTAAAATCTTCTTTGGTTAATACGCCGCGCTCATAACATTCCATCGCAAAGGAAAGTGTAACCCCCATGGACATGGCGTCCATGCCGCTGCGATCCGCCAGATCCACCAGGCGGATGGCGGCGGTCATATCATCAATCCCGCAGTTTGAGCTGACAGCCTGGAGGCATTCGTACTCAATACCGGTCATCGCCCCCGCAAAGGGTCCTTTCTTGACCATGGACATCTGCTCGCAGGCGATCGGGCACTGCGCACAGGCGATAACTTTCACCTTATGGTGCTCGTCGAGGTACTCGCCGCTGACCAGTTCTGCAAATTCAAACACGCCTTCCTGGTAATTGCGTGTAGGCAGCAGGCCGAGCTTATTCATATTAAGCATATTGGTTGAGGTACCGTAAACCCGGTATTTTTCTGTGTTGGGCCCCTGGGCTGCATCGGTGATGTCAAAGGACATCTGCAGCAGCTTTTCCGGATCTGCCACCGTCACGCCGTAGGTGCCGCGAATAGAAACTGCTTTGAGCTTTTTGCTGCCCCAGACTGCTCCATGACCGGTCCGACCAGCCTGGCGCCCGTCATTGGTAACATTGCCAAAGCGGACCATATTTTCGCCGGAGGGGCCGATGGTCGCAGAGCGGACCTGGTCATCCCCTAACATTTCTCGGATTTCTTCTTCCGTCTCGTAGGTTCCTAACCCAAGCAGCTTATCAGCAGGGAGGAACTCTACCCGATCATCGTCAATGAAGAGGTGCACCCAAGAGTCGCTGCTGTTATGGATCACGATGCCATCCCATTGGGCGCGCTTCATGGCGATGGAAAACCAGCTTCCCGAGAGGCTGTCGCCAATAAATCCGGTGAGGGGTGATTTTGAGGCGAGGCCGTACTTGCCGCCAACTGGAACGGGTGTGCCGGCAAAAATTCCGTTGGCAAAACAGACCGGGTTGCCCGGTTCGTAGGGGTCACATCCGACCTCAATGTTTTCCCAGCAAAGCCGGGTGGCCATACACACGCCGCCGATATAGAGCTTATACCATTCTTCGGGTTTTTCTTCGACCCAGTGACTGCGGTCACTCAGGTCTATGTGCAAAATCTTTCCGCTATATCCGTGCATTTGAGTTCTCTCCTCATTCGGGGTTATGAATATGTCTAAAGGACAAATGACCTGGATGTCTGTACGGATGAATGCCGATGATTCATCTGATTTCTACTGGCAACCGAAAATAATCAATTATGCATCCTATTTATACTGTTGACTGGCGCTTCTTAATAGTGAAGGATGTAATAATCCACCATGAAAAATATCAACTTTTCAGTTTGTTAAAATTTTCACAGGTTAAATCGGGAATATTTTACCATAGGGGGCGGATTCAGAGGGGTTATATTCTTAGGATACTAGGGCGATCGCAAAGTAAGAGGTATTGAAAAAAATTAGCTCCCCGCAACGTCCTCGTTGCGGGGAAATGAGTAAGGAAGGTCTAAATATTATTTACATAGAGAAATTTGCATTAAAAGCTGGCGTTTTTTCGCCGACGAGGACGTCGGCGAGAGCGGAAAGTTGGGATGAGATACCATCGATCAGCCTTCGGATCAAAAGAATTTCAACCATAACTTAATGTGGGGATCTTGCGATTGTCCTGCTTAGGACACCTCTTCTGGCGTGATCCAGCCAGATGTTGGAAACAGCCTCGCGATCTGGGTTTGATAGCCTGCAAATTGGGTAAAAGCCGTTCTTGGGCTGCCATCAAAGCGGATCTGTCCCGCCTCCAGCAGAACGACCCGGTCTGAGAGCGTGGCTGCAAATTCGATGTCATGGGTCACTAGAACAACAGCCTTGCCCTGACCTCGCCAGGAATCAGCCAGTGATGAAAGTGCGGCTTTCGTCCGGTAATCCATACCCCGGGTGGGTTCATCCAGAAAGATGATCTGCGGGTCATGAACGGTGACGGCTGCCAGGGCTGTACGCTGGCGTTCACCAACTGAGAGATCTCGTGGAAAGCGATCTTTGAGCGCTGCCAGCCCAAATTTTTCCAGAAAGTCAGTCAATTCTGAACAGGATTTTTGAAGGTTATGATTATCAAGCGTTGTTTCCAACTCTTCCAGCACGGTTTCGGAGAACAGTAAGTCGTTTGGGTTTTGGGGAAGGAATGCAATGGTGTCAATCAGGTCGGCAAGCTTCATTTCTTTCATGTTTTGGGATCTAAGGCGCATTTTTCCCTCAGCTGGGATCAACGTCATCATCGCCCGGAGAAGGGTTGTTTTCCCGGCGCCGTTGGGGCCGAGGATGGTGAGAACCTCCCCAGCCTGGATACTCAAGGTGATATTATCTAATATCTGGCGGCCTGAAAGCGCCAGGGACAGATTTGTCAACTCAATCAGAATGGGGTGCTTTTGCGTGTCAGGCTTGTCTTTTGCTTTGCGGTTTCCCGCGCTTATGTCAAGCCTAGCCGGAAAATCTTTAGCGCGTAGAGGCAGTGGTGAGAGATGATATTTTTGGCCTAACTGGATGATCGGCGGCGCCTGCGACATCTCAGGCAGGATCTTTTGCGGAGTGCCAAAGTGAACCATATGGGAGTCGTCAATATAAGCGATGTGGTCGATGTACGGCAGCAACCTTTCCAATCGGTGTTCAGAAATCAGCACGGTCAAACCGTGCTGTGAGCGCAACTCCACCACAAAATCCAATATCTCCGCAGCCGAGCGGGGGTCAAGCTGGGATGTGGGTTCGTCCAGCAGCAAGACCTTGGGACGGTTAATCATCACACTGGCAAGGGCAACCTTTTGTTTTTCGCCCCCTGAGAGGTTCCCGATTTTCTCCTTTTGTAGGCCTTCCAGAGCAAAGGCCTGGATCATCTCGTCCACACGCTGGTGCATCTTTTCAAATGGGACGCCAAAATTTTCCAGCACAAACGCAATCTCGTCTTCCACGATATCAAACACAAATTGTGACTCGGGTTCCTGGAAAACAAAACCGACAAGTTCAGCCATCTTCTCAGGGCCTGCTTCTATGGGATCTCTGCCGAACACGGATAAACTGCCTGCGATCACCCCGCCTGAAAAATGGGGCACCAATCCGTTGACGCAGCGCAGCAAAGTGGATTTTCCACTTCCTGAAGGTCCAGAAACCAGTGTTAGCGTGTTTGGTGGGATGCTGAGGTTGACCGACTGAAACACCGGCTTATCCGATTGGGGAAACTGGAAGAAAAACTCTCTGAAATCAATCATGGCGACCAAGCAATAGGGGAAATGTCGTGAATGCGCTCAGAACCAACCCTGCATAATGGAAAATCGGTGCTCTGAGTACTGGGTAGGGTGAATAATCCAATGAAGGCAGTCGAGAACTCACCTGAAGAATGATCAATCCCAGGGTTGATGAAATAAATACAAGGCTTGAGAGGATATCTTTCCAGGACCATGATTCGCGATGGTAGCGAGAGCTGGTGACCCTATGACCGGATCGCCAGAACCCAATTGTAAACATAGCTGCGCCAAGACAGTAAAGGAGGATCGAGATCATGATTGGATAATCATAAAGCCTTAGGATCCAGCCAGAAAAGATGGCAAACACTCCCAGGACCATCCCGATCAGCAAGCCCTGGTTGGAAAAGTTTGCTTGCTGGATATGAAAGCCGCGCGCGGTCATTGATTCAGCCAGCAGAAAAGCCTTCTCCAGGCTTGTCATCAGCAGGGGGATGATCAAAGGCAGCCAGTCGACTGCCCGTTTCATCGGATTGCCGCGGATCATCTGGGCTTCCTTAATCTCACGCGCGCGCTGCTGAACGGAGGGGAAGAAAGTCAATGCCACGGTCACGGTCATTGCAATTGGCTTCAATGCCTTTGGGATCAAACGGGTCATTTGTTTGATGCTTAGTGCAAGGTTGACAATATTGAAGGTCAGGTAAAGCGCGCCGATGACCAGTCCATTTATTGCCCCGGCAACCAGGCTTTCGGCGGTGAGATCACCGCCGATCAACAGCCAATTCTCGGGAAGCGAGATGATCACCGTGCGGCCGTTGTGCACAAATAAGAGATTGACAAGCGTGGAGATCCCGACCATTGAGAACAGGAACTGGAGATTACCCTTCAACCACAAGGCCTGGCCCTTATTTTTTGCGATTGATGCCCCAAGGATCAAATGACCAACGAGCACAATGGATAAATAAATGGGATTTCGGGTTGAGAGCAATAAGATGATGCTGAAACCAGACCAGAGTATCCAGGCGAATGTATGGGTCATGGTCTCTGGATCTCCCTATTTGAGAATGTCAACCGAAGCCGGAATCTCTGGAGAATCTTCATTACCGGCCGGGCCAGACCCAGGGTGATCAAGATATTGCCAACCGAACGAGTGATATCCCACACCAGGGAGGTTGCAAGGTAATACAAGCCGTAACGCTGCAGGTTCTCCAGCAGCCCGGCGGTGGGCAGCCAGGATTGGCCAGCCGCACCGGCAAGAAAAGGCCAAAACCAGAGGTTCATGATCAGTCCGTAGAGCAAACCCCAAAATGCGCCAAAAGCTGCCAGAAGGATCACTTCAGCTGGTTTGCCTTTCCATTTCAACCCTTTAACCACGGGTTTGAGTAAGGCAGCGCTCTGGCCGACCCAACCTGCAGTGATCATTTGTCCGGGCAGCCAGGGACCGACGCCGCCGGTGATCAACCCTGAAATGAACATTGTCATGGCGCCCATCATAAAACCGAGATGCCCGCCAAAAACATAACCGACCAATAGGATCAGGAAAAATGTGGGACTGAACCCGGCAGGCCCGGGGATGGCATTTTCTAAGAACCGCACGCCGGCATTAATGGCGATCAGCACACCCAGAAAGGCGATCAGTTTGCTGTCCAAGAGAGAAGTCTGGATGTCAAAGAAGATCAGCAGTAAGGATAGGATCAGGATCAGGCTGACCGTCAAAGGGAAGGATGAGTTCGTGTAGCCAGAGCTGCTGGCCCCTTCAAACAAAAAGGGTGCCAGCAGACTCAATAATCCCAGGCTGATGACCGTCAGATTGACCAAAACCTTCGAAAGATGTTGTTTCACTTGCGGCTTTTAAGAAGGATCACAAAAACCAGCACCACTACCAATCCACCCACGCCAGCAATGATGAGCAGGGGCAGGGTTGATTGCGGAGTGTCTTCAGCTGGCGCCAAAGATGGATCGGCGGATAAGGTTGGTTGATTACTTTCTTCTGTTTCTTCAGGTGAAGTTTCTGTGGATATTGCCGTTTCGTTACTTACAGGTCCATCCTGACCTTCCATTGGCGGGAGGACTTCAGGCATCTCCACCTTAAAAAGGTCATTGTAATCCAGATGGGGTTGCGAATGGTAATGCCTCAGGATCTCTTCACCGCAAATCTGGCTCATATCCGGGATAAAATCAGGCGGATAGGAAGGAAAATTTTCCCAGCTTGTAAAGTGCCAGGCTTCTAAGCTGCCAGGGAATACGATTGAATCGCCAGCGCCATTGTTTTGGAAGATCCACTCCCGGCCATCCCAGGACCAATAAGACCAGTAATTGGTTTCACCTTCCGAGTTTGCAATCCCCATAATGCTGTTAAGAAATCCTTCCTGGAAGTCATAGGAGAATTCAGACCTTTCGAGCAGTTCCATGCCATCGACAGCTGTTTCCTTCAGTTCCACACAATCAGCATAATGAACCCCTTCGCCTGGATCAACGAAGATCACCGCCAGCGGCCTCATTTCATCCACATTCTGATCAAACAAGTAGCTGGTTTTGAACAGCGCCATTATAGCTGTAACTGTAGACATCAGATTGTCATCAGGAAAATCCCAGTTATAGACAAATGCCCCATTTGCCTTCTGGTAAGTCAGAAGATTTGCTGCCGGGCTCTTGCCTGTTTCTCCAATCCAATCCTGCGGTGATTGTCCCAGGGCATGGATGGCCATTAATGCGAAGGCGGTGCTGCTAGAATCACCCCATCCACCGTCATCGGTTTGCGTGGCGCGCAGGTAATCAAGGGCGGTTGATACAGCCAGTTCTTCCGGACCCAAGCCCGCTGCCAGCAGGGCCTGGATCGCCAGGGCTGTGTTGTCGGGCCAGGCGCCGAAGCCCGGGGTATATTCCCAGCCCCCGTCCTCCTGCTGCAAGCTGAGCAGGGTTTTAACTGCGCCATCGGGGATATCTTCGCCGGCAGCGTACAGGCCAAGAATCGCCAGGGCTTGATGCCAGGTATTTTCCGGATCTCCAAATGCCCCCGCTGCTTCATCATAAGCTGCTTGCAGTCTCTGTACGAGATTCATCCCGTTATGTGCCTCGGGGTCCTCTCCAGCGGCCATCAAACCGAGGATCGCCTTGCCGATTGCATCGGGACCTGTTTCCAAGTAGGCTTCCAGACTCTCATTTAGATAATCTAGCGGTGAAGCTTGCTCTGTGGTGACGGTGTTGGGCTGCCACCCGGCCGCCCGCAGGGCCACTAGGACGTCTAGAGTCTGCCCCACAGACCCCCAGCCGCCATTTTGTTCTTGGGCGGCAAAGACGAACGCAAAGGCATCGCTGGCGATTTCCAGAGCGCCCAGATCAGTGATGGATCTGCCTGCGAGGGCCACCAGCGCATCCGCTGTCGAAAAGGCATTGTCAAACTCCCCGCCAAAAGCGCCATCTGCTCCCTGAACAGCCAGCAGCGCGGAGAGGGGATCTCCTTCAGGGCTTTTCCAGGCTTGATCTGCCGGGCTTTGACCGAGTTGATGGATGGCCTGAAGCATCACCGCAGTGGTATTTGCGTTGGTTGCCAGATCCCACTCAGACTGCCAGCCCCCTGTTGCCTGCTGGTTTGTTTTCATATAGTCGAGAGCGGATTGGATGGGTGTTGATTCTTTTTCTAGCGTCCGCGTTGAGAGCAGTGCCAGGATCCCCAGGGGGGTGGTATCCAGGGTGCTGCCGAAGCCGTCGTTCCAGCTGCCGTCCCCTGCCTGTGCAGATACTAACCAGGCGCCTGCTTCTTCAGGGACAGCGGCGTTGTTGGCTGCCAACCCGATCATCGCCCAGACCTGGTCTAAAACATTCTCAGGCGAGGAGCCCCCATATACGCCAGCGCCCGGATCATAATTCAAGTTAATTTCCCGGATCAGGTTAAGGTCTTCGGGACCAAAACGATTGGGGTTTTCGTTCGCGGCAGCGATGGCGGTCAGCAGCTGTCCGGCGCGGGCGACACTGAAGGCGGGGTTCTCACTTTCCTCTTGGCTGACCCAGGTCTTTGCGTTGGCTGCCAGGTAATCGATGGGACGTTGGCCGTTCTCACTCTTCAGAAGATCCTGTGTGTAACCGGCTGCCGCAATCGCCTGGACCACGCGCAAAGTAGCAGCCATGTTTGAGCTCTCATCCACCCAACGGACGCCGCCATCGGCGTTGACTTGGGTTTGCAGGTAATCCAACCCTGCCTGGACCGCGGCGGCGATTTCCGCTTGTGCTGGGCTGGTATTGGTTGGACCTGCAATCACAGTCAGCAGGTTGCCCTGAATAAGGATCAAACAGAGCAGAATGGCAAAGATTGATTTTGACCAGTGTTTTTTCATTAAGCGACTCCCATTTAAACTAGAAAACGACCATTAAGTGAAAAGGTCGTTAAACCAAATCCGCCCAAAAGGGCGGCAGGCGAGGGCAGCCGAAGGATCTGACTGCAACCCAACTTGCCTTTCCACGAAGTACATTGGGTCATAAAGGGCGGGTTATCGGACTTCACCAGGGGTGTTACCGTTGCGGGACAGTGCTGGACTTGCACCAGCTTCCCCCCTTGTGCACCTTGCATCCGGGCAGGAGGTGCACCCTTTATGGCTTATTAACTTGAGTTTTATTCTAGCCGCGGATTTTCCCTGTGTCAATGGAGAGTTTCTATCAATTAGGGCCATTGCAAGATCACCAAGAAAAGTGATATTTGAAATTCTTTTTTCCGAAGGGTGATCGATGGTATCTTTTCCCAACTTTCCGCGCTCGCCGTCGTCCCCGTCGGCGAAAAAACACCAATTTAAATGCAAATTTCTCTTCAGTCTGATCGATATTTCGCTGCATGTTTAGAGACAGGCGAATTATCTATCGGGTTCATTCAGCGTGAATTTGTTTACG
>CAZLEK010000002.1:0-95568 GCA_964558525.1 uncultured Candidatus Brevefilum sp.
TAAAGTTTTATTCAATCGAGAAATTTGCTCTTAAAATGGCATTTTTTCGCCGACGAGGACGTCGGCGAGAGCGGAAGGTAGGGAAGAGGTACCATCAATCACCCTTCGGATAAAAAGAATTTCAAGCATAACTTTACTTGGGGTTCTTGCGACTGCCCTAGGGTCATGATGATTGCTGTGATCTTTTTGGTTTGTTCCTTGGTATAATCCAATCTGGCTGGTTCACAATCAAGGCAAATTGGCAATGATCCGCATTCTCACCGATTCCACATCAGACCTCTCCAAGGAAATCCTGGAAGCTTATGGGATTGAAACCATTCCTATGTATATCCAGGTAAACGGCAAGGTTTACCGGGACATGGAAGAGATCAACCCCCAAATGTTGTTTGACCAGGTTGCACTGACCGGGAAGTACCCGACAACGTCCGCCCCATCTCCGGAAGATTTCATGCGCTTCTTTAAGGACAAAGCCCCTGCAATTTATGTTGGCGTCTCCAGCCAGTTATCTTCTACTTTCCAGAATGCTCAGATTGCAATTAAAGAATTAGGTGAGAGGGCGATTGATCTGGTTGATTCCTTGAGCATCTCAACTGGCTACGGCCAAACCGTGCTGCAAGCTGCAAAATGGCGCGATGCGGGCCTGGGTTTAAGTGCATTGGGAAGTAAGATCCGTGCCATGTCCCGGCGATGCCGCGGGGTCTTCATCCTGGACAACCTGGATTTTCTTTATCATGGTGGGCGGTGTAAAGCGATCGAACATTTTGTGGCCAGCCTGCTTAAAATTCATCCCTTTTTAAAAATCCAACCGGAAGGAACATTGGGAGTCTTGCAAAAGGTGCGTGGGTCCAGGTTTAGGGCCGTACGGGCTTTGAGGGATTATTTTCTAGACCAACTTGGATCCCACGAAATCGGCCGGATTTTCATCACGCATTTAGATTGTGAGCGGGAAGCTGAATTCCTGGCGCAGGAGATCCGTCTCAGAGCGCCTGAGATGGACATACAAACTGCCCGGGTAGGCTGCGTTCTGGCCACACATTCTGGACCCAAGCCTCTTGGGATTGCTTACGAGGTCTCATAAGTTTATTTGTGGTGTGATATTCATGGAATTATCAAGTAGGATTATCCTAGATTGCTTTGGTTCATACGGTTGAGAGGATTGATTTTTTGAGACTGAAATTCATTCGGTCAAGATTGACCAGTTTTAAAAACGCGCTGGTTGGCTGGTGGCATGTCATCAAGACGCAGCAAAATGCCTGGATCCATGCCCTGGCAACGGTGGTCGTCATCCTGATGGCTTTTTGGCTCCAGCTCAGCTTAATTGATTGGGGTATCCTGATCATCACCATTGCGATGGTTTGGATGGCAGAATTTCTCAATACCGCGCTAGAAATTGTGGTGGATCTTGCCAGCCCGGAACTGCATCCCCTGGCACGCGTGGGCAAGGATGTAGGCGCAGCCAGTGTGTTGATCGCTGCAGCGTCAGCGGTCATCATTGGCCTGCTGCTCTTAGGCCCGCCCCTGATTGCGAAGATCAAGATCCTCTTGGACGCGCTCCGGTTGCTGTAAAATTATTATACAAATAATACAAATTTTCTCGATAATCATATATTATTTTTACAAACTTATCAGACACTAATAATTGAATAATCATGCTCTATCAAATGAGGAGAATGTAATGATAAAAGAACCCATCAAAGTAACGGACGCAGCGTTTGAAAAAACCGTTTTGGAATCATCCCTTCCGGTAATCGTTGACTTTTGGGCGCCCTGGTGTGGGCCTTGCAAGATGGTGGCCCCGATCCTGGATAAGATCGCCGATGAATATTCTGGCGAGTTGATCGTGGCGAAGGTGAACACAGATGAAAACCCAGAATGGGCCATGAAATATGGCGTGCAGGGGATCCCCACGATGTTGTTGATGTACGATGGAAAAATCGTTAATCGTCAGGTGGGCGCTTTACCCGAGCCGATGCTCAGAGAGGTGATTGAACAATTCCTCGATGTGGCGAAATCTCACCAGAAAAGCAGCTGATAACGATTTAGCTTTTAAAAAGGCGCTTTGATCGGCGCCTTTTTTTGTTTTAACCTGGCAAGCGTTGGATATCCGCGCCTAATTTTTGCAGCTTTTGGTCCACTTGCTGGTAGCCGCGATCAATCTGGCTGATATTACGAATTTCACTTTGGCCCTTGGCGGATAAGGCGGCCAGAACCAGAGCCATACCAGCTCGAATGTCCGGACTTTCCAGTTGCTCACTGGAAAGCTCGGTGGGACCCTGCACGATACAGCGGTGCGGGTCGCATAACACAATTTGCGCTCCCATGCCGACCAGTTTATCCGTGAAGTACATCCGGGATGGATACATCCAATCGTGGAATAAAATGCTCCCGTGGGATTGGGTGGCGATGACGATGGCAATGCTCATCAAATCGGTGGGGAAAGCCGGCCAGGGCATGACGGAAATCTCGGGGATTGCGTTGCCGAGATCAGGTTCAATTTCCAGCTTCTGATCGGCGGGCACAATGATATCATCTCCAGCTGTTTTCCAGGAAACACCAAGACGATTCATTACCAGATGGATCATATCCAGGTGTTTCACGCCAGCGTTTTTGATCCGAATTGAACCGCCCGTCACTACAGCTGCGCCAATGTAGCTGACAACCTCGAGGTAATCAGGACCGATGACGAACTCACCTCCCGATAATGAGTGCACCCCGGTGATGTGGAGGGTGTTAGAGCCAATGTTTTCAATTTTTGCCCCGAGTTGATTAAGGAATAAGCACAGTTCCTGGATATGGGGTTCGCTGGCGGCATTACGAATAATTGATTCGCCCTTTGCCAATACGCAGGCCATGATGGCGTTCTCGGTGGCGGTGACAGATGCTTCATCCAGGAGGATTTCTCCCCCGTGCATGGCGTGGGCAAGAAAATGAAATTGATTACCAGTGTAAGTCGTATG
The DNA here is from genome assembly GCA_964558525.1 of uncultured Candidatus Brevefilum sp. GTDB lineage: Bacteria > Chloroflexota > Anaerolineae > Anaerolineales > Anaerolineaceae > Brevifilum. The sequence continues at coordinate 2,958 of CAZLEK010000002.1, forward strand.
GACGCCAAGATTTGAGAAGGCCAGGATATGGGTGTCGACCCGACGCCGGCCAATCACGTCTCCGCCAGGCGGGGGGAGATGGAGCTCACCCACCCGGCTCAAGAGCGGCCCAGCCAAAAGGATCGAGGCGCGGATCTTCCGGCACAAATCCGGGTCCAGGTCGGCTGGATGAATGTCGCTGGCGTCAAGTTGGATGCTCATCTCGTTGATGCGATCAATCTTCACATTCAGCGATCGAAGCAGCCGGATCATCGTGCGCACATCCAGGATATCTGGCACATTGTGCAGAGTCACTGGCTCGGATGTCAGTAAACAGGCTGCCAGCATGGGCAGCGCGGCATTCTTATTGCCGGAAGGGAAGATTTCACCTTTGAGAGGGAGGCCGCCATTGATAATGAATTTTTCCATGATGCTCCTGTTAATTGTGTGCGATTTGTGCTGATTGGTCGATTTGCGGAACCTGTGGTTTTAGGAGATTTGTCCGGTCAAGCTGTGCCCAAGGCTGGCGATCGATTTGTGGATAGTTTATCATAAATTGTCAAAGGCCAAAGACAAGCCGCTGGATCTTTACCTTCCGTCAGCTGGCGGGTTTACCCGAGGAACTGTTCAAATTTTTTAAAATTCTCATCGAAATCTTTTTTCAGCTGGTGGGAGATCTTATCGAAGGCGTTCTTGTCTTGCCAGGTTTTTTCAGGGTAGAGCAGTTCGGTTGGGATGCCTTCGATCTCGTTGGGGACCAGGAGATCAAATACGGGATCGCGATGGAATTGGGTTTGGCGATGCTCCTTTTGTAGAATGGAATTCACCATGCGGCGGGTATAGGGCAGGGGCATGCGGTGGCCGGTGTTATAATCGCCGGCTGTCCAACCGGTGTTGATCAACCAAACCTGGGCGTTATGGATCTTGATTTTTTCTTTAAGTAACGCTGCGTATCTGTTTGGAGTCAGTGGAAGAAAGGGTTCGCCAAAGCAGGTAGAGAAAGTCGCAATGGGCACTTTGCTTAGACCGCGCTCTGTGCCGGCGATTTTTGAGGTGTACCCGGAGAGGAAATAATAGATGGCCTGGGCCTGATCCAGTTTTGCGATGGGGGGCATGACGCCAAAGGCATCTGCCGTCAGGAAAAACAAGTTTTTCGGATGCCCGGCTCTTCCGCCGGGGACGGTGTTTTGAACTTGATCCAGGGAATAGGCAGCCCGTGTATTTTCAGTGAGACTGGCATCGTTGAAATTCACCTGGCGGTTTTCTGGAGAGATGAATACGTTTTCAAGCACTGTCCCATACTGGTTAGCAGCCTGCCAGATGACGGGTTCCTGCTCTGGGTCGAGCCGGATGGTCTTGGCATAGCAGCCGCCTTCAAAATTGAAGACCCCGTTATCTCCCCAGCCATGCTCGTCATCTCCCACCAGGCTGCGTTCCGGTGTTGATGAAAGGGTGGTTTTTCCAGTGCCTGAGAGGCCAAAATAAAGCGCCACATCTCCCTCTGGGCCCACATTGGCTGAGCAGTGCATGGGCAGCACGTTCGATTCAGGTAAGAGGGCGTTCATCACAGTGAAAGCGGATTTTTTGATCTCCCCGGCATAGGCAGATCCGGCGACCAGGACGATCTTTTCATCGAGATCGATGGCAATGGCCGCGTTTGAATTGACCTGATCTACTTCAGGTGTGGTTTTAAACGCCGGCGCAACCAGGATGGTTAAATCGGGGTCTGCCGCCAAGGGCGCGCCATCATAAATGAACAGGTTTTGCGTCACCAGGGCCTGCCAGGCATGTTCTGCTACCACCCGGACGGAAAGCCTGTAATCGTGATCTGCGCCGATAAAACAATCAATAATGTAGAGCGTGCGGTTGCTTAAATATGCGCTGAGCCTGTTTTTTAGCCTTGAAAAGGCATTGGGTGAGATTTTCTGGTTGACCTCACCCCACCACAAGTCCGACCGCAACTTGTTTTCGACAATGAATTTGTCATTTGGGGAGCGGCCGGTGTATGGCGTGGTGATCACGCCAAGGGCGCCTGAGTGGGTGAGGGTTCCTGCATGATTTTCAAGCGCTTCCGTCACCAGGTGAGACCTATCTGGATTATGAAGAACCTTTTCCGGCTGGGTGATGCCGAGGGCTGCGAGCCAAGCAGTTAATGATTGAGCCATCAAGTTGATCTCCCTTTACTAATTACAAGAATTTCGTGTAGGCACACATTCAGGGATGGTTGATCTTTGTAAACCAACCCCAAACTAAATCCATGGCGGGTTTTCCAGCGATGGAGGAGCTTCCATCCTGGATGTCAACAGTGGGCGTGTAACCACGGAAGGCTGTGCCCTTGATCCAATCCCGGCTGGCGATCACAGGCAGGATGGCGGCGTAGATCTCAGCTTGTTCATCCTGATCAATCCTAAAATTTTGCATTTCCTCTGGAAGAAACAGGCCGTCGTTGGCGCAATCCTGTGCGATCAGCAGGCAGCCCTGTACACTGCTGTCAACAGAGGGATAGGCCAGGGCAAAATAGATTGGCAGCCCTGTACGGCGATAGACCTCGTAAATGTGATTGTCTACCAGGACGCTGAACTCCTGGGCAATTTCTTCTGGCGCGGCTTGGTTCGTGTTTGCCAGCGGACTGTCAACCAGCAGGTAGATGCCGTCTAAGCGATCAACAAACGCCGGGATAGGATCAACTGTCCTGTGAGCATGGGCCGCCCACAGGATCTGCCCAGAATAAATTGTTCGCAGTTCGCTGATCAGATCTTGCCAGTAGCCAAGGCCTTGGTTGGGCATTTTTGGGAGCGAGCCATCTTGTGGATAGGGGGTCTGATAAAAGGGAAGATGTGCTTTCCCGCCCAGGATCAACCATTCTGATTTGCTTATTTCAGCAGTTTTCGCGTAGTTTAAGATGAAGCGCTGATAGGATGCCTGCCATTGGGTCAAGTCAGCTTCTGTTTTACCCAGTTCCTGCCACCGGTTAAGGCTGATATCTTCTGTTTGGATTTGGGGAAACAAGCCAGGCCGCAGGTTGAGTGATCTGGCAGCGTTCAGCAGCCTGGTCAGCTGATATTGAAAGGGGGCGCCGCCGAATTGGGGTTGAAGGAGGGCATTGTTCACATCCAGGCGCCAGCTGGGGGTGAAAATCACACTATCGGCGCCGGACTCTGCGATGGTTGCAATGCCGATCGGCGCGTAAACCTCCCAACTTGCGTCCATTTCTGGTGTTAGTTCGATAAGTTTTACATATCCTGCAGGACTGCTGGGAACTGGTAAAGGACTTGGGTTTTGCGTATCCCTGGAGGTTGGCTCCCAATTTTCCCAACGATCGATGGCAACATCAACCGGAGGGGTTCGCGTTTGAACCTGGACTTCCGCCAGGGCTGGCTCAGCACTCTTTGCTCGCTGGCAGTTGCTGTTCCGGCAAAACCGGTAAACCAAAACTTGTGCTTCATCCAAAGGTGAAAACAGGATATACAAGTAGCGGTTGCCTCCCAGCGGCCATATCGGAATTGGTTCCGTCCATTCCTCATGTTTGAATTGGATAAAAACCTCATCCAGGCTGGATGCGGCTGGGGGGGCGGTGATATGGAAGGTAATTGGTTCTACAGCGGATGCACGCCACGAATCCACCTGTAAATTAAGTGAAATATCTTGATTGGGGACGATGAGCTGGCGGGTGATGAGCGCTCCCCCTGAGGATCTTTCTGCATTCCAAAATCCATCTCCAAGCGTGAATTTATAACGCAGGTCTGTACCGGCATACAGTTGTAGATCAATACTCTGGGTGCCGTCTTCATTAGGCTTCAGGGCGGGCATTTTTTTGGGATAGAGGCTCATCCCCCCCGCAAGTTCACTGAAAGTGCTGCCAAGCTGGGATAGGTTCCCGGCCAGATAAATCGGCGCTCCCTCGCCCTCACCTGGTGGGGTGAGATTAATCCGGACATGAACAATAGGCCTGGCTTGCAGATCAATCATTGCTGATGTCGTCACCCCTGGTGAAATTTGAGCGCCTTGTTGAAAGGTTTGATAGCTGCCATTAATGGCGAGAGCGACCAGGTTATGAACGCCGGAGGAGAGACCATCCAGGACAAATTGGCCGTTGGCGTCGGTAATGGTCAATTTTCCACCCGCGCTGATCAAAATATCAGGGAGCGGCGCATGGGTATCACGGTCTTTGATCGTTCCTGCCAATGTGCCCTGACTTTGTGACGCGGTTTCTCCAGCCCAGGATGAAAGCTGATCTTTCACGGTCATGTCTTTAGGCACATGGCAAAGCCGGTAACGAATGGGATCTCCATTGGCATGAGCTTCAGGGATGGATCTATCGCCTAATTTAATATAACGATATTTGACCACTGAACCCGCGGGAAATGTTCTTTTGATTGTATACAGCCGGTCCTCTTGTTTTTCAAGTGGATGTGTGTCAACGTGATAGGGCAAGCCAGTGACCTCATCGAGGATCTCAAGGTGAATTTGTTCTCCATTTTCAAGCGGTTGGGTCAACTCAAGGGAAAAATGCACGCTGGAAGAAGGGGTGAGATAGTCTTCGGGTGAACTGCCTGGTTGATGAGATGTCAAATGACTGTTGTTTGGAAAATGACAGCCTGACAGGACCGTCAGCAGGAGGATCGGAAGGATCAGATGGAGAACCCGTTGATTGTTTTGCGCGGCTCGTGCTTCATTCATTCGTCTCTTCATCCTGAATGATCTCGACGCTCAGTTTGATCTCTTCCAGGTGATCGATCAGATTCCCCAGTACCCCATTGATAAATCGAGGGGTGCCCTCCGAACCGTAGGTTTTTGCCAGCTCAACGGCCTCATTGATGACAACTTTTACCGGCGTCTTTTGATAGACTGCGATTTCCCAAAGCGCAATCCTGAGCAGATTCCGGTCAACAATCGCAACCTGGTCAAGGGGCCAATCAGGGGCAAAATCTGATATGAACTCATCCAGAATGTCTCGATGATTGATGACACCGGAGACGATCTGGCTGATGAAGCGTTTCAGCGAGTCATCCATTTTTAAACGATCAAAACGGGCTGTCAGCACTTCCCCAGGTTGATGTCCGCTGATATCCACCTCATACAAAACTTGCAATGCAATGCTGCGAGCTCTGGTTCGGGATTTCATGTAAAAGTTCGAATATTTTGAGAGCTAACCATTAAAATCAATGTCCATAATATGGATTGTAACGCCACCAACTTCCATTCCCACCATCTCCGAGATGGCCCGGGAGACGCGCGATTGAATCTCACGTGAAATATCTCTAACATTCATGTCGCTGACTAATACGACGTAAATTTCAACAAAGACTTGGCCGTCTTTGATCTTGACATCAACCCCTTTGAACTCTTCCCGGCCAAGGAGTTTTTCCAAACCGGCGTTGATTGTGGCCATGCGGCTGACACCTTTTACACTCAAGGTCGTCAAACGGGCAATTTTATGTAAGACATCCGGCGAAACGGTGGTTTTACCGATATCCTTTTCAAATGTTTTCGCGTTCATAAGCACTCCAAGCTGGTTTGTCCAAGATTACCGGATAATTATGCAGATTGTTCGGGCGGCAGCTGACCCGATACCCATAAAACCATCAAGATCAAATCGTCTGGATCGATTTCTTGATCAGGGTGATCTTTTTGAAATTTTTTGATCAATTTCTTGAAAGTCAATCCTTTGGGCCAATCATTCACAAACCCAGCCGAGTCTTCAAAGGTCCGCTCAAGGGAAAGGTCTTCCCAACCTTCTGAATCAAGCCAGTGTTTGACCTGTTTTGCAAAGTCTGGGTTGAGTTTGGCCCAGGTTGACAATGTAAAAGGGACAACCTCGTCTTTTTCCTCGAAAGCGGATGCATAAGCATTGACCTGTAATTGGCGCGGCGCCCGCACTGGATTGCGAAATCCAAGTACTCGAACATATTTTCGGAACAGGTTGTTGAAAGCAATCTGATCTTCTTTGGGCAGTTTGCTGATGGATTGAAGAATTTCGTCGAGTTTATTTTCAAGATATTCTCGATCGATGAATATATTGATTGACTTAAAGGAGAGGGTTTCTTTATCTGCCATCATTTATCCTCCAAACTAATTGAAAATCATTTCTATGACGATCATTTCTTGGATGTGGTTGAATTATACTCAATTTCTCGGATCACACATGCCAGCCCCGATGAGGTTTAAAAGATTTGAGGCTTACAAAGCCTCAAATAGCATGACGCCGGATTCAGCGGCAGGGTGAATCGTCGGTCAAAATTATTTCTCGCGAAAGATGCCCTGAGTGGGAAAAAGGTTAAAAATCTTCCTCGTCTTCGTCAAGATCCAGATCAATGAGGTCTTCGTCCTCATCCATCCAGAGGTCTTCATCCTCATCTTCTTCGATATCTTCCCATTCGTCAAGATCTTCGGGTTCCTCCCAATCGTTAAGGTTGATATCATCTGAAGGCTGGTAGGTTTTGCAGCCTGTATCTGGATCCAATTCAATTGCAGCTGCGCTGCAATATTTTCCATCCAGGAACAAGCAATCAAGATAGTGGCAATGAATTCGAGGCATTTCTCCTCCTGACCCAAACACTGATAGGATTTCGCAAGCGATTTTACACTAAGTAGCTCAATTCGTAAAGGCTTAATTACCCATTACTGAAGAAAGTCATTGGCTGGAAGGCATTAACCAGGGCGTTGTCTTTTGGCTTCAAATACGTTCGGTAGATTTTCCAATCGGGTTAAGATCCTGCTGAGTTGAGCAATGCCCTTCACACCCAACACCAGTTTGATGGCCGCCAGGTGCTGATTCATCTTCATACTCATATCAATCAGGTTGACTGATTCTTCGGTGATGATATTGGAGATATCCGACATTAATCCCTGCCGGTCGTAAGCCTTGATCTGGATGGGTATGGTGAACGTCTTTCCAGGCTGACCCCAGGAGACTTTAACCAGGCGTTCTTTTTCGGACACCCTGAGAATGTTTGGGCAGTCCTGGCGGTGGATGGTCGCGCCTCTTCCTCGGGTGATGTACCCAATAATCTCATCTCCAGGCATTGGGTTGCAGCACTTAGCCATTGTTGTGGCGATCCCTTTGAGGCCCATCACTTTGACGGTATCGGAAGGAACGATGGCGGTCGGTGCTTCTACCAGGTCCAGCTCGAGTTCCTCCTCCAGTTCCTCCTCTTCCATCTCTGCGATCTTATTGACCACCCGCCCTGTGCCGATGTCTCCGCAGCCGATGGCTACATACAGATCCTCCAGAGACTTGACACCCAATTCCGGCAGGATTTCTTCAAAATCAACGCTCTTGAGCCCCAAGCGCTTAATTTCCTTTTCAAAAATGGCTTTTCCTTGTGCCAGGTTGGATTCTCGATCCTGTCGTTTGAACCATTGTTTGATTTTTGAGCGCGCCCGGCTGGTCCGGACGAGGCCCAAGTTTGGATTTAACCAATCCCGAGACGGGCCGCCGCGTTTGGCGGTGAGGATCTCCACCTGGTTGCCGGTCTCAAGGACGTAATCCAGAGAAACCAGCTTTCCATTCACCTTTGCGCCGCGGCAGCGGTGACCGATTTCCGTGTGGACATAATACGCAAAATCGATGGGGGTAGAACCAGCGGGCAGGTCGATAATATCCCCCTGCGGCGTTAATATATACACACGATCTTTGAAGACATCAGATTTCCAACCATCGACCAGATCTTCCGATTCTTCATCCTCTTGCTGCCAGGCAAATAAACTTCTCAGCCAGCTGATTTTTTGTTGATAGGCTTCCTTGATATTGGAAACTGTTTCCTTATAGCGCCAATGGGCGGCAATGCCGTACTCCGCATTTTCATGCATTTCTTCCGTGCGGATCTGTACTTCTAAAGGTTTGCCATCATCAAAGATCACCGCAGTATGCAAGGACTGATAATTGTTGTCCTTCCTGGCGGCAATATAGTCGTCAAATTCTCCCGGGATGGGGCGCCACTTCATATGAACCACCCCGAGGGCTTTATAACAGGTGGCAACGTCCTTAACGATCAATCGGACGCCGCGTAAATCCATGAGCATCTCAAAGGGCATCTCTTTGCGAGACATTTTTTGATAGATTGAATAGATGTGTTTGGGGCGGCCGGTAATTTTCGCGGAAACACCTTCTGCGGCAAGCTCTTCTTGGAGCCGCTTGATAATCTCCTGAACCTGTCGTTCCCGGTCCGCTCGCCGGTTGGCCAGTTTTTCTGCAATCTCTTTGTATTCTTTTGGGGCAACGTATCGAAAAGCAAGGTCTTGCAGTTCCCACTTGATCTGCCAGATCCCCAATCGGTTTGCAAGCGGGGCAAAAATATCCAACGTCTCCTGAGAAATGCGTTTTTGCATCGCTTCGCTGTGATGGGACAGGGTTCGCATGGTGTGCAGGCGATCGGCTAATTTGACCAACACCACGCGGATATCGTCACTCATCGCCAGGAAGGTTTTTCTAAGCGCCTCCGAAATTTCTTCTTCGCGCACTTTTCGATGGGCTGGCGGTTCTTTTGTTTGAGCGGGTTTTACTTCTGGCTGGTCGCCGCGCAGTAAATTGGGCAGATGCGTTAGTTTTGTGACGCCATCAATCAAACTGGCAATTTCGTCGTTAAATTCTCTCTGAATTTCTTTCAGGGTGACCGGGGTATCCTCAACCACGTCATGCAGCAAACCTGCAATGATCAATTCTGGTGGGACCGATAGTTCAACCAAAATGGAGGCGACTGCAAGGCAGTGGGAGATATAGGGTAAGCCGCTGGGTAATTTTTGTCCCTGGTGGGCATCTTCCGCGATATGGTAGGCTTTCTCAATTTGTTCTCTGTCAAGCGCGGAATAATTCTCTGGTATTTTTTCTAAAAATTGGTCAAGTTGCATCGCGCTTCTTCTTTCATCGCGTTAGGCTTGGTTTAGCTTCTGGCTGACCTTCGAGATCAAATTTAATCCGTGATGATAGTGAATGGCGTGAATGCCAAGTTGTCTGGCTGCTTTGACGTTTTCAATGAAATCATCGACGAAGAGAATTTCTCCATAATTACAGTTGAGGGTTTTGGCAAGGAGCTGGTAAATCAATGGGTCTGGTTTGGCGACGCCTAATTCTGAGGAAAATAAAATCCGATCCACTGTTTCCCCTTCTGTTATACCGTATTCCTCAGCCAAAAAGGAGCGTGCACCGACCCAGGCATTGCTTAAAAGCGCGGTAATATATTCTTCCCGGCACTTTTGCAAAAATTTGAGCAATGTTTGATCTACCTGATCTCCTGCCCAAAAGGCTTCTTTAAGAAGGGCAGTTTTTTCAGGTGAAAGATTCAATTCTCTGGCTACGTATTCCCAAATGGCCTTTTCTGTCACCTGGCCGATCGTTGACGCCAGGGCAGGCTGAGAATTAAAGACCAGGTTTTCCAGTTCCCCGGTTTGCAAACCGAATTTATCCCCCAATCTCTGGCGAATGGAGGGGTCTTCAGTGCGGAGCAAAACCCCGCCAATATCAAACACAACTGCACGGATCATTATTTTAGCATTTCTTCGGTCTCAAAGTTTCGGTGAAAAGAAAGACTTTCCAAGATGATTTTATCCGCTGGGTCAAGCTGCTTCAATACATAGTGTGTTAGCAGCTGCCCAACACCGGGGCCAAACATGAAGCCCTGGCCGCACATCCCAACCGCTAGAAGGTAGCCTTCCAATCCATTGACCTGCCCGAGTATCGGTGAACCGTCCGGCGTCATGGGGTAGATCCCGCGCCAGACCCTTCGAACACGAATGTTCCTCAATACAGGCATGACCTCGATCAAGCGCCGGGCGGCTTTGGGCAGAAAGTCGGCGGAAGCAATCGTGTGAGTGCCCAGAATGGGTGGGTCAGGGGTCATGCAAAAGATGATTTTGCCGGTGGGATGCTGGTAAAAATAAAAATTCGCTGAACCTGGCCGGGCGCGCATATCCACGATCATCGGCGCAAACAGCCGGGACACGGGCTCAGTGATGGCTGCTTCATGAGAATCGGGATCCACAGGCACATCAAGTCCAATCTTCTGTGAGAGGGGTTTTACCCAGCCTCCCGCTGCGTTGATGACCCATTGGCTGTGATATTCACCCTGATCTGTGCGAACTCCCAAGATGCGATCCCCCTGGTGGAGAAAATCAAGCACGGTTTCATTGAACATGAAAGCTGCGCCAGCTTCTACGGCGCGTTTATGAAAGGCAAAAGCCGCCATGAGGGGTGATGCGCTTCCATCTTGCGGGGAATAGGTTCCGCCAAGCAGCCCCTGGGAATTCAGAGTGGGAACAACCTCAAGCAGATCTGATTTTTCCAACCAATTGATTGCCAGGTCGTGCTGTTGCTGGAAGGCCACCAATTCTTGTAATACAGATGCATGCTGATCCTCGTAGGCGATGAAGGTATACCCTCCCTGCTGCCACTCGATATCATCCCCACAGCGTTCCTGCCAGGTAGAGAAAACTTCCAGGCTGCGAATCCCAAGATTGATCTTGGCGGGATCGGAATGGGTGGCCCTTATCCCGCCAATCGCATGTTTGTTGGAGGCCTGACCAATACTGGGTAGTTGATCGATGACTAACACGGACAGGCCGGCTTTGGCCATAAAATAAGCCGTGGGCGCGCCGATTGAGCCAGCGCCAATTATGATGACGTCAAAACAGCGGTTTTGATGGCTTCCCATCGATCAGCCCCCCTCCTGATGATCGTCTGCCAGGATTTCCAAGGGGACCTCAACGAACACCGGCCGTTGGGTGGGATCGGTGACCTGCTCAAGAGGGATGCCTTCTTCCCGGAAGAGCTTTTTGATCAATGAAAGGCAGGTTTTCCCACCACAGGCGCCCATGGTTGCTTTGGTCGCGGCTTTGATCTGGTTAATGTCTCGGACACCTTCACGGATCAGGCTTCTGATCTCGTCTGCGGAAATGTGCTCGCAGCGGCAAACGATCGTTTCACCCTCCGTTTTTTCGAGGTATTGCTCAGTATGCGTATCCGATTGTCCCCAGCCAGCAATCAACTGGATTCCTGCCGCCTTCGCGGCATACTCAGCCGGGACCTGAACACGAACGATCAAAGTTCGGGAAAATTGGCGCAGCGTGCGCATGCTGATCACAGGAAATTCTCCCAGAACTTTGCCATCCACATCTGTGACCGGTACTCGGTCCCCTGTGTGGACATAAGCTTCTGAAAACTCAATAGGAATGGACACAAGGGGATGCTGAGGGTCTTTCCGAAAATCAACCAATGTGATCGCCAAACCCGGGCAAATGGCCACGCATCTTTCGCAGGCAATGCAGTTCTTCTCATCAGCAGGACAAAATTGTGGAAGGCTGCGGATATCGCTGGGGTCAATCTGGATCAGACCTTGGGGGCAGACTGAAGCGCAGGGGTCACAAGGGATCTCCTGCCGGCAATGCATCACCGGAAAGACCTCACCCGGTTTGTCTGGATCGATGAGCGGCCGAATCTCCCCCGGCTTTGATTTCAAGATCTCCTCGAATGCCATCCAGCCAGGAGGCGCCTGGGGGACATCAATGCCCAAACGCTGTGCGATTTCTCGGGCTTTGATCTTGCCGGAGAACATTGCTGCAGAAGCTTCAGCAATTTCTGCCGCGTCGCCGGCGGCATAAACTGACAGACCCACCTCTTGGGCCTTGGTGATAAATTCATCAACCGGGTTCAAACCTACAGCAATTAATACACAATCACAGGAAAACACCTGTTCTGTGCCTGGAATTGGTTGAAAGTGTTCATTCACTTCAGCAATGATGACGCTCTGCACGCGGTCTTTTCCTCTGGCTTCAAGGATGGTGTGCGAGGTCATGATGGGCACATTGAAGCGCGCCAGTTTATCTTTATGGACCTGATAACCGCCGCATTCTGGCGCTGCCTCGGCTAAACCAACGACATGTATGCCAGCCTGCAAAGCGTGGTAACCCGCGATCAGGCCGACATTGCCACCGCCCACAATGAAAAGGTTTTGGGCGGGTTTGACAAGATCACGATTGGCCAATGTTTGGAAGGCGCCTGCGCCATAAATACCTGGGAGTGTATTGCCTTTGAAGGGCAGGCTTCTTTCGCGCGCACCCGTGGCCACCAGCAGCACCTGCGGTCTGACAAGAATGTAACGTTCCTCTTCAACCATCCAGAGGCCAAGGGATTGATCTTCATATACAGCAACGGCGGTTGTTTCGAGCCAGACATCAACAGAGCCCAAATCTCTGACCTGTTTTTCAAGTTTTGCAGCGATATCAATCCCTCTTGTTCCGGCATAAACCGCTTCGGTTGCGCCAAAGAAACGATGGGTTTGCAGAACCAGCTTGCCGCCAAGGCGTGATTTATCATCCACCAACAGCACACGCACCCCCAGCTGACCCAGTTCAACTGCTGCTGAGAGGCCTGCAGGCCCACCGCCCAAGATCAATACCGGCACCTCAACGACCTCCTGGGAATCGGCGGATTTTTCTGCTGACCCAGAGGGGGGCAAACCCATAATATCAGGAAGACCATCCAATGGCTGGATGCGCATGCCAGGTTTTACCTGGGTCATACAGGATTTAATCGGTTTGTTATCCACAAGGACCATGCATTGCGAGCACTGTCCGTTGGCGCAAAACAGGCCAAGAGGCGAGCCATCCTTGGGATGGTGGCCGAAAATATCGATCCCGTTGGCGATCAGTGCGGAGGAAATCGTCTCGCCCGCTGCAGCCAAAAGCGGTTTGTTTTGCCAATAAAATTTGATGCTGTCTTTTTCAGGAATATCCAGTATTGGATGCGACGTGATTCGATTGTGCGGCATAGGTGAATAAAGGATCCTTTGGTGGTTTTTGGTGAGGTCGGATATTTTATCTTCGCTATTCCATGGTTGGATCTTGCGCTTTACCAGTAACATCCGCTTATTGTGATCCAACACAATCTTACCATCTTTCAACCCCCGCCTGGAAAGAGTCTACGATGGAAAACGCAAAGGTGTGCGGGTCATTTTTTCTGGGCCAAGTATTCTTTCTCTGCGCCGATCCAGGGTTTTCCCATCCGGTGCCGATCGCTTACTTTTACAGAATCCAGATTGTTCATGATTTCAAATAGATACTCAGCGATCTGATCCCAGTCTTCCACTTCAAATGATTGCTGCAATTTCCCAGCAATTTCTCCCGTCCAACGCCATTCCAGGCGATATTTATCCGCTTTAACCCAATAACCTCGTTTTTCCCAGGCGGCAACGGATTTATCAATCCCTTGAGCAATTTGTTTTAGCGCAAGGAGTATGAAGGCGATCATGTCCCGGGTGTCCTTATTGGGTTCCTGCTGGCGCATAAACTCACGAATGGAGATGACGATGGCTTTGCTTAAATGGTTCCGTTCTTTGCCTGGTGTTGACGTTTTGATGATACGGGTCACAAAATCTCCTTAAATAATGATGAACAATAACATTCGAGGCATTATTATACTCGAGCATTAACACGTTTCTTACACTTTAATAGGATGCTCTTATTGACGATAAAATTCCCCTCGCGTATAATTCCTTTGCATTTTAGGGGAAGTGCTGGAATTGGCAGACAGGCGTGACTTAGGATCACGTGCGGCAACGCGTGAGAGTTCGACCCTCTCCTTCCCCATAACAAGCAAATTTTTTATTTTTAAAGGACAGACCGTTGAAAATTGATAAACAAATACAGGCTGATCGCCAGGCAATCTTGAGTGTGGATTATTCAAAAGAAGAATTTGAGGGGTTTAAACGGCGAGCAGCCAGGAAGATCGCTCAGGGCGCGAAAATACCTGGCTTCAGGCCGGGAAAGGCCCCTTATGAGGTGATCGTTAACCGATATGGTCAGGATGCCATCCTGCAAGAGGCCATCGACATCCTGCTCGAGGAGGATTATGCAAAATTATTGGAAGAGGCAGAGATTGATCCTTCCGGCCCCGGGAATTTAGAGAAAATTGAGCGTTACGATCCGCCAAAACTCGAATTTGTGGTTCCCCTCGAGCCCGAAGTTGACCTGGGGGATTACAGAGAGATTCGTAAAAATTACGAGCTGGAAGAATTTGACCTCAATGAGGTGGATGACTTTATTCAAAATATGCGGCGGAATGCCGCTACGATCATCCCTGCGGACCATCCTGCACAGGAAGGTGATTTGGTGTATTTCAATCTGACAGGCGAGATCCTCAATCCTGCAGCCGATGAAGATGCGATGATCACTGATAAAACCCCCCAACAGGTGGTCATCCCTCAGGATGATGAACCTTCCAAAGAGGAGTGGCCGTTTTCAGGATTTGCCCGTGAACTCATTGGCGCAGACGCTGGTGAAATAAAAGAAATCCAGCATACCTATTCTGAAGATCATGAAACTGAGGCTTTTCGAGGCAAAACAGCGCTTTTTACGGTTGAGGTTCAATCGGTTAAGGCGTTAGAACTTCCGGATTTCGACGAGGAATTTATTCAATCCCTGGGAGATTATGAATCACCAGAAGATTTTCGAGAAAAGGTTGAAGCCCGGCTGCGTGAAGAACATCAGAACAGCTACAATCAGAATTTCTTCAATGATCTGTTGAGTGAAATTACCGAGAATACAGAGATGAATTACCCGCCTCAGATGCTGGAACACGAAGAAGAGCATGTGCTGGAAGATATCAAGACACGCATTGAAAAACAGAACATGGATTTTGAAACCTATCTCAAATTGCGGGATACTGATCAGGAAACATTCATGGAAGAAGAAATCCGCCCCGTGGCGAAGGAGCGTCTGGAACGCACCCTGGTTGTGGATGCATTAATTGCTGCTGAAGGGCTCAAACTTGATCAGGAATTGCTTAAAGAGAACATCAACGATGTAATGACAGAGGTGTTCTACTCTGGCAACGCCAAGGACATGCAAGAACAAATGGGTAAGGATGAGTTTTCACGAGCGATCAGTATGGAAGGTGTGCAGCGTACGATGAACGAACAGCTTCAAGAACGGCTCAAACTGATTGCAACTGGTCAACCGATCCCTGAAGAACAGGAAACCGTAGAAGTCTCTGAAAAACCTGCCGAAGATCTGGAAGAAGAAATGTCTATTCCGGATGAGATCGAACCAGCCGTAGCCGAGGAAACCCTTTCGGAAGAATTGGATGCTGCTTCTTCTGCTGCCGCGGTTAAGGGATCTGAAGAAACGGAGCCCCTTGATGAGACGCAAGAAGCGCAAGCTGAAGAATCTACGCATGAAGACCAGGAAGAAGCATAAAGAAACACTTGATCGGAATCTAATCAATCAAAAGAAGGTGAAAATGTTAAATCAAGATATTTCCTCAGTAATTCCCATGGTTGTGGAAACCTCTGGCCGAGGTGAACGCGCCTATGATATTTATTCTTTGCTGTTAAAGAACCGGATCGTGTTTGTCGGGTCAGGTATCAATGACCAGGTTGCGAACCTGGTTGTGGCGCAACTGCTGTACCTCAGCAGGGAAGACCCAGAATCCGGTATTCAGATGTACATCAATTCTCCGGGCGGCCAGGTTTATGCCGGCATGGCAATTTACGACACGATGCGAATGATCCCTAATAAAATCAGTACGGTTGCTGTTGGCGTCGCTGCCAGCTTTGGTACTGTTCTGCTGGCTGCCGGATCAAAAGGTCAACGCTATGCGCTTCCGCACGCCACAATTCACATGCATCAACCGTTAGGCGGCGCTCAGGGCCAGGCATCTGATATTGAGATCCAGGCTAAGGAAATCTTACGCTTGAAAGAGCGCCTTAATGAAATCCTGGCTGAGGCCACCGGGCAGTCTCTCGAGACGATTATTTCAGATACCGAGCGGGATTTTTACATGAGCGCTGAAGAAGCGGTGAAGTACGGCCTTGTGGATAAAGTGCTTGAAACACCCGAGAAATAATACCAAACACGAACGAATTAAACTGCCGGATGGCCCTTCGCTTTCCGGCATTTTTTAACCGGAGAGATGTATGATCTTCGATCATTTTGAAAACATTCAGGCGCTGATCATTGATATGGATGGCGTACTATGGCACGATACGGAACCTCTGGGTGACCTGCCGCAAATCTTTGGTCAAATCCAGTCGCAAGGATTCAACTTCATCCTGGCAACGAATAACGCCACCCGTACTGTTCGGGAATACCATGAAAAAATTTCCGGTTTTGGAGTGGATTTAGCGCAAGGGCAGATTATCAACGCGGCCGAAGCTGCAGGGATTTATCTTTCAGAAAGATTTCCCCGCGGCACACGCGTTTTTGTTGTGGGTCAGCCCAGTTTACAACAAACCCTTGAGGATTACGGGTTGAAGGTTGTTGACATGGATGAACTGGAAGCAACGGTTGTTGTTGCTTCACTGGATTTTGGATTGACATATGATAAGCTCAGACACGCCTCGTTGTTGATCCAGGAAGGGGCAGAGTTCATTGGCACCAATCCAGATGCAACGCTGCCCACGCCAGAAGGCTTTTTCCCGGGTTCGGGGACGGTGATTGGCGCGCTTGAGATCGCCTCTGGGAAGAGAGCGAAAATCATTGGCAAGCCGGAGCCATGGTTGTATGAGATGGCGCTCAAGCGCCTGGATGTGCCGCCTGACAGAACACTTGCCATCGGAGATCGTTTGGAGACCGATATTCTGGGCGCTCAGGCTGCCGGCCTGCATACAGCCCTGGTATTAAGCGGGGCTTCAACACTGGCCCAGGCGGAAGATTTTTATCCCCGGCCAGAGGTCGTCGCCAAAGACTTGACGGAATTGATCCTTACATGAATGATCCTAAACCCCTGATCTACGATCTTAAAAAAGAGCAGTTGAAAGCCTGGTTTGAAGATCACGGACAACCGTCTTTCAGGGCGGATCAGGTCTGGACGGGGATTTATCAAAATCTTTGCGCTTCACCTGAAGAAATCTCGACCTTGCCAAAAGATCTGCGGGACGTGATCGAGGAGCGTTTTTCTTTTGCCGCTTTGGCACCCATCCGGGCAATCGAATCCCAGGATGGACAAACGATTAAGACCTTGTTTGAACTGCGAGACGGCAATTTGATTGAAGCGGTGTTGATGTATTATCAAGACCGGCGAACGCTGTGCATCTCCTCACAATCCGGATGTGGGATTGGCTGCTCCTTTTGTGCGACCGGGCAGATGGGATTTCGCCGCAACCTGACCAGTGGTGAGATCATTGCCCAGGTGCTTTACTATGCCCGAAACCTGGATCGGGATGATGAACGCGTGACGAATATCGTCATGATGGGGATGGGAGAACCTTTCCAAAATTACCAAAACCTAATGGAAGCCTTAGCTCGCCTTAACCATCCGGAAGCCATGGGGTTAGGCGCTAGGCGGATCACCATCTCTACCGTTGGCCTGGCGCCGAAGATCAGGCAGTTTGCCGACGAAGCCACCCAGTATAATTTGGCGATCAGCCTGCATACGGTTGACAATGACCTTCGCTCTAAGCTCATCCCAATTAATAAACGCTATCCGGTGGATGTATTACTGGAGGCCTGCCGGTATTATGTAGAAAAGACCAATCGGCGGGTCACTTTTGAATATGCCCTGATACAGGGCGTTAATGACACTCCTGGTGATGCAGAAAGGTTGGCCGAAAAACTGGATGACCTGCTGTGTCATGTCAACCTGATTCCGCTCAACCCCACTGTCGGGTTTTCCGAACAGCCCAGCAGCCATGAACAGGTTGAAGCGTTCTGCGAAGTTTTGGAGCGTCATCAGATCCCCTGCACCATCCGGCTGCGCCGCGGCATTGAGATTCAGGCGGGCTGCGGCCAATTGGCTGCAGAAAATGAAAGCCTATGATCAGGTTCAGCAATGATACAATCGAGCTGAGATGAGTGAAACGATCTTTGAAAAATGGCGAAAAGGCCTTGAAAAAACACGAAAAGTCGCTTTTGGACGGATCTCGAATTTCTTTGGGGCTTCCGAGCTAGACGATGATGCCTGGGAAGACCTGGAAGCATTGTTGATCCAGGCTGACATCGGGGTAGACACCACGCTGGATGTGGTTGAGGCTCTACGGGAGACGGTACATGAGAAAGGCCTGACCCAGCGGCAAGAATTACTCGCGGCACTAAGGTCTGAACTGCTGGCGCGTCTAGAAGCTCCTGAATTCCCGGATTTTGTGGAGCAGCCGACGGTGATCATTCTTGTGGGAGTCAATGGTTCGGGAAAAACCACTTCCGCAGCAAAACTGGCAAACCGCTACCAGGCAGATGGAAAATCCGTGCTGTTGGTTGCTGCGGATACATACCGGGCTGCGGCCATTGATCAGCTTAAAATTTGGGCTGAGCGTGTGGGCGCGCCCATGGTAGCTGGCCAGGCGGGCGGCGATCCGGGGGCGGCTGCCTATGACGGCATCACTTCAGCGATTGCAAAAAACCAGGATCTTGCCATTATTGATACCGCCGGGAGGCTGCATACCCGCTATAACTTAATGGAGGAAATAAAAAAGGTCCACCGAGTGGCCGGGAAAGCCCTTTCAGGCGCTCCACACGCCACCTGGCTGGTTTTAGATGCCACCACTGGGCAAAATGCCTTGCAGCAGGCAAAATCCTTCCAGGAAGCCCTTGCAATCGATGGGGTGATCCTTGCCAAACTGGATTCTTCCGCCAAAGGTGGGATGGCTTTTGCGATCAAGGAGAAATTAGGCTTGCCGATTTTGTTCGCAGGATTGGGTGAGGGGCTGGAGGATCTGCGCCGGTTTGACCCTGAAGCTTTTATTGATGGAATTCTGGGAATGTAACCCTTGGAGGAGCGATGACAATCGAATTGGAAACCCGACTAAAAGAAGCTTATGGAAAATTACTGAATCTCCAGGAGCATCTTTGACTTAGCTAAGAAGAAAGCAGAGCTTCAGAACCTGGAAAAGGAAGCCCAAAAACCAGATCTGTGGGACAACCGGGAGCGTGCTCAAAAGATCATGATCCGGCAGTCCAATCTTCGGGAGGAAATTGAGGCTTATGAAAACCTCCGGAAGCGCACCGAGGACACGCTGGAACTGCTTGATATTGCGGATGACTCCATGCAGGATGAATTGACCCATGAGGTTGACGCGCTTGAAGCTGCGGTTGACAAACTGGAATTAAATACGCTGCTTTCCGGGAAGTACGATCAGGGCAATGCGCTGCTCGCCATTCATGCCGGTGCTGGCGGCACCGATTCCCAGGATTGGGCAGAGATGCTTGAACGTATGTATTTACGTTGGGCAGAAAACCGCGGTTATGAGACTGAAATCCTCGATCGCACGGTGGGTGAGGAGGCGGGGATTAAGAGCGTGACGATCGGCGTCAGTGGGCTCCTGGCTTACGGTTACCTGCGTCCTGAAAAGGGCGTTCACCGCCTGGTGAGGCTTTCGCCTTTTGATGCGGCTCACAGGCGTCATACGTCATTCGCACTGGTTGAAGTTCTGCCTGAAATGGACGACCTGGATGATGTGCATGTGCCGCTGGATGATATCAGGATTGACGTGTTTAAGTCTTCAGGGGCGGGCGGGCAGAATGTGCAAAAGAATGCCACTGCTGTCCGCATGACTCATATCCCTACTGGTTTGGTTGTGAGCTGTCAGAATGAGCGTTCTCTTGTTCAAAACAAACAAAACGCGCTGCGGGTATTAAAAGCGCGGCTGCTTGAAATGAAGCAGGACGCCCAAGAAGAGCAGATTTCTGAACTGCGTGGTGAATACACCAAGGCTGAGTGGGGGTCTCAAATCCGGTCGTATGTGCTGCATCCTTACCAATTGGTCAAAGACCACCGGACGGATTTTGAGATTGGCAATGCCCAGGCTGTTCTCGATGGCGAGATTGATCCGTTCATCGAGGCTTATCTGCGGAAAGCGGATTGATACCTAGTCCAATTTTCTGGCCAGCTCAACCATCTCCATTGAGATCTCTCTTTTGGATGTGACCACTTCTTTTAAAGGTGTGGTTGTGATTTTTCCTTTGTTCAATCCAACCAGGACCCCAAATTCACCCCGGTCAACGGCTTCAATTGCGCCGCAGCCAAAGCGGCTGGCCAGGATGCGGTCAAATGCGCCTGGGTCGCCGCCGCGCTGGACATGCCCGAGGATCGTCGCCCGGATCTTGAACCCCAGGCGATCTTTATGTTTCTCAAAATATTGGGTTAGGGCATCGGCGTTGTATTTTGCGCCTTCTGCCACAACAATAATGGCATGTGCTTTTCCGTGATCATATGCCAGGCGGAGGGTTTCAGCCACTTCTTCAGGATCTGACTCAACTTCCGGGAGCAGTATGTATTCAGCGCCGCCGGCTAGCCCGGCCATCAAGGCGATATAACCGCATTTGCGCCCCATAACCTCCAATAAAAAAGCCCGTTGATGAGAGGAGGCCGTGACTTTAAGGCGGTCAATGGCCTCAAGTGCGATGTTCAACGCCGTATCCACCCCGATGGTCATTTCTGTTCCCGGGAGGTCATTGTCAATGGTGGAAGCTATACCGACTACCGGATAGCCTAACTCATTCAACAGATGAGATCCGGTTTGTGAGCCGTTTCCGCCAATCACGACCAGGGCATCGATGCCCATTTGCCGCAGGGCTCGAATCGCTTTGCGACGGCCTTCTTCGGTTTTAAATTCCTCACAACGCGCCGATCCCAAGATGGTTCCGCCTTTGTTTAATATCCCGCCCACATCCCGGGTACCCATTTCACGGATATTCCCAGAAATCAGACCGGCATAACCGTTGCGCACGCCGTACATGGTCCAACCTTTTGAGACACCGCATCGAATGACCGCCCTGATGGCAGCGTTCATACCGGGAGCATCACCACCGCTGGTTAAGACAGCAACACGTTTCATGAAAGCCTCTCTTTATTCGTCGTTACTTGATTCTTTAAGATGATTATAATCGAGTCTGTAACCATATTATAATCATAAAAAGAACGCGCCAAGCGAGATTCAATCAAGAAAGGATGAATGAAAATGAAGAAATTATTCAAAGATTTTAGAGATTTTATTTCCCGAGGCAATGTCATTGACCTGGCGGTTGGCATCATCATCGGTTCGGCATTCAGCACTGTGGTTAACTCTGTCGTCAACAATTTACTGATGCCGCCGCTGGGATTGCTGTTTGGCAATGCGGACTTTCAGGATTTGTTCGTTGTTCTCAGGCAAGGTAAAGAATCTCTGCCGCCCGGCGCAACACTGGCGATGGCCCGGGAGGTAGGCGCGGTCACGCTCAATTATGGACAGTTCATCACGGACCTGATCAGCTTCATAATATTGGCGCTGGGTGTGTTCATGATCATCAAAGGTATCCAAAGCATTCATAACACGGTCCAAAAACCCAAAGAGGAAGAAAAAGCCGCGCCAACCGAAAAGGATTGTCCGTATTGCCAGAAGCGCATATCGATCAAGGCTGTTCGCTGCCCCTACTGCACATCGGATTTAACCCAGATTGAGAGCGAAATTGATGCGTAAAGATATTCTGGTCGCGATTCTAGAAGATGACATCTTTTCGCGCAGCTGGATGGCCTTGTTGCTTGTGCGAGATTGGCGCACACGCCTGGTGGGGGAATTTGCCAACCAGGTTGAGCTGTGTGAATATCTCGATGATTCCCCGGTCAACTTTGGCGTTTTGATTCTTGATGTGGATCTTTTTGGAGAAACGTTTTCCGTGGATGATATCTGTCAATCTTTGGCGGGGGAACACCAGGACGTCAAGATCATGTTGACAGGTGTACGGCCAAATGCGCGCGTTTTGCGGCAAATTCATGATGAGCGGGTTTGCGGTTATGTTTTAAAGGACGAGGTTGGATATTCCCTAAGCTGGATGATCGCCTTCCTTGCCCAGGGACACTGGGTGATGACACCCGGTACGCATCGGCTGGCTTACCAAAACAACTTCTGGCTGCCTGAAAACAAATTGATCCTGGACGGCCGGAAAAGTTTGCCGGGTTTCACGGATCATGAAACAGAAGTTGCCCGATTTGCCTTTATCTTCAGCCTGGGACGGCGTGACCTGGCGGACGAGTTGAAGATTTCCGAGCAGTGGAGCTACGGTTTGGTCAGCGAGATCTATAAGAAAATGGGCTTAGGGGAGATCCTTTCGGGAGAACAGGATCTGTTCTCTTATATCCCGGAGAGCCAGATCATTCGTGAGCATTTCGAAGATATTTTGGAACAGCTGGGTGAGTCTACCAAAGCACGGGACATGGAAACGCTTGCCTATCACCTGCTGACACTCCCCGAGATCAAGGGATAAGTGATCTTGATGGCAGACAAAGACAGCAGATATCCAAGGATCACATGGACGAAAACCAGCAGCGGAATCCTGGGCGGTTTTTTACTGGTTTTGTTCTTGATCGGTTACGTCTGGTGGCCGCTGCTGGACGAGTATCTCAGCTATTTTAATCCTGAACTTCCAATTTGGCGTCAAATCGACTGGTTGTTGATTGGAAATTTCCTTGTGATGAGCATCCTGATCACCCTGAACGCCGATATTCGGGAAGATTTTCCATATCTGCTGATTGCCCTTAGCGGCGGGTATATCATTGAGGCCTGGGGAACGCAATCGGGCTTGTGGACTTATTACACCTTTGAGAAACCACCACTGTGGATTGTTCCAGCCTGGCCGATTGCCGCCCTGGCCATCAAACGGGCCTATACACTCCTGGAAGGCCAGGTCAACCGCCTTCCCAGAGTTTGGTTTCAGAAGCTTTACTGGCCGGTGTTTGGTGGGTTCTTCTTGCTGTTGATTGATTTCATTTTGCCAACGATCTCACATCCACTGACCTTGTTCGCGCTGCTGATGTGTGTATTGGTGATTTTGATTGGCCGAGATTATCCAGCCAAGCTGAGCATTTTTGTCTTGGGATCCCTGCTGGGTTATTTTCTTGAAAGATGGGGGACCACGCGCCTGTGCTGGACTTATTATATCGGCGGGACGCCGCCGTTCTTTACTGTTCTGGCTCATGGGATGGCGTCCGTTGCGATTTTTCAAGTCTATGAATGGTCCCAATGGATGATAGGATTCTTGCGAACAAAGATGATCAGGGAGGACTATGAAACGGGGAGCAAGCAATATTGAATGCATGGGTATTGAAAGCATTGGATGGAAGGTTGTTTTTGGGCGCAGACCGGATATTTTCTGGCAAAAGACTTAAGAATGGATCTCTGGTAGGGAACTGATCCTCAATTGAGCTGATGTTCTCTTATAGAAAGCGGCCTGATTCGGTCGCTGGATCCTCTTTTGGGGCGGTCAAAAATATTTTCCACCCCTTCTTCACACGGTTATCTTCGTACCTTACCAGGTAGATGCTTGATCAAACGTCAAGCCTCTCCGGCGTAGAACTCGCTCGGTCACCTGACCGAAGGAGGGGTTTGACCGAAAGGTCTCAAGTTTTTTTATCGATTAACCATTGCTCATTTATTCGTTCTCGCCAGTCTTTATTACCCTGAAGCGAAGCGGACCCCCAGAGCATAGCGGAGGGGGCAGAAGTGAAGCGGAAATCCGGAGAAAAACGGAAAAAGGGCTGACTGAGCGGAAACAAAACTTTTACCTTTTTGGTTCTGGCTTGTCTAGGTTTGGATAAAATAATGGAAAAAACTTGAGAACCCTTTTATTATGAAAATAAGTGTCTACTCAGGCATTATGCAAAAATTTAACACTAAGGACACGAAGTACACACGATACCCTGAGGGTACCAGGGCGATCGCAAACTAAGAGGTATTGGAAAAAGATGGCTCCCCGCAACGTCCTCGTTGCGGGGAAATGAGTGAGGAAGGCGGAAATATTATTTCATTAGATAAATTTGCATTAAAAGCTGGCTTTTTTCGCCGACGAGGACGTCGGCGAGAGCGGAAAGTTGGGATGAGATACCATTGATCATCCTTCGGATATATCGAATTTCAATCATAACTTTTCTTCCGGATCTTGCGATTGCCCTGCTGAGGGTACGATGAGGTCACAAAGAAAAAGAGTGTTCTAGTAAAATCAATCCTCATCTTCACTATTCCGGTTAATTTGTTTCCTGCGCAGGTTCCTCTTTCGTATACCTAAGGCTCATGAAAAGCCTTTGAGCGCATCCGTAATATCCCACCAGGATATTTGTTTTTTTCCTTACCAAATTGTTTATCAAGCTGAGCAGTTACGATCATAACTAATATATGCAACACTTAAGGGCGACGCATTGGTCGCCCTTAAGTGTTGCATCGGATATCGCTGCTTGGCGATATCCGATGCATGAACCCGTTAGGGCTGCAGCACCCGTCCCATAAAGAGGATCGTTCCGGTAGGCTTGTGTTGGATCATAAAGATGAAGGGCCGATCGATGACCAGGGAGATGGGTTCCTCTGGTTCAGGCGCAGATTCTGCTCGCATGATCACGACGGTCGCAGCAGCTGCTTCTGTGCCTTCCTCGTCCACCGTGATCGTGGCTTTGTGCAGTACATCCGAGATGAATAGGTCTTCCACCTCTGTGATTGCGCTAAAGTCGGCGTCATCAGATTGAAAAGCCTCAGCCATGCCCAGCGCTGAAAGAGGGCTTTTGGCATTGGTGCTGGTCTCAAAATCAAACTTCGGCATCTGCAGGTTTACTGGTTGGCGCATCAGGTTGGCAGAGATAGTATGGATCTTCTCTGCATCGAGTGCTTCTTCCACTAAATCAAAACCATCTTCGTCAGGCACAAGCAGGGTCATCACGAAATCGGGGCTCAGGTATGGCAGCTGGACCGCCTGAAAGCCGTCCTCAGCCATATAAAACAGGTTTTCACCTGAAAGTTTCATCATCTCAGCGCTGACTTCGGAGCCATCGAGTAAATAAAATGGTGCAGGTTCTGTGGCGTTTTCATTGAAAGGAAACCGCCAGGAGCCATTGAAGTAGATCGCATTGGCCAATACCAGCCTTGTCAACTCATTGATCGCGCCAGGTGGGATCAGGTCCTGGATTTTGTCTTCTGTTTCTTCCTCAATCCATTGATTGATCAGCTCTCTGGCCGTTTCCGGATCGGATAGATAGTCAACATTGTACATTCCTGCGTCGTAATGCCGGGCTAAAATATCCAAAAAAGTAGATTTAAAAGGGTAGCCTGATTGGCCCCAGATCGAATTGGCGATATTGAGTTGGAATTCACTACCTTCGGATTCTTCTGGCTTTTCTTGTTCTGAAGCTTTGATTGCCAGCAGCAGGGCGTTGAAAGCAGGGTGGACCTGGTCTTCCGGCAGCGAATACTGCAGGGCTTCCATCATCGCCTCTTCTGTTGTGGTCTCTGCGCCTGCCAGAGTCATGCTGAGCGCCAAAGAAATGCTGAAGGGAGAATAGATGATATTTGCGTCTTTTTGGCGAATCTGCTGGTAAAAAGCCGCCGCGAACTTTGTGGTGTCATCTGCCAGAGACTTGAGCTGCTCATCTGAAACCTGGGGATTGGTCTCACGAGCCAAATCACTTTTGACAAGATTTCCAGCCTGTTCTGACGCGGTTTGCTCTGTGGCAGTTGACTGACCTTCTGGAGTCTGATCAACTGCTGGATCAGGTGGGGGTGGTTCCAGGATGGCAGTACAGCCGGTTGAGATAAGCAGTATTAGCAGCATCAGTCCTGTAAATAGCTTTTTCATTTCTCCTCCTTGAGATGTTGGTACCCTAATTAATTGACGTTCAATGGCTCAATAAAGTTCCATCATTTTCGTTTGATTGGATGATGAAGGCCCTGGCCGGTGCGCCTTCAGCCCCCTCGATCAGTAAGGGCGCACAAACAAACTGGTACTTCCCTGAAGAAATTTTTGACAGGTCAAGTCCCTCCAAGAGCGTCATTCCCCGGGATAAGAGGATTTGGTGAGGCTGATGGGTGTCTTGGTAGGTCGCGACCGACAGATAATCCAGGCCGATTAAACACAAATCCATTTCGGCCAGGAGGGATGCCGCGCTGGCATCCAAGCCGACATAGTCTTCTTGGAAGGTGTTGGGATGAGTCGTCCACAACTTCGAATTTCGGGTCTTAAAGAGCACCCGTTTGGCTTTGCTCAGCTGTTGGAAGTCACTGTGAGCGCTCAGAACCTGGTTGGTAATGGTGTCGACATCCGGTGCGATTTCCAACACCAATGCCTCGCCGATGAAGATTTCAAGGGGTAGTTGCTCGACAGTGATTCCATCAACCAGGAAGTGGTTGGGCGCGTCAATATGGGTGCCCGTATGCACGCACATCCCCAGCTGGGTGGTGTTGGCTGGATCGCCTTCTGCAATGGAAGAGATGCGTTCAAGCCTGACGGGCGGATCATTAGGCCAGGTGGGCATCTCCGGCCGGATAGGAAGAGAGATGTCAATGATTTTCATGGGGACCTTTCTTTGTGGAAATTAAACGCCAGGTCAAAGATCTTCTCGAGAAAGGCTGCTCGTTCATCGGCTGTCATGGGCCTTGGCCGGGCATAGTCTTCTAATTTCGCTGTCAGCAGCTCAACGGAAACCAACCGGTTGTCATAAAAAACCAGGCGATCCAGGAACTCATCGCGGGTACCGTCCATTAAAACATCCTGGTAATAGACTGCCATCTGGTCGAAGAATAAATTTCCTAATCCAAAATGCACAAAGCTGTCTTGATGGAAACTCATCAGTTTCGGGGTATGCGCCTGGCTGCCGGTAACCACAACCGCACCAGATTCTGCCAGGCGCAAGAAGTCGTGTTCCATTTGCGGTCCTGGAACTGCAGAATAGTCCTCATTGTATTGCAGGGTGACGATTGGTAAATAACCCTCAGACTGAGCTTTTTGGATCGCCGCTTCCAGCCAGCCA
Source organism: uncultured Candidatus Brevefilum sp. (assembly GCA_964558525.1). Classification (GTDB taxonomy): domain Bacteria; phylum Chloroflexota; class Anaerolineae; order Anaerolineales; family Anaerolineaceae; genus Brevifilum. Next base: position 29,626 of record CAZLEK010000002.1, read on the forward strand.
AAATCACCACAGGATGCTGCACCGGCCTTTGATGCAGCCGCCCACACATTGGGCGGGCCGGGCAGGTTGCACCCCATAAAGGCGAATTTATTTCCATTATGGGCAATTTTTGCCGGTGTTTGGGCTTCCAAGAGATCCAGACCGCCTGCATAGGTTAGCCAACCTCGATCTCGATACATCTGGATAGTTAGTCTGGCTGCGGATTCGCCGTAATCCAGCAGGTGATTGCCAGACAACTCAATGACATCAGCATCGATATCCTCGAGCAAGGCGATCCTCTCAGGTGATGCACAGAAGATCAGATCTTCCTGAACAGGATCCGGATCCGGGCAATCTTCTGAAAACGGAACCTCGTGGCTGATATGGGTGATATCCGCGGCAAGCAGCCAGCTGCGGATATCTTGTCCGGGGAATTTCTCACCCCGGGTTGCCATTTGATGGGCCGTCGCCCGGGTTAGGGCGGTCACTCCGGTCAGGATCATTACCGTTCTATGCTCTGGGTCATAATTGCCAGGTAGGAGGGGTAAAGGCGCGCCGGGCCATCCGCCTTCGACCCGGATGCTCACGGATAGCTTATATTCAAGGGGGTCAAAATCCTGTTCAATGGGAGATGTTCCATCAATCCGGAGGATTTTTAATTGTGGCGCCAGATTTTCAAAGGGGATGATGGCTAAAAAATCCTCCATTGAGAGGGATTTTTCGAGGATTTCGAACCACTCCATCATTTTTACGGTGTCAGGGTCAGGGCTGCCCAGGACTTCAGTCATCGCGGCATGGTCTGCTGCTGTAAGATAGATATTCGAGATCGGAATACCCTGTGGCGTTTGCCCACTCCAAAGCGCTTGAAGGTTTTGAAAACTAATTTCATCCATCAGAGTGAAAAAGGGAGTCACCAAAGCATAAGTCCAAATGGCTTCGCTGCCAGTCAATTCCGCCTTCTCAAGCGAGGCAAGGCTGATCTGGGGGCTGTTCTGATTGGGTTCAGATAGAACCTGATATTCCTCCAAAGGTAAAGCCTTGAGAAGAGACTCCGGGAGACCTGGATGCAGGTAAACCTCAAGGTCGGCCTGTTTTTGTGTGGGCAGCTTGGTGGGTTGTGGTTCAGGCGTGGGTCCAGTTAGGATGGCATTGGGGACTGAATGGTTTCCAGGTGTGAGCGTTTGTTGAATTTGAGCGTAGCGTGTTGGCAGTGATGGGGGCTCGTAGGTCAATTTGGCCGGCAACACGCAGCCGCTAAGGACCAGTAATAAACAAATCACGTAGAGACTTACTTGATGCGAACGCATGGTGCCTTTCAAACTTATATTTAGCGCTTCATGGTTATTATACATGAGCAGGAGTCCTAAACATGATAGGACTTGATAGTAACTTCAGATATAATCATAAAGATCATAAAGAAAGGATCGTGGGTTATGCGACAGGTTGCCGTGATCGGCATTGGCCAGACAAAAGTTGAAGAACATTGGGATAAATCATTAAGGGAACTGGCAGGGGATGCAGCCCTGGCAGCGATCATGGATGCCAGGGTGGACCATGTGGACAGTATTTATGTGGGGAATATGCTCTCTGGCGCGGCAAATGCCCAGGCGCATTTAGGCAGTCTGGTGGCGGATTGGATCGGGCAGCGCTTCACAGACGCAGTAAAAATTGAATCCGCCTGCAGTTCGGGAGGTGCAGCTTTCCGAGCCGGCTATCTGGCCGTCGCGTCAGGGGAGGTTGATGTTGCCCTGGTTCTGGGGGTGGAGAAGATGACCGACTCTCCCAGCAATGAGATCACTGCAGCTCTGGCAACTGCCGCGGATGCCGATTGGGAGGTGGATCACGGCGTTTCTTTCGTGGGTTTAAACGCCTTGATCATGAAACGATATATGCACGAATACGGCTGGCAGGGAATTGATTTTGCAGCGTTTGCTATCAATGCTCACGCCAATGCCGTTCATAACCCCTTTGCGCGTTTCCGCAAGCCGATCAACGAAAACCGGTTTGTTAATTCACCGATGATTTGTGACCCGATCAACCTGATGGATGCTTCGCCAATTGGCGATGGGGCGGCGGCGGCTGTGTTGGTTGGGGCAGACCGGCTTGCTCCTGGGCAGCGAAAAATTCTCATTGCTGGTTCCTCTGCAGCGACAGACAGCATTGCCATTCACAATCGAAAAGCGCCTTTATGGCTGGCTGCAGCTGAAAAATCGGCTCGAGAAGTCTACCAACAAGCAGGCATCGGACCGAGGGATATCGGCGTGTTTGAATACCATGACGCCTTTACGATTATGGCAGCCTTATCCCTGGAAGCCTGTGGGTTTGCTGAACCAGGAAAAGGTCCCATCCTGGCCAAAGAAGGCCAGATCCAGGTAGACGGTCGAATCCCTGTAGCAACTCGTGGGGGGCTTAAAGCCCGCGGCCATCCAGTGGGCGCGACAGGCATGTACCAATTGGTGGAGGTGGTGCAGCAGCTGCGCGGTGAAGCTGGTGAAACCCAGGTTCCTCGCAATACCTTCGGTATGGCCCAGAATATTGGCGGCAGCGGATCGAATATTGTCACCCATATCTTAAAACGTGAGGGTTGATTACGAGAAAGCCACTCGAGAGTGACCTTTTAGTTTCCCAAGTACAGCCAGAGTATAATTGAAAAAACAATAGGCATCACAGGAGGACTCCGCCATGTTCGAATTTCATGTCTCGCGGCTTGCCAGAGAAAAATACGATTTCGATCAAACGCTGTACCAATTTGATGGCAACGTGATTTTTGCGAATTTCCTGGCTGCACGGCAATTTGCGGAAAAAATCAACCAGAAGCGCGATCTGGTGAACACTCCTGAACAGGCGGTCAAAGCCGGAGACCTTAACGCCATGGGGCTGATTGACGAGATCTTACATCTTGTGATTTCGCTGTACGAAAAGCGAATGGATTCTCAGGTCTTTCAAAGAGCCTACCAGGAAGTGGTGGAAACTTTTGGGGAGAGAAAGGTCAGGCAGGCTTTGCTGCGATTTACCGAAAATTTTCCACCCCGACCGGTTTACCAGGGTGAAATGGAGGCTTCAGCCTTTCTTGAGGGAACCAGTGATGGGACCCCAAACACGTTGATTGCTTTAGAAGAAATGCTGCTGTTATGGATTACAAACCGAAATCCAGCGGTTGAAGACTATTCAGAGTTATTTGACGATAGAGACCTGATCCAGGCAACAATTTATCGGCAAATCATCGAAAAGCTGCAAAAATTTTTCCAACATGAGCCCCATTTTGGTCCAGATGATCAGGATTTATACACAATGCTGCGCAGCCCGGCCATTGAAGAGCCATATTCACTGATGGCGCAGCTAGAATACATTCGGCGTAAGTGGGGAGCATTTTTAGGTCGTTACCTTTATCGCCTTTTGTGTTCTATTGACCTGATCCGCGAAGAAAGCAAGGCAGTCTTCGCTGGGCCCGGGCCTGTGCATGGGCCCAGTTTCGAACACCTGGGGGAGGAAGAAAATTTCAGCCCGGACAGCGAATGGATGCCGCGGACGGTCATGATTGCTAAAAATACTTATGTTTGGCTCTATCAGCTGTCGGAGAAGTACGGGCGAGAAATTACCCGTCTCGATCAAATCCCAGAGGAAGAATTGGACACGTTGGCGGGTTGGGGGTTCAATGGATTATGGCTCATTGGGTTATGGGAGCGCAGCGCTGCCTCGAAACGGATCAAACAGCTTTGCGGAAACCCTGAAGCAGTTGCATCTGCTTATTCGCTCAAGAATTATTCGATTGCCGGGGATCTGGGCGGCGATGAGGCCTATCAGCAGCTGCGCGAAAAAGCCTGGCAGCGGGGCATACGTCTGGCGAGCGACATGGTTCCCAATCATATGGGGATTGACTCAGATTGGGTTCTGGATCACCCGGGGTGGTTTATTTCACTGCCTGAAAGCCCGTTTCCATCTTATTCCTTCAACGGCCCGGATCTCAGCCCGACGGATCGGGTGACAATCAAAATTGATGATCATTATTATGACCGCACGGATGCCGCGGTTGTCTTTCTCAGGAGAGATAACCACAGCGGTGAGACCCGGTTCATCTATCACGGCAATGATGGCACCAGCATGCCTTGGAACGATACCGCCCAGCTGAACTATCTCATCAGCGAGGTGCGGGAAGCAGTTATCCAAACAATTTTGCATGTCGCACGGAAATTCTCAATCATTCGCTTTGATGCTGCCATGACGCTGGCTAAAAAACATTACCAGCGTTTGTGGTTTCCGCAACCCGGGACCGGCGGGGATATTGCCAGCAGAGCGGAACACAGCATGACGAAAGAGGCTTTTGATCGTGCTTTTCCCAAAGAATTCTGGCGTGAGGTTGTGGATCGGGTCGCAGAGGAGGTCCCGGACACCCTTTTGCTGGCAGAAGCCTTTTGGATGATGGAAGGCTTTTTCGTGCGGACCTTGGGCATGCACCGGGTTTATAACAGCGCGTTTATGAATATGCTGCGGAATGAGGATAATGCAAAGTACCGGTTGGTTATCAAGAACACCCTTGAATTTGATCCTCAGATACTCAAGCGGTATGTGAATTTTATGAACAATCCCGACGAAAAGACAGCGGTTGAGCAGTTTGGAAAAGGCGATAAATATTTTGGAATCTGCACCCTGATGGCAACCATGCCAGGACTGCCGATGTTTGGCCATGGGCAGATCCAGGGCTTTGCTGAGAAATACGGCATGGAATACTACCGCCCGTATTGGGAAGAATCACCGGATATGTACCTGGTTCAACGCCATCAGAGAGAGATTTTTCCATTATTAAAAAAGCGCGATCTCTTTTCAGGCGTTAAACATTTTCTGCTGTTTGATTTCTTTACAGGTGAAGGAAAAGTCAATGAAGATGTCTTCGCCTACAGCAATGGTAACATGAATCAGTTGGCCCTCGTTGTCTATCACAACCGGTTTGGTTCAACGTCTGGTTGGATCCACCGTTCAGTGCATTATCTGAACAAGAATACTGAAAATTTGGAAGATCAAACCCTTTATGATGGTTTGCGACTTTCCGAGGGGAATGATCGCTACCTCTTGTTCCGCGATCAAGCCTCCGGGATGGAATTCATTCGCTCTATCCATGAAATCAAAGAGCGAGGCCTGTATTTCTCATTAAATGCTTACGAATGTCACGTCTTTCTCGACTTTCGCCAGGTGACTGATGATGGAACGGGTCAATATGGGCGACTGTGTGCGTATCTCAATGGACGAGGTGTCCCCAATATTGATGAAGCTTTACGAGAGTTGATGCTTGCTCCGATCCTGAACCCGCTCAGGGAATTGATCAACCCTCAAAGCCTGAGGACGATGTATCAAAACAGGCTTGGACGTAAGAGCAGCCACCTCAATAAGGAGATCCTGGATATTCACCATGAAAGGTACCGGCGTTTTTTATCCGCCATCGCTGATTTTGTGAATGTGGATAAAGACCTTTCAAAGATCTTGCGGGAAGAACAGCGCGGCCTCGAAGCGCTCTTAAGACTGCCAGTATTTCAAGAGCGATACCCTTTCCCGGGGTCAGCGCGTTATGAAGAGGTTCTTGATTCCATCCAGGCAAACTTTAATGATTATCCCTTCATCTGGTTTGTGCTTATCTTGTGGAACGAATTACGTTTGATGGGACGGGTGATCAGTGATGAAGCACAATATGCGGAGATCAGCCGGAGCTGGTTGGATGAGTGGGGCATTAGCCGGTTGGTTCAGCGAACACTGGTGGAATGCGGCCTGGATTCTGGCCAGGCGGACAGCGGTGTAGATATCCTCAGGATGCTGATTGGCCAGCAAAATTGGGTTCAGAGCGTGGAAGAAAAAACGCCACGAATTTTGATTGAAGACTGGCTGGCAATTGAAGATATGCGGAATTTCATTAACCTCAACCGGTACCAGGATAAACTCTGGTTCAATAAAGAATCTTTTGAGTCGATGCTTTGGTGGATGATGACCACGGCGCTGATCCAGCTGGTCGCCGATCCGGATAAAAGCCTGGCAGAAGATATTGAAATCCTGTTGGAGGCTTATGATCGGATCAATGCCATCCTCGAAGCAGAGGCGGAATCTGACTATCAGGTTGAAAAACTGCTGGATGGGTTAAAGTAGGGGTTTTGATCCTCTGAGAAGTCCCGCGTTCGCTGGTAGCGTTCATTGAACACCGTATCGCCCCTGAGACCCGTTCGCTGGTCCTTCACTTTTTTGAGTAAAGCCAGGGCCATTGGTTTAAGGTCCCTGCCGGTAACCTGTTTCGTCAGCCAAACCGCCTGGGCGGCGTAGGCGATGTTATTTTGTGGTTCAATACGGTGGAAATGATCAAAAAACCAGCCGCAGGATGTGAAAATCCGCTGGCGTTCATACTGGGCGGCCAGGATCATCGCCAGCTGATGATATTCGGTTTCGGATAGGTTTTCACTGATGTATTCTTTGAGCAGATCCCTAAGTTCGACCTCTCCAAGCAAAACATGGATATAGGCGTTTCGAAGCTGCCATTTTCGACGTGTGTATTGGCCCATAAACACCTGGTATTGGTGATCGATCTCTTCTGCCAACTTCTCCAACCCCCAGCGTAATGGCGCTTTCCAACTGGCTCCTGGTGTACACGCACATTCACCCATCCAGCGCTGGATGCCATGATGGCAGCTCCAGGATGTGTATTCAGAAATTTTGATGAATTGTTCTGGGGGATGATTTTGCAGCCATGCGCCGGGATAAGTTGCCTGGTAATTACGTTCATGAAGGACGCCGTTGAGCAGATGCGAAAGGAATTTCTCCCGGAACGCTTTGTGATGCCCGTAGAGTTCACCATCTGAAGCGATCAAAACCATGCGTTGGTCAAGATTGGCTGGCGGAGTAAATAAAGGAGAAATGTAATCATCAGCGAACCTTTCTGCATTTCGAGTCGCTTCTGATTGGAAACTGACGGATGTGCTTAAGCCCTGTTGGTACAAAAATACAATCATAGGATCACGGTTGCCCGGAAGATCTACCCAGAAGGCCTGATCCTGCGGGAAGTCTTGAGGCGCCTCTACCTGCCAGGGAGCCAGCATCGTAAATTTGATTTCGTTATCAGACAGAAAGGATAAAGTTTCCAGGTCGACTGCTGTTTCAGGAAGCCACATGCCGAGCGGTTTGTGTCCAAAGTGGTGTTTGAAATCGGCAATACCCCACTGGATTTGGGTGATTTTATCGCGTTTATTGGCGAGCGGTAGGATCACGTGATTGTAGGCCTGGGCCATGCCATTTCCCACACCGTAGGTTTTGAAATTATTGCGCTCCTGGTCGATAATACTTTGATAGGTCTGAGGATCGTAGGATTTAATCCATTTGAACAGTGTGGGACCAATGTTGAAGCTGATCTTCTCGAAATTCCCAAGGGAGGCGTTGGGCTGGTAGCATTCGTGGTGGATGCGTTCATTCCAGTTGCGGTAAGGCTCTGCGCCTTTTTCATCCGGAATCAACCCCGAGAGTGGATCCTCCCGGGGCGGTTGGTAAAAGTGCCCGTGAATACAAATTGAATTCATTCCCATTATCTTGATGATCGCTTTCTATTTCGCAAAATACGCCGCCCATATGGGCGGATTTTCTTTCCTTTGAGATGTCCAAGGCGCTCGCTCAGCCGGGCTGGGAGCAGGTCATATATCCTCGGCAGAACATCCAGGTTTGTTGTGCGATTGGCTGCCAGGGTGTCAAGCCAGAAAACAGAGGTTGGAAAAGCCGGCAGGATAATTTCAAGAAGTTCCGTTAATGTACGCAGAAATACTGGCTTGACATCAATAAACTGCCGCTTGATTTGAATGGCGTCCATTATTATCTCACAAATTTCTCGGAAAGAAAGATATTCCGGGCCGCCAATTTCGATGGTTTGGTTAACAGTCTCTGGCATTTCGAGTGACCAGGTCAGCACCCTGACCAGGTCTTCCACCCAAATGGGTTGTAATAGGGTCGCGCCGCCTTCAGGGAGCATCACAAAGAATGGGGAGGATTTCAACAAAAACGCCAGGCCGTTTGTGAAGTGATCGCCTTCACCAAAAGCCACAGCAGAACGGAAGATGGTGTAAGGCATCCCTGACCGGCGAATATTTTGTTCCACGATGGCTTTGGTCTTCAACAATGGAAAAGCAGAAGCGCGATCTGCACCCAGGTGGCTGAGAAACACAAATCGGTCAACTCCGGCCTGGCTGGCGGCTTCAACCAGGGATTGGGCGCCTTGGATGTCGATCTCTGTCAGGGGGGCGTTGCGCCCAAGACGTTCAGCGCTGGCCAGATGGTAGATGATGTTTACATCTTTCATCGCCGCCCGCAGGCCATTTTTGTCCCGCAGTCCAGATAAGGCTACCTCCAATGGAATTCCCTTGGGGAGGTTGGGAGAGCCCTTGGAGGGATGAATCAATAATTTTACCGGGTAACCCAGGTTCGTAAGATGGCGGATGAGTACGGGGCCGATAAAGCCCGTCCCACCGGTGATCAGGATCATAGCACAGGAATTATAGCAGGAAATGGCCATTAAGCGAGATGGCATGACCCTTGCACGTATCCAGGCAATGATGAAAACGTATCGTAAAGGCTTTGAGATGACCAAGTCCACCCTAGATTTTGGCTTTAATTATTTCACCTCACCTGAATACTACGTAAAAAAGGCGATCCATGCATGGCTGCCGGTTTTACGGGGCTTGGGGGCCAGTGTGATCGTGTTTGAATCGAGTTTCGACCGGGCCATCCCAGAAGATGTTTTTTTATGCGCCTGCGAACATCACCTGAAACCAGTGGTGCATTTTACCTCCGAGCTGCCTCTGGCAAGAAAATTGAATGAGGTGGCTTTTTTGATGGAAGTTTATGCTAAATGGGGTGTTCGTGAGGTGATCTTTGGCAAGAAACCAAATATGAAGCAATCCTGGCCGATAGCGGGCTGGCATTATGAGAGCCTGGTTGACCATTTTCTCGACCGTTTTATTCCTCTTGCCACCCAAGCAGTCCGAATTGGTTTGGTTCCCATTGCGCCCCCACTTCAACCCGGGGGGGATTATTGGGATACCGCTTTTTTGGAGTTATTCCTGTCAGGGTTGAAACGCCGGCAGGTTTTGGGTGTACTGCAGGATTTGACCCTTGCCAGTTATGGATACACCTTTGGGAAACCGTTGGATTGGGGTCGGGGTGGTCCGGAGCAGTGGACTTTTTCAAAACCGTACCAGCAATCAGACGAGGAGCAGGATCAGTTAGGTTTTCACCAGTTTGAATGGATGCAGGCAATCAGCCAGCGGGTTACCGGGAAAACCATGGAGACGGTCATCCTCGATGCAGGATCTTCTGGGTTCCAGTCCAGCTCGGCAAAGCCAGAGAAAACCATCGAGGCTATTCGGGAAATCTTGCATATCTGTCAAGGTGGGGATCAGGAAAATCAAGCTGACTCTGGGGGGGACTTCTTGTTTACTGATTCCACCCGGTTTTGTGCTTTTGGATTGGAAACATTGGCGGATGCGACAGATGGATCATTCAATCCTGATGATTTGGTCCGGCTTTTGGGGGAAAACAAGGGGGCTAAATCTGATCCTTTGACTGAACCCATCCTGACCAAACCGATCAAACATTACCTCTTGCTGCCTTGGCACAAGTCCGGCCTATCGGATGCGATCTTGAATAAAGTACGCCCGATTATCAAAACCTGTCAGCCAACGATTGGATTCTCACTCGAAGAAGCCGCCCTGGCTGAAAAAGTGAGCATTTATCCTGACCAAGGCGCATTTCCTGCAGAGGCGATCAACCAATTACGAAATTCTGGTTCAATTGTCAAAATACTACCCGAATCCGGAATAGATATTGCAACTTCTCTCAACGATATCAGATCATGAAATTGAGGTTACTATGGATACTGTACCCCTTTCGACGTCAATCCACCGTACGCCCATTGAAGCGCCCGCACCAAAAATCATGGTGGTTGGCCTGGGGGGCGGCGGCTGTAATGCTGTCAATCGGATGATTGATTATGGCCTGCGAGGGGTGACCTTTATTGCCTGTAATACCGACCGACAGGCGCTGGAGAGTTCACTGGCGGAGGTCAAACTCCAGCTGGGTCCGAAGTGTACGCGCGGTTTAGGGGCTGGCGGGATCCCTGCGATTGGCGAGGAGGCTGCAGAAGAGAGCTTTCAAGCTCTGGCAGATGTGCTCGATGGGGCGGATATGGTCTTTCTGGCAGCTGGGATGGGCGGCGGTACCGGTACCGGGGCGATTCCCGTGGCGGCTCGGGTATCAAAAACGATCAAAGCGCTCACCATTGCCGTGGTGACAACGCCTTTTTCTTTTGAGATGGGTCAGCGCCAGAAAAATGCAGCGCTTGGCCTTCAGAAACTCAGGGGATTTACTGACACATTGATCACCGTACCGAACGACCGCCTGCTGGAAGTTGCGCCGCATGATTTACCGCTTGAGATGGCTTTTAAATTGGCGGATGATGTTTTGCGCCAGGGCGTGAGCGGGATCTCGGAGTTATTGACCCAGTCGGGTTTATTGAATGTTGATTTCGCGCATATCCGACATGTGATGTCGCTGGGCGGCGGAACATTGATGTCCATCGGAACCGGCGAAGGGCCAGGAAAAGCGCAAAAAGCCCTCGAAGCAGCTTTGCATCATCCCCTGTTGGAAGAGATCCATGTGAAGGATGCGGCTGGGATTATTGCTAACTTTAGCGGGGGAGATGATCTCACCTTCTCTGAGGTCACTGAGACCTTGAGCCAGCTGCACGAGGAAGCGGGCCCTGAGGTGGAGATCATCCCAGGTGTGATCAACGATCCCAACCTGGCGGAACGAGCCCAGGTGATATTGATCGTAACTGGCCTTGGCCCGCTGCCCATCGATCAGGTTATTCCTGGCGCAGAGCGATACCTTGCTGAGGTTGAACCTGCGGCGGTGCACACTTCCCAGCAGAAAGCAGATCTTCGGGAACCACAGCGCAATCAACCTCAGGCCGGTGATACACATCAGGCCTATGCCTTTTCAAGCGCGAACGTGCGGATGACAACGACAGATCTGGATGTCCCAGCTTTTTTGAGAAAACGATTGAAGGGTTAATATGGAAAAAAATGCGCTGGATAAGGTGTGCCGTCAGGTTTACCGGCAGTTTCCACCTTTCAAAGACAAACGCCCAAAAATCACCCAACAAAATGAGGATCGATACCTGCTGATCTTCTCTGGAACAGGTGCGGGGCCAGATGGAAAGACGATCCAGCAGACCATCAGGGTGATCGCTACAGGCGATGGCAAGATCTTGAAAACATCCATGAGTCGGTAGTTTGAGAAAAATGACTGTGTTAAAAGTTGCTCGATTGCTTGAAATCAATTTTTGGAATCTTTTGATCCTGTTGTTACAGGAGGAAGGACCAGTGATGCAGTTTGTTCAAGGGTTGAAAAGGATGACGGGAACAAAAGCCGGGTTATTGATTGTTTTGATCGCCGTCTGGTCCGCAGTTGGGTTTTTAATGGGGATGGTGCTCGGTCGAATCATCTGGATGCTGCAATTGATCTAGGTATGATGCTACTTAAAGCCAAAAAGTGCTGGATGCCCAGCACTTTTGGTTTTAATGATGAGAGTTATGATCATGAGAGGAGCGGCAAGATGTGTTCAACCACATCCTGGTCTGATTTTGGCTCTGGGATAGCATTGATCAGGGTCCAATGTTCTTGATGATCGATTTGCCCTTTCGGCGGGATGGCCTCGATTGGCCCCAGGCTTTCCAGCTCCAACATTGCATCATTGGTGAAGACTTCAAAATTCACGCCAAGATCAGGATACTCCCCCTCAAACTGGATGGGGATTTGTTTGAGAAAGAGAGCATTATGATTGGCATAAGCGGCCCAGCCGTCAGGAGCGAAGATGCCGATCTTCTGAGGGCGACTTTTTTCAGGATCCTGTTTCAGCAAAAGGAAGCGTTCTCCCAGGGACCAACGTTCGTCGCCAAGATTGGTGTAGGGCCAGATAGAAAGGGTGGCGGTTGGCAGGATGAACTCTGGGTGGGGACCCCTCGGCGGCAGCGGAAGGATCGCTGTCCCTCCCTGGGCCATGACCGAAACCGCCCAGGGCGCTGTATCAATGGCCCATAGATTGTGGTTGATCAGCCGGTGGGTGAGCTGGACTTCTGGGCGTTCTTTGGATAAGTGGATCTCAATTTGTTTTTGCAGTCCGGTGGTTGGCTCGGGTTTTTGGGTGGCAATCAAGCCGTTCTCGGCTTCCTGGATCAATACAGGTTCCAGGTCTGGATAATAGGTGCGTGGCATTGCTTCTGGTGCGTGCCAGAGCCGATGGCCGCCGAAAATCAACCATTCTTTAGAGGCAGTGACCCCCATTTGCTCCGGGTATTCTTTGAACATATTCTCCCCTCCAATGAAGCCCAACCGGATAATCCTGGGTCCAACATCGGCGGTCACAATGAGCTCAATTTGATCGTTAGCAAGCCGATAGCATTGATCCCAGCCAGCATAACTGATTTTTTCCATCATACACCTCTTTCCTGTCTCCATTTATGGGTAAGGGTTGTTTTCAGTATTATAATTCACTCTGGATTGGTTCAAAGCGATATTTGATAAATGAGGAGAAAATGAATTCAAAAACACAACGACCGCTCAGCACTGAAGATTTATATCGCATCGCGGTTCTCACCGGCTGCAAGATTTCGCCAGATGAACAGCAGATCGTTTATTCTATCCAAACGGTGGATACAGAGACAGAGAAAAAATATACCCATCTTTGGCGGATTCCATCCTCAGGCGGGGATCCGCAGCAATTGACCTTTGGAAAGCACAGCAACACCTCACCAAAGTGGTCTCCAGATGGACAGTGGATTGCGTTTTTATCTACCCGGCTGGATGAAAACCAATCACAGATTTTCCTACTGCCTGTTTTCGGGGGAGAAAGCCGGGCAGTTACCGATCTCCAGGGCGATTTTGGCGGTTTTGATTGGTCACCCGATAGCAGTAAGATCGTTTTTGAGTTCCGGGAACATGATCCGGAAGATGTTGAGATTAAGCAGGATGAAAAGAAGAAAGCGTTGGGACGCGTTGCCAGGCGGATTGAAAACCGGGTTTTCTTCAAGTTGGATGCTTACGGCTATCTGCCCAAAGCCCGCTATCACCTTTGGACGGTGTCGATAGACACTCACGAGACCACGCAATTAACGGCTTCAGAAATTTATAATGAGACGGGCCCTGTTTTTGCACCGGATGGGAACAGGATTGCTTTCTTTTCTAATCGAACTGAACAACCCGATTTGAACCCAGACAAAACGGATCTTTACTTGTTTGATGTAGAGGCTGGCACGTTTGACCTGGTGGAGACACCAGAGGGTCCAAAATCAAACGCGTGCTTTTCTCCGGATGGCAAGAAAATCGCTTATTTTGGTCATGAGGGGCTGAAGGCAGGGTATAAAAATGATGAGCTCTGGGTTGTGGATCTGACCCAACCAGGCTCCGCGCAATCGCTGACGGCGGATTTTGACTATGACGTTGGCGGTGGGGTGATCAATGATACTGGATCGGTGATCACCTCACCCCCCACATGGTCAGCGGACGGCCAACGGATTTTCTACCAGGTGGGACGTCATGGCCGGACCACGCTCAACTTCATCCGTCAGGATGGAAAGGGTCATGAGACTTTACTTAAATTCGAAGGCGTGGTCAGTGGATTTTCAGTGGGCAAAGAAACACAGCGGATCGCTTACATTCATGGGACAATGACCGATCCAGGCCAAATTGCGGTTTTACGGATGGATAAGAACACATCAAACATCTTGACTGATTTGAACAAGACGCTATTTGAAGAAATTGATTTTGGTGAGATGGAAGAGGTGTGGTTTAAAGGTCCAGATGCCAACGACCTGCAGGGTTGGATCCTCAAACCACCAAATTTCGACTCCAAAAAGCAGTATCCCTCCATCATGGAGATCCATGGCGGGCCATTGGCGCAATATGGCTTCTTTTTTATGCACGAGTTCTTCTATCTGGCTGGTCAGGGGTATGTGGTTTATTTCTGCAATCCGCGCGGCGGCCAGGGATATGGCGAAGCGCATGCTAAAGCGATATACCACGGCAATTGGGGGACGGTAGATTATGCGGATCTGATGGCCTGGGCGGATTTGATGACAGCCAAGCCGTATATTGATCCGGATTGGATGGGTGTGACTGGCGGCAGTTATGGCGGTTATATGACTGTGTGGATCATTGGACATACAGACCGGTTTAAAGCGGCTGTTTCTCAACGCTGTGTGAGCAATCTGATCAGCATGTGGGGCTCAAGCGACTTCAATTGGAGCTTTCAATCGATCTTTGACGATAAGGCGCCTTATGAAAACCTGGATGTGCTGTGGCAGTGTTCACCGATCAAGCATATCGGGAGCGCAAAAACACCCACACTGGTGATCCACAGTATGCAGGATCTGCGCTGCGCCATCGAACAGAGCGAGCAGGTCTATGTCGCTCTTCAGAATCTTGGCGTGGATACGGAATTTTTGATCTTTCCAGATTCACCCCACGGCGTCTCCCGAACAGGGCGGACTGATCGCAAGGTGGTCCGGTTAGAAGGGATTTTGGACTGGTTTGAGCGCTACCTGAAGGGCTGAATTAGAAGTCCGTTTCGGATCTCCTAACCTGGACAAGCCAGAACCTAAAAGGTATAAGTGTCCTTTTAGCTCAGACAGTGTGCCTTCCGCTTCACTTCTGCCCCCTCCGCTTTGCTTCAGGGTAATAATGACTGGCGAGAACGAATAAAATTAGAAACGGGTAATTGATAAATAAATTTGGAGACCTTTCGGTCAAACCCCTCGCTCGGTCAGGAGATCGAGCGAGAACAACGCCAGGTATTCTTGTTTTTTGTGCAAGCATTTAATTGGTTAGGAACTAAATAAAATCCCTCTGATCTGTAGAGAGCAAATCTTGGCAGGTTTGAGGTGGTCAATCTTCTTTCAGATTCGATATTGGTCCTATACTGGAGGTGCTTATCAAGAGACAGTTTCGTCGCCTTAAAAATGATTGTGTCTGGCTCGAAGCGGCGTTGCATCCATGACAGCTGGCCTGGGGATAAAGGTTAATTCGGAATTTGGATTTTTTTCTTTCGGAGGAAATCTGCCGGCATTATGTTGATGGACCCTCAACTATGGGAAATCAAGAAGATTGGGGGGGAGTGACCCGAGTAATCGCAAAATTATGGTTGATGAATAAAATTGCTGGTTTATTATTTAGAATTAATCCGCGCTTCCTGGAGCAATCATTCCCAAAAACCTGTGGTTATGAATGCTAGTTTTGACTGAAAGTTCCAACCTCTAAAGTAAATTGAGCCGTGGAATGATTGTTGTTCGCCTAGATATCAATAGATAAACGCAGCGGCGCTGCACGCAATGTCGTCATGAGAAGCTTGCAAAGCTAAATTTTCAGGAAAATGGGCATGCTCAGGTTCACTATGGGGAAGTTTTCAGAATACGGATCGTCGACATCAGTAAAACCTTCTATAGAAGTTTGTTTCAATTTTGCAATCTCCCAGAGAGAATGACCTTTGGGCAAAATGTATTTCGGATTTTCAGACTGGGTTTTGGAAGGCATTCATGGAATACAGGCCCAAAAATGCGAAAAGCCCGCTGCAACGGGCTTTCCCTGGATTTTTCCTACAATTTACTAGTGGTTGTAGGAGATGGTGTGAGTGTGAATATGTCCTTCACGATTTAATTCTACATGATGCGACTCACTGTGTCAAGAATTTCGTACTGAGTTAAATCTTGTTCGCTTTTCGTATAGAATAGGCGTTGGTTCCTAGCCTGGACAAGTCAGAACCAAAAAGGGAACGGTTCGTTTTCATTCGGTAAGGCATATCTCCGTTTTACTCCGGGGGTTCTGCTTCAAATCTGGCCCCTGTGCAATACTCTGGAGGTTTCACTTCAGGTTAATCAAGACTGGCGAACACGAATTAAATTTGCAATATTTGCAAAACAAATTACGTGACCTTTCGGTTAACCCCTCGCTCGGTCAGGAAACCGGGCGAGGACTTTGCAAGATATTCTTGTTTTCCTAATAGCCGGTAATTTGCTACGGAACTAAATGACACCGGAGCAATTCCGGAGCGACACTTGGCAGGGATGACTATTCCATGATAGAATAGGTATTATGACGCGTCCAATTCCCGATGCGGTGATCCTGGGTCTGCTAAAAGCGCAGCCTTCCCATGGCTATGACTTGCTGGAGCGCTTTCGCGCCAAAGAGCATCTTGGCCATATCTGGCACTTAAGCACCAGCCAGTTGTATGCCGTGCTCAAAAGACTGGAAGAGGCTGACGCCATTGAGGGTTTTGATGTTGAGGTCCCTGATGCGCCATCACGCCGTGAATACCGGCTCCAGCCATCCGGGGAGCAGCAGTTACATCAGTGGCTGTATGAACCACAGCCTTCCGCAAGCCTGCACCGCATCCGGGTGATCTTCTTGAGCCGATTGTACATCGCACAGCTGTTGGATTATTCGGTTGATGAAATATTCTCAGCGCAGCTAAAGGTCTGTCGAGAACAGAAGAGGGCCTTTGAGGAAGAGCAACAAGCAGCACGATCTGCGATCGAAAATCTGGCCCTGGATTTGGTGATGAACCAGCTTTCCGCCGTGATTCGATGGCTGGAACGGCATCATGAAATGCTGGCGGCTAAACAAAGAATGGAAGCTAAATCAAAGGACTTGTGATGAAACAAAAGAAACTGCTGATACCACTATTAATCATATTAATCAGCTCGCTGATCTATGGCTGTCAACCCCAAATTGGGGAAACACCCTCAGCCACAGATTTGGCGCAAACTTTGAATGCGCAAACCAATGTCCCTCCAGCTACGCTTGTTCCGGAAACGGAGACAGTAACCCCTGAACCGGCGCGTTTCTCAATTGAAGCGCCAGCAGAGTTGAAGACTCCGGTCGAGGCTTTGTTTACAGCGTTCTTTCCAGGAGAAGCGCCTGCCTGGGCGGAGGAAGACGGGGATTTGGTTGTTAAAACAGCTGAGGAGGCGGGTGGTTTTCAAACCACCATCCCAGCAACTTTTTTGCCAGATGCTGTTATGGTCCCGATGGTCGAGTCAGATGATATAAGCAATTTTCTTGATTTTGCCATATCTGTAGAGGGTCAGAAGGTTTTGATTGAAGAGGGGCATTTGCCAGAAAGCATTACCCTTGTTGACCAGGCTGGTAATACGATCACCTTACCACAACCGATTGAAAGGGTCATCTCAACCTATGGGCCAGCGACCGCTTTCATCTACAGTGTTGGCGCAGAAGACCGGCTTGTTTCAGCCAGCTATTTGGGCGCGCGTGACCCACAGGGGTCTGCTGCCATGGAAAAGATCGATCCACGGTTCCCTGAGATCATGGGCGATGCGTTCTTCACCCAGCAAGACTTCAATTTAGAGCAGGCAGCCGCCTTGTCGCCGGACTTGATCGTCACCAGCGCACGGACTGCCTGGTTGGATACATTGGAACAATTGGATCTTTCCGCCTTCCTGTTTGATGCGGAGGAACCGGAACGTTTGATCGAGGCGATGCGCCTTACCGGCCAGCTTTTTGGCCCGCACACCACCGCCCAGGCTGAGCAGTGGGTGGCATATTATGAAGCAATCATTAACTCAGTAAACGAGGCGACCTCATCCCTGGATTCGGCAGACCGTCCGAGGGTACTTTTCACCGGCACCGAACCAACCCGGATCGCCAGTGGTGAAATGTATCAGACGGATATCATCCAGGCAGCTGGCGGCGAATCGGTCAGCGCTGCGTTGACAGGGTATTGGAATGATGTCAACCTGGAACAGATCCTGATCTGGAACCCAGATGTGATCATTGTTCCACCATACGGTGGGGCCAGCACCAGCGCGATCACAGACAGCCCGGAATGGCAGATCCTGGAGGCTGTTCAGGCTGGGCGTGTCTACCAGATGCCCAAATTGGTCGTGCCCTGGGATACACCAGCGCCCGATTCCGCCCTTGGGATCGTCTGGCTGGCGCAAAAGCTGCACCCTGACCTGGTTGCGCTGGAATGTGCGACTGAAGCGCAGGTTTTTTACAATACATTCTACGATTACCCGATAGCTGAAGATGAGATCGAGACCATTTGCGGGTTCGAGTAGGATGCGGGCGCAGCTATCGAAGCGGCTGATCATCGGCCTGTTATGGCTGCTGCCAGCGCTTCTGTTCGTGACCTCTTTGAGTTTGGGGCGTTATGAGATTGGGCCTGTGGATGTGCTGCGGGTGCTTTTATCTCCAATCTTCCCAACAATCGATACGGACCTGCCGGAAATCGCTCGCCAGTTGATCCTGCGAGTACGGTTGCCGCGCATTCTCGGCGCATTGTTGATTGGCGCCAGCTTTGGCGGTACCGGGACGGCATTTCAAGCCATTTTCAAGAATCCATTGGTGGACTCGAATATCCTCGGCGTTACCTCCGGGGCAGGTTTCGGGGCCGCCATGGCACTGCTGTGGATGCAGCGTGGGTGGGCGGTTCAGTTGTCGGCCTTTGTTTTTGGCTTGCTGGCAGTGTTCCTGGCATTTTTTGGCAGCAAACTTTATAAAACCTCACCGCTGCTTGTCCTGACCTTGATGGGGATCCTGGTTGGATCTCTGTTCAGTTCTTTGACTTCTTTGTTGAAGTATGTTGCCGATCCGCTGGACACACTTCCTACCATCACCTTTTGGCTGTTAGGGAGCCTGACTGCAATCACCTGGGATAGGTTGACCGCGCTGGCTTTGATCACAGTCCTTGGATCAGCCTTCTTTTTCGCCATACGCTGGCGGCTGAATATCCTTTCATTGGGAGATTCTGAAGCTAAAGCACTGGGATTGGATCCAGACAAAATGAAACTCTTGATCATCATCGTGGCAACGCTGATGACTGCTTCCGCAGTCTCCGTGAGCGGCGTGATCGGTTGGGTGGGATTGGTGATCCCGCATGCGGGAAGATTAGTGGTGGGTCCAGATCATAAATTCCTGCTTCCCGCCTCTATCTGCCTGGGGGCTTCCTTTCTGATGCTGATCGACAATATTGCCCGGACACTGCTTCCCGGAGAAATCCCCTTGGGTGTTTTAACTGGTCTGGTGGGGGTGCCGATTTTGATCTTGCTGTTACGCCGCAGTCAATCGGGATGGTGAAATTGATCCTAGAAGCACACCATTTACGTTTCAGCTATATCCCGGATCAGACAGTTTTGCATGACGTCTCATTGAGTCTCGACCAGGGCCAAATTCTGTATATCCTGGGTCGAAACGGTGGAGGCAAGACGACCCTGCTCTCCTGCCTGGCGGGACTGTTGGCGCCAGTTTCAGGATCCGTCTTGCTTGAGGGCACGCCCCTCACCGCTTTCAGCCCAGCTCAACGATCCCGCAAGATTGGCCTGATACCCCAAATGCACACACCTGTGTTTGCCTATTCTGTGCAAGAGATGGTGATGATGGGACGGGCGCCTCATCTTCACTGGCTGGATTCGCCTTCGCAGGCTGATCAGGCCATTGTTGAAGAAGCAATGGAACAGGTTGGGATCTATGAACTCCGTGACCGGCCCTACACGCAGATCAGCGGAGGCGAACGACAGCTGGTCTTGATCGCAAGGGGGTTAGCACAAAAATGCCAGGTTCTCTTAATGGATGAACCAACTGCTCACCTGGACTTAAGCAATCAACACCGTGTTCTGGAGATCGTAAAGCAGTTGACCCGGCAGGGGTTGTCATTCATCATCTCCTCACATGCGCCCAATGACGCATTAACCTATGCTGACCAGGTTCTCCTGTTGAGTGATGGTTGGGTGACGGATTCTGGACCCCCTGCAACAACTTTGACTGAACCCCTTTTATCTTCAGTGTATGGGATCCAAACGGAGGTCATCTATCAAGATGAGAATGGGGCCTTAATGCCCCGTGCGGTTGTTCCCCGCCAGCCCATTCCGATTGATCCCGGATCAATCAATGATCCATACAGCCTGTTAGGCACTCTCTTCAAAAAAGACACACAAACCCCACAGATTCTGCTCGTAACAGGTTTGAGCGGCGCAGGAAAAACCACCTGGTGTGCAAAGCTGGCGGGGTTAGCGGCAGATGAAGGGCTGCTGGTCAAGGGCATCCTTTCCCCAGGGATCTACCAGGGTGGTCGTAAGGTCGCCATCCATGCCAGGGATATCGAAAGCAGGCAGGAATATCCTTTGGCAACATTGCGAGAGAAGGCTAACACTGGGTTAGCCACCCCACGCTGGCAGTTTAAACCAGAGACGGTTTCCTGGATCAACGGCCTCCTCAGGGAAACCGGCCCTTGTGACCTTTTGATCATTGATGAACTAGGACCGCTTGAATTGCTGCGCGGTAAAGGACTGACAGCTGGTTTGGAGGTGGTTGATAAAGAACAATACCGCCTGGCCTGTGTTGTGGTTCGTTCCTCCCTGGTTCCCAAAGCACTCCAACGCTGGCCGGATGCAAAAGTGGTCAGCGGCGTATTGGACGGTTTCAAAGAAAATGCTGACATCCAGCGGGATGGCGCAGATCTCTAGACAGGATCTTTCCTGAGGCAGATTGTTAAAATGTGATCGACGATCATATGGAAATCCTCAACCATTTCCATACTGTCAGATGGGATGACCAGGCAGTGATTCACATTGTTTTTCAAATCACCGCCACTGAAGCCTGTCAAGCCAAGTGTGATCCCCCCATGGGCATTGGCAGCTTCCACAGCACGTAGCACATTGGCGGAGTTTCCGCTGCCGCTGATCGCGATCAGGACGTCGCCGGGTGAGATCAGGCTGATCAATGGTTCCGCAAAAATGCGATCGTAACCTTCATCATTGGCGTAAGCGGTTAGCGAAGGGAGATTGTCTCCCAGACCGATCACCTTCATCCTTATGGCATCCGGCATCCGGGTATTTTTTCCAAAATCGCACACCATGTGGGCTGCTGTGGCCCAGCTGCCGCCATTTCCACAGATGAAAATGGTTTTTTCTTCGGCCCGGGCGCCTTCAATCACTTTCAGAAAGGCGATCAGGTCCTCGATTGGAAAGTGGTTGATAACGTCTTTGATCGCTGTTAAGTATTGTTCTACCGTCTTTGTATGGTCTTTCATGGTGGATTTTATCCTTTGATCTGTCTTTGGAATTCTTTGTGCCGCTGGCGAAGTTCATGCTGGGTGGCTTTTCCGGTGGTGCCGATCTGCTGGATGGTGATCGATCCAACCAAGTTGCCAATATAGGCGGCTTCCTGGGCTGATCCTCCTGCACATAATGTCAGTCCGATGCCTGCCAGAACGGAATCTCCTGCACCGACGATGTCAATTGGACCGGTTGTCTGATATCCAGGAATGTGGAAAAAGGATCCTTCTGCCATACCAGCGATTCCGTGTTCGCCCAGAGTGATAAATACAGGTTTTTGGTGGGCGTTCCAAAAGATTTCTGCGGCAGAGGCAGCAGCCGAGATTGGATCGCCCTGATGGTGTTCGGCAGCGCTGCTGGTCAGCTTTGCAGCAGCTGCCAAAGCCTCCCTCAAGTTCAATTTAAGTGACAGTGTCTGGTAATCACCTGCGAAGTGGCGCGAATCCACCATGATGGTCTTTTGGGGATGCGCCTGGGAGAGCTGTGATAAGGCGCCGCGCAAATTGGGAGACAGGGTCCCATAACCATCCATTTTGACCTGTTCAATCACGAGCAGACCATCACAGGACTTCACAGCCAGTTTGACATATTCAGCCAATTGGTCGTTGAGCTTGTGGGGATTGGGTGTGCGGTTGATGATATCCATCCGGTTCAACTCGATGTGCCTGCCATCCACTTCCTGCATCATGGGTTTGATATAGGTTGGTGTAAACCGATTTTCAGCGTTAATCAACCAATCAATGTTGGTATGCACCGCCTTAAGCGCCTGGCGAAGTGTGAACCCATTTCCATCTTGACCGGTATAGCCGATCGCCGCTGTATGCGCTCCCATTGAAGCGAGATTGTTTACGGCCACACCCGCTGCGCCGGCCTGACCTCGAAAATCGACCACCTGAAACGCCTCTTTATGCGTTTCAAGGGAGAATTCTGAAAGAGAGCGATCCATCTGAAGGTATAAATCGAGAAAGAAATCACCCAGCACCGCGATCTTTACCTGGTCGAATTTGGACAGGATTTCTTCAAAGCGCCTTTGGTCAATCACTATCCCTCCCGGTCAGGCCTCTTGTTCCATGATGATGCGGTGCAGGTTGGTGATTGTTTCGCGGTGATCACCGCGAATGTAATGGCTCTCTCCTCCATCCGCAACAGTCCGCACCAGGACGGTCTTATAAGGCCGAAAGTAATAGATTGCATTGGATTTGGGGGCCTCCGTATGCGGGTCTTCCCCAAGATCAACCCGGTCAAAAACAGCTGTGGTGAAGTGTTTGATCTCACGGCCTTCCTGGTGAGCGACATTTCTCGCCATTGAAAGAGCTTTCAGGTACACCTCCGGCCCCATAACGGCTGTACCAATGTTGAGCATCACACCCCCCTCCAGGTTTTCGACAAAATGGGCCAGAGTAAGAAAGTCCCGATAGCTGGCCTCGCCGACAGCAGCGCCATCAAAGTTGGGATGTTCATGAACGATATCTTGACCAATCCCAACATGGACGGTGATTGGGATTCCTAGCTGGTATCCGGCAGCGAAAAGGCTTGTTTTACGAA
Source organism: uncultured Candidatus Brevefilum sp. (assembly GCA_964558525.1). GTDB lineage: Bacteria > Chloroflexota > Anaerolineae > Anaerolineales > Anaerolineaceae > Brevifilum. The sequence continues at coordinate 52,287 of CAZLEK010000002.1, forward strand.
AGGGGAATTCGAGGGGGTTTTCATGGATCATTTTGCCAACCGCTTCGCCAAGTCCGTAGCCGTTTTCGCTGGCATAGACAGCGGCATCGTTGACCCGTCCAGTTTCACGCCATAGGCCAAATTGTCCCTCCTGGATGTACCGGGCGACGCTTTCAGTGGTTTTGCCAATCATGGCGAATTCCATGTCATGGATCGTACAGGCGCCATTGGCGCCGATCAGCGAAATGTATCCTTTTTGCATCAAGTCAATCAGGAACCGGTTCACACCGCTCCGGATCACATGGGCGCCCATGAGGATCATCACCGTTGCGCCTTTGGCCTTTGCGGCAATGATGCGCTCAGCCAGGATTCTAAGGTTAGGGGGGTCATAATGTGGAATTGGATCTGAAAGATCGAGGATGACTTCGTTGGTGAGGTCATGCACTCGTTCCGCCAGGGGCTTAAGGTTTAAGCGACTGCGATCAAAGGTGGGGTAGGGCATGTTTGAAGTTTATTCCTCCTCCATCAGATACTGCCAGCATTCAGAAAAGGATTTGAAATCCGCCATGATCAGGTCAGCGCCAGAGGCGATCAGGCGATCGCGCTTCCAGGGGTCTATACCTTCGCGATCCGCTTCATTGGTCGCCAGTCCGACAGCTATCCCGCCAACAGCCTTGGTGTCTTCAATTTCAACATACCCATCCCCAAAGGCAACCAATTCAGGCCCCTTCAGACTGTTTTGTTGGATGATCTTCTGAATGACCATTCTTTTAGAGAAATTCTTGTAGTCGTCGAGCGCGCCATAAATCTGCTTAAAATAGTGTGCAATTCCAAGCAGTTCAGCTTCGTCAAGGACGTATTTTTCATCCGTTCCAGAAGCCAGGAAACAGGTAATGCCAGCTTGTGTGATCTCTTCCAGGGCTTCGAGGGACCCTGGGACGCTTAGGTCCTGAGGCGTTAAACGCCCCTGACGCAGTCCATCCAACCGATTGGTGATGTGTTCCATAAGGCGGTGATGATATTCTTCTTTATAGGCCAGCGGGTCTTTCGGTTGGCCGCCCCGTTTCTGGACTTCTTCGGCCAGGCGGATCATCTGGTAAATGGTTTGTTTGCCGGTGGTGTTGGCGACATAGGTGCGTACGGTTTGTTGAACTTCTGGCAAACTTTCGTGATCGGGTGTGTGCATCAGGATCTCCACCATCATGGGGATCATAATGTCCTGCCAGCCTTCACGGATCAGCGAGATCGTACCGTCAAAATCGAAAATGGCGAATTTGATGTTCCCTCGTTCGATATCCGGATGAATTATTTCAAAAGGGCCGAAAGAAGTGGTGGTGTTGGTTGATTGGGTCATAAGGCACGAGTAAATTTTTTTGATTTAGAAAGGAGAGCCCCAGGGCTCTCCATGAATTATCTTGTTTTATTTGATCACCTGTGAGACCCGGCCAGTTTGTTTGTGCTGGATGATGTATTTGTGTTTTCCATCCGGCATGATCTCATCTTTGATAAGGATGTGCTCCTCATCCCAATCCTTGGTGGTTTTAACTTTTTCGTGCGCTCCACCGCGCCAATCCTCTATTTGAATGGGTTCCCATTCACCGGTTTCACCAGACTTGTAAATGGCATCCAGAATCGCATTTACGATATAGCCATCATAGAAATCTTCCATAGGTTTGCGGTGGTAGTCGATCGCGTCAAACATATCGTTAAACATCTCGATGTACCCGAGGGCGTCTTCTTCATTGCCAACCGGGAACAGCCAGCCTTTATCGGCCTCGGATTTTTCAGCCACATAGCCTTCAGCCGCACCAGAGGTAAACACTTCAAAACCAGTGCGCAGCCAGTGATTGAGCCAGATTGTTCCCTCGGTTCCTGAGACTTCGTCGCGCAGGTCCATGCCGCCGCGGAAAGTCCAGCTGGATTCAATCTGCCCTACTGCGCCGTTCTCAAAACGAACCAGGCCGATTGCAAAGTCTTCAGCGGCAATGGGGTGCACGAGGGTATCCAGATGGCCAAGCGCTTCAACCGGTCGAACGTCTTTGCCGATGAAGTTGCGGCAAATTTCAGAGCAATGGCAGCCCATATCCACCAGAGCGCCGCCGCCAGCCAGTTCTTTGTCGAAGAACCAGGGAGAATGCGGCCCAGGGTGAGTCTCTCGGGAACGGGCCCACAAGATTCGTCCAAGCGCACCGCTGCGCACATAATCCAGTGCTTTCATGGTTTTGGGTGTGTAGACAAGGTCCTCAAGGTAGCCATGAAAGACCCCTGCATCCTCTACAGCCTCCAGGATCTCTTTGGCTTCTTTTGCTGTTCGGGCGAGAGGTTTTGTGCATAATACCGCTTTTCCGGCCTCGGCAGCCTTGAGAATGGCTTCTTTGTGCTGAAAATTTGGCAGCGCGACAACCACAACATCGGTTTCCGGGTCATTGATGGCTTCATCCATATCCCCGGTCCAACGTGCGACGCTGTAATCTTGTGCAAATTGTTTGGCGTTCTCGGGCGTGCGGTTGTAAACGATCTCAACACTGTCTTCCGAACGGCTTCGCTGGATGGTTTTGGTATAGAACATTCCAATGAAACCGGCGCCGAGCATGCTAATTTTGTGCATATTGACTCCTTTTCGAAAATGGTTATTTTATTTAGACCCGTAGGTTTTTATCCCGACCGTAGATCACAAGGATCACCAACAGCAGCGAACCAAAGATGATCTGCTGCAGCGCCTGCGGCAGCTGCATGGTGGTCAGCAAGCTGGTGATCAGTTGGATCACAATGGCGCCAGCAATGGTGCCAAAATAGGATCCTTTACCGCCAGACATCTGGGTGCCGCCGATCGCGACGGCAATGATGGAGGGAAACAGGTATTGGTTACCCAAATTGGGGCCTGCATTTTGGGTGTAACTCACCAGCAAGAATCCCGAGAAAGCCGCCAGGGCGCCCGCCAGAACGTAGGTGAGCACCACCATACGGGTGACCTTCACGCCAGAGAGACGAGCTGTCAGGCGGTTGACGCCAATGGCAAAGAGTTGTTTCCCATAGCGGGTTCTTGTTAACAGCAGGGTCATCAAGATGCCGATCAGGATCCAGACATAGATCATGCCTGGAACGTCGAACCAAAGATCACGAGCGATGATGCGGGTCATGAACGGCGCGACTTCACCATCATAATAGCCCTTGGTCCAAAGGATGAGCGCACCCTGGACCACACCTGCCATACCCAAGGTCATCACAAATGGAGAAATTTTCAGGTGCATGATGCCTAAGCCGTTGATCAGGCCCACAACCGCCCCCATGGCTAATACTGCCAGTAGGACGGGTAGGATCAGGCTGTTGTTCCCGTTGATGAACATATAGGTCATCAACGCGCCCACAGTCACCACTGATCCAGCGGAAAGATCAATACCTTCGCTGCCGCTGATGATCACCAGGGTTTGACCCGCGCCAATGATAGCAATAAATGAGGCCAGTCTCAGGATATTGAGGCCCTGATTGAGCGCCATTGAGAGGTTCTTGAATCCATTCGGAAGCAAACCACTTAGTAAAAACAAAACCACCGCCAGGATCAGGGCTGTCATCGGGGGCGACAGCCTGAATTTGGATTTTCTTTTTGATTCCAGGGAATTCTTGATTTCAGTTTGATCCATAATTATTTTTTCCTGCGAAATAGGTTAACCAATCCAGGACCCGCCAGGGCGACGACAATAACCAGGGCGTTGACCAAAGTCACCCACCAGTTATTTAACCGGACAGTTGAAATGATCCTGCGGATGTTGCCAAGGATGATGCCGCCAAAGATGGCCCCAAGGACAGACCCGGCGCCGCCGCTCATCGAGACTCCGCCAAGCACCGCGCCGGTGATGGATGCCAGGGTCATATCTTCGCCGCTGCCGGAAAATCCTGACCCGGTCAAAAGCGAGTAGCTGATGGCGGCGAGGGCTGCCAGAAATCCAGAGATGACGTAGGTTGAGATCTTCATCCAGGTCACAGGGACGCCGGTGGTATACGCCGCATCAGGGTCGCCGCCGACTGCGTAAAGGAAGCGCCCATATTGCCTTTTGCGGAAAAAAGTCCAGATAAGAATTAAGACGCCAATCGCGAACAGGGTAATGGGAATACCCAGGATATCTGTATTTCGATAAAAGTCCACATACTCTCGGGGTATCTCGCCCCCGGGTGTGGGAAGCAGTAAGAGGGCAATCCCGCTGTATATAAAGCTGGTAGCAAAGGTGATGATCACCGGCTGCAAGCCTAAATAAGCGGTAAAGAAGCCGTTCAGGAAACCAGCCAGGATCCCAAAGCCGATCACCAGCAGAACCATCAAAGTATTATGTCCGGTTTCATCCGCAGAAACAACGGTTAATGCCAGGATGACATTGCCAACGGATACAATTCCACCATTTGAGAGGTCTAAACCGCCGCCCAATAACACGATCGCCTGGCCGACGGTGACTAAAATGACTGGCAGCCAGGTGCGAAAGTTGCTGGTAAGCAGGCGGCTGAGGGTGCTTGGCAGGAAGAAATTTGGCTGGAGAACAGTGTAGAGAACAGAAGTAAAGATCAACAAAATCAATGAAAGGCCAATTGAGTACTTTGTATTGATCTTCTTCCACCACTTTGCAAACTTCGATTCTTTTGACTCACGCATGGGCAACTTCCTTGTTTTTAATTGAATTTTGCTTGGCGCCCATACTTGCTGAGACGAGATTGGACTCAGTAAGTTGATCACCCTTCAGGTCTGCTGAGATGTTGCCATCGTGCATCACGAGGATCCTCGGGCAGAGGTCCAACAATTCCTGGTTATCCGAACTATAAAACAAGATCGTGGCGCCTCTTTCAATCAATTGATCGAGTAATTTATAAAATTCCGACTTTGTGCCGACATCCACACCCTTGGTGGGGTCGTCCAGCAGCAGTAAGGATGGATTTCTGAGCAGCCATTTACCAATGACAACTTTTTGGGCGTTGCCCCCCGACAGGCTGCTGACAGGGTCATCCAGCGAATCCATGACCAGGTTGAGCTGTTCACCCATCGCTAAGGCGTCTTCCCGGGCTTTTTCGATCTGAAGAAGCGGTTTGGCATAAGTTCGCCAGCTTGGTAAATGAAAATTCTCAAGGATTGAGCGTAAAAGCAGCAAACCTTCTGCGGCGCGATCGCCTGGGATCAGGGCGATTTCCTGTTTCATAGCGTCTTTGGGGTGTTTGAAGGCAATCTGCTTGCCGAAAATGAAAATTTCACCGGTGTAGTACTCGTTTCCAAAGAGCGTATGCAGTAGGGTGCTTTGGCCCTGGCCGCGCAAGCCGCTGAGCCCAACCAGCTCTCCCTGGTTTACAGAGAAACTCACGCCATGAAGCTTGTCGTTTTTTATGTCATGGACGGAAAGGACAGCCCCATTATTAACAGATTTGCTGGAAATGATCCTTCTTTGAGAAAGCGCAGTCTCGCTGCCTACCATCATGAAGACAATTTCATCTTCTGTGGCGTCAGAGATGACTACCTCACCAACCGTTGACCCGTTTCGCAGGACAACAGCTCGATCAGCGATCCGGAAGATCTCGTCCATGCGATGCGAAACAAAAACGAGGCCTTTACCTTGTTCTTTGAGTTGGTTGATAATAATAAATAACTGGTTGACCTGGTTGGTATCCAGGCTGGCGGTGGCTTCATCCAAGATCAGGATCTCTGGATCCCGGCTGATGGCTTTCAATATCTCCACAATTTGACGCTCATCAGGCGGCAGATCTCTAACGAACGCTTCCGGATGAAGGCTGTCCTGGTAGGTGCCTTCAAAACGTTCCAGCAGTTCAATTGTTTTTTGATTCATTGCTGGATCATCAATGAATCCAGACTTGGTAAGGGGTTCATTCGCCAGCCAGATATTTTGAGCTACGGTCAGGGAAGGAACCAGGCTTAATTCTTGGTAGACAGCCATGATGCCAGCGTTTTGAGCCGCCATAGGATTGTTGTACTCGACGGTTTGCTCTTGATATGTGATCTTTCCGTCATCTTTTGGCAGCACCCCGGTAATGATTTTCGTCAGGGTGCTTTTTCCGCTTCCATTAGCGCCTACCAGTGCCAGCACTTCACCAGAGCGGACGTTGATCGAACCGTCACTGAGTGCCTGGACGCCGCCAAAACGTTTTCTGATTTGTTCTGTTTTCAGGCTGATCGCATTCATAACTGTCACTTTGCTATTCATGAATAAAGCCTTTTCAGGCTATGAGGTAAAAAAATGGATGATTTCTTGAATAGAGGTTCTCCATGGAATGGAGAACCTCTGTTTTGTTATTTCGTTGGAGAGAAAAGGGTGCTTACTCGCCAAAGAATTCGGTGAGGACTTCCTCCCGGGTCATGATGCCGGAAAGCAGATAGGAATCGGGGTAGTCCTTGAATTCGTCATAGATTTCTTGGAAGTTGTCGGGGGTCACAACATAGGGGATCGGGATAACAATGGTCGTGCCAAACTGACCGCCCAATACACCGTCCGCCAGTTCTTTACCTTCGAGCAACTCAACCGCAATGCGCAGGGCTGTGGAGTTCACGCCAGGGGCATTGGCAACTGCGATGGTCTCGAAATCAGGATTTTCCTGGAGCATTTCATCCCAGAGTTTCAGGAATTTAACGCGGCCCTCACCAACAGGCAGGGGCATTTCATCCAGGTCTGCAGCAATCACAGCCTCAAGAGCGCCGATGGCCATACCATCCTGAGTCCAGTAGCCGTCCAGGTCAGGATAGGCAGCCAGGAAGTCAGACATCACCTGCTGGCCGGTCGCCTCATCCCAGAAGCCGGATTCGCTGGCCAGAACATTGATGCCAGGATAGTCTTCAAAGGTGTCATAAACAGCCTGCATGCGCAGGTTGTTGGCGGGGTGGCCGATGAAGCCTTCGATCAGGACCACATCGCCTTCTTGAAGTTTGTCAGCGAACCATTCTGCGCTGGTCTGCGCCCATTCATACTGGTCATGACCAACATTGATCACGCCTTCAGCCTCAATTTCCTGGTCGATGGAGAGGACCAGAATACCAGCTTCAACAGCCTCTTCGAGGATCTGGTTCAGTGCAACAGCATCGCCGGGGTTCACCAGCATGGCATCCACACCGGCATTCATCAGGTTCTCGATCTGTTCGATCTGGCCAGCAACGTCGGTATCGAAGGATTCGATCACCAGTTCTTCAGTCAGACCAAGTTCGATATATTCAGCATTGGTCTCAATGAGCTCGTCAATCATCTGCGTGCGGTATTCGCTGCTGATGAATGGGTTGGAGATACCAATGGTGTAGGGGGCTCCACCGCCACCGCCAAGGCCTTCGCAGGCTGAAAGCATGACTGCTGACAGCGCTAAAAGTGCGATGAGGGCGAAAATTTTCTTGAACTTCTTCATTCTATTCTCCTTTTGTTGTGGATAAAACGGTAAGTCTTAGAAGGTTGTTGTGGTTTGTTTTGGGCCTCTCACCTCCTTCAGCATGGGTTGTATGTCCGATAATATCATGAGCAATTATAGCGAGTTTGTGTAAGAATTGTTAATAAATGTTAACTTATGATGAACATTGTTTACCAGATGAGTATACTTTTTTTTGATGCGATTTACAAATCCGGCAGTTCCACGCCAAAGCGTTGAACCGCTTCATCGTGTAATTGTTTCGTTTGCCCTGTGCCTGTTCTGGTGACGCCGATCTCGCGCAGCAGCAACACGGTTTCCAGGGCGCCTGAATTCCCGGCGGCTTTGACCTGAACATTTGGGCTGGTATGCTCCAGCATCAGCTTCAGGTCATGAAATGTCGCACCCTGATAATTATACTTTCCATCGGGTCCTTTGAGGTAGTTATAGCCGGTAGAAGTTTTGACAAAATCCACCGTAATTTCTGAGCAAAGTTCACATAGCTTGATTTTAAAACGATCTTCAGGCAGAAAATCGTTCTCAAAAATCACTTTGAAAATCCCATTTTGAGTGTGAGTGATGTGATTAATGGTGGTGATTTCTTCCCGGATGTAGGACCAATCTTCGCTCAATACTTTGCCGATATTTACGACCATATCCACTTCTACTGCTCCATCTGCCAGGATTTGTTCTGTCTCAGCGGCTTTGATCTTCGTGACAGAATTTCCATGGGGAAACCCAACCACGCCGCCGACAGCGACATCGCTCGCTCTGAGGAAATCTGCCGCTTGTTTGACATGGTAGGGTTTGACGCACACAGAGGCTGTGTGATATTTGGCAGCAATGGCACAACCTTCCTCAAGCGCTCGATCGGTGAGCGTGGGGCTGAGCAGGGAATGGTCCACCATTTTCATGATTTCTTGTACGATATTCATTTTGATGCTCCTGATTCCTAGATCTTAATCACCTTTCCAGATTCGGCCGCTTCCTGGCAGGCGATCACGGCTTGCAATGCTTTGAACCCTTCCACGCCAGGGATGGGAACCTGGCGGTCTTCTACGATCGCATCAATAAAGGCATCTACAATCCCTGATTTTACCTGCTCAACATTGGTGGATTTTTTTCCCAGCTTGTGGTATTCGGCATGCTGGTCTTTGTAATGAACCACAAGGGGATAATCCGGATTTCTGTAGATTTCAAGGACTCCGTTTTGACAATAAAAAACTGTGCTGTTGTCCTCTTTTTGGTATGACCAGCTGGCGGTCACAGATCCCATTGCCCCTTTAGCGGTCCGCAAGAGGCAAAGGGCGTTGTCTTCGACGTCAATCAATTCCCCGGAGGGATAGGATTTGGCCAGGGTATCCATGATGGCTGCGGCTTCGATGTAATCATCATCTAAGAGCCAGCGCAAGAGATCCAGCTTATGGATGGCAAGGTCACCCAGCACGCCCAGTCCGGTGACTTCTCTGCGGTAGAACCAGGTATCGACACCGTCGATGGCCCAGGCCTCAGACCCCGGGTGTCCGAACACAGATGAGAAGGTCAGGACTTTTCCTAGGTTTCCGGATTGAAGGATCTCCTTTGCTTTTTGATTGGCAGGTTCCAGGCGTTGATTGTGGGCGATCATCAATTTTTTGCCTGCTTGATCGGCCGCATCGATCATGCTCTGCGCGTCTTCCAACGTGGTTGCCATCGGTTTTTCGCACATGACGTGCTTGCCTGCTTCCAGGGCAGCGACAGTCATTTCTGCGTGGGTTGTGTTGGTGGCGGCCACGATCACAGCATCTAAATCTGCATCCTGGATCATCCTTCGGTAATCGGTGTAGGCAGTGCAGTGGTATTGCTGCGCGATTTCCTGGGCGCGGGCTTCAACGAGATCACAGATCGCCGCAACTTCCGAATGGGGATTCAGCGCGGTTTCTGGTAAATGTCGATAACGAGCGATGCTTCCTGCACCAATGATGCCAACTTTTAACTTCATGATTGCTCCTTAAAAATATTATTCTTTGGTCAATTATCTTCCACCCACCAAAGTTCAGGGGGAGGTTCGGTCAATATGATCTCCCGCAAGAAGGCAATGGCATGTCCCAGCCCTTCATCCCGGGATGCCAGGGGATCTTCATGTTCAATACTGATCGTACCGTCATACCCCACCAGGCGTAAATTCCGGATGATATCTTTCCAAACCAGGGCGTCATGCCCATATCCGACAGTGTGGTGGTTCCAGGATCGATCCCTACCTTCTTTGAAATGCTTGTAGTCCAATACGCCGTTCTTAGCAAGGTTGATGGGATCCAGACGTGTATCTTTTGCGTGGAAATGGAAAATTGCCCGGTTAAACTCCCTGATCACAGCCTGCGGATCAGCGCCCTGCCAGAAGAGATGGCTCAGATCAAGGTTCACTCCGAGATTATCACTGCCAACAGCGGCATGCAAACGCCAGAAAGTTTCCGGATTATAAACACAAAATCCCGCAATGGGCTCCAAGGCGACTTTGATGCCCCTGGTTTCGGCAAATTGGATAGCTTCCCGCCAATAGGGGATCAGCACTTCCTCCCATTGGTAATCCAGGATCTTGTGCCAGATTTCAGGCGGCCAGAAGCAAGTGACCCAGTTTGGGTATTGGTCTGTTTCCGCCGCCCCTGGGCAGCCGGAAAATGTGATCACGGTGTCAACATCCAGCTGCTCTGCCAGGCGGACCCCTTTTCCGTAGGCGCGATGGAAAGAATCAGCGATCTTTTTCTGCGGGTGGACTGGATTGCCAGAGCAATTCAGCGCGCTGATCGTCATCTCATATTTTTCGAACGTTTTTTTGAACTGGTGCAGCGCATTTTTGTCAGTTAAAAGAATATCCGGATCAGCATGAAATACACCAGAATAGCCGCCACAGCCAATTTCTACCGCATGAATGCCGCGCGCATGCAGGTATGCCAGGGCTTCATTCAATGAAAGGTCAGATAATAGGGCGGTATATACACCAATTTTCATGGTTTCCTCTTAATTATCTATTAGGAGTAGAAGGGTCTGGGGCTGGAGGGGAGTCTCCAGCCCCAGGGAGGTATGGCTAATAATCTTTGCTGATGCTGAACTCATAACGATCAGCACGATAATAACTGGAAGAGGCTTCAATGGGTTCGTCATTATCTAGGTAGGCTGTTGTCATTACGTGAAGCAGGGGAGATGCATCGGGAACTTTTAATAAGTTCTTATGCCATTCGTCTGGCAGTACTGCGCTGACGGCCTGATTTATGCGAGTAATCGGCAATTGATATCTTTTTAGTAACAAGGAATACAATGATTCTGTTTCAAAATCCTGTGTGTGTAGGTCTGGACAGAGATCGGTGACAACCGTGGTATATTGAACGCCGATCGGAATTTCGTTGCCAAAGCGGAGGCGAATCAATTCCAGCGCCTGGCGTCCCCTTTTTGAGTGAAGCGAATTTGGCGCGGCGCCATCCACTGTGGTGACCTTTTTGCGGAGGACTTCGGAATGGGGCTGCATGCCCATTGCAATCATCTGCTGGGCAAAGCTTTGATCCAGGAAGAACATCAACCGGTTGCGAGCTTTGCAAACGGTTGTGCCGCGGCCTGGTGTTCGCTCAACCAGATCCTCAGATGCAAGCAGGCCAATGGCCTGACGGATGGTCTGACGGCTGACATGGTAGGCTTCAGCTAGTTCGTTTTCCGGGGGGAGCCTGTCTCCTGGTTTAAGTTTTGTCGATTGGATGAAACCTAAAAGTTCAATACGAACCTGTTGGTAGAGCGGGATCGGGCTGGCTTCATCAACAGGAAGGATCCTAAGGTCTTCAGCTGTAAATTGACGCCCTGCCATTAATTTCTCCCAAATATTTGCCCGGCAAAATGTTTGTACGTACATTTATAATCATAATCACAGATTTGCGGACTGTCAAGCCTATAATTATGCGTAGGTTACAATATTTTCGATTTGTTTATTAATTGAGATTATTATAAAATTATAATGTTCATACAAATTGGCAAACTTTGTAGGGGAGTGGAGCGATGAAAAAACTAATCATTGGTATTGAAATTGGCGGCACCAAACAGCAATTAGCCGCAGGGACGGTGGATGGCGAGATACTGCTTTCCCGGCAGGTGCATATTGGGCGCAATGCTGGTGGGGTGGAGATCCGCCGGTGGCTGCAAGAGAGTCTTCCGAGTTTCATTAATACGGCAGAAAATCAGGCGGATGGTCATGTTGCGGCGATCGGCTGCGGTTTTGGCGGTCCGATCAATTCACAGGAGGGCAGGGTTTTGGAGTCCATCCAGGTTGTCGGCTGGAACCAGTTTCCACTGCAAAGATGGTTTGAAGAGCGCTTCGAACAGCCTACATTCGTAGCCAACGACTCGAATGCAGCTACCTGGGGGGAGTATCAAAAGGGGAGCGGCAGAGGTTGCAAGAATTTCTTTTATACAAATTTAGGCAGCGGCGTGGGCGGGGGCTTCGTTTTCAATGGGCATTTATTTGATGGGCAGGGATTTGGTGCTGGAGAATTTGGCCATACCTATGTGCCTGATTGGACATCCGCACAACCAGGTCAGGGAATCGAGATTGAAAATCTCTGCTCAGGCTGGGCGATTGAAGCCCGTTTGAACAACCCGGAAGCCGTACCAGCAACTTCCAGATTGATTCAATTACGCGCAGAAAATAACGGCAAGCTGACAAGTCGTGATCTGGGGGCTGCGGCCAGTCAGGGCGATGCGTTTGCCTTGCAGGAGATTGATCGGATTGCAAGCTCAATGGGGATTGGGTTGGCCAATGTGCTCAGCCTGACTGGAGTCGAGCGGATTGCGATTGGCGGCGGGGTGTCGAACCTGGGCGATATCCTGATAGAACCCATTCGGCGTTATACAGAAAAATATGCCTTTGTCAGCAGCCAGGGACGGTATGTGATCCGTCAATGTGAATTGGGAGACCAAATCGTCCTGGTTGGCGCAATCCTTCTGGCCCGGGACGCATTAATGAAACACCCAGGTGGGCGTTACCGGGCGTAAACTCCCCTATGTTTCGCGTAGTCATATAATTCAACCACATTCTCAGTTGGCACATCCGCTTGTAAATGATTACACGGCGCCAAAATATACCCGCCGCCAGGCGCTAGATCTCTCAGGCAGCGGTCGACATCATTTCTAACATCCTCGATGGATCCGGTCATGGCATGTGAAATATCCACGCCTCCCAGGAAAGAGATCGCTTCTCCAAATTCAGCCTTCATTTTTGCCGGGTCCATGCCTGAAACCGGCTCAAGCGGGTGCAGCACATCGACACCCATTTCTATGAAATCAGGGATTAATTTACCGATCGCGCCATCAGAATGAAACAGGATGGAAATTTCTGGTTGAATTTCTCTTATCGCGGCGATGATCTTCTCAAGGCTTGGCCGGATGAGCTGACGAAAGAGCATCGGCGAAAAAACCAGATTGTCATTGGCGGCATAATCATCCCCAGGTAGTTCGATCATATCCATAACCCCCCCTGAGGCATTCAGGTAATTGCGGGTCAGTCCACAAATGATCTCGGTGATCCGATCCAGCAATTTTTTTGCAAAATCGGGGTTCATGACCATGTCCATCATAAAGTTTTCCATGGAGCGCAGGTCGCAGGCCATTTGAAAGGGTCCATGGGAGACCACCATCCGTCCAACAATGTAATAGCCGCTGTTCTGCAGGGATTTTGCTCGTTCCGGCACCCCTTGGGTCCAGCGGGGATCATCCACATCGGGCCAATTGACAAGCGAATCAATTTCATCGAGAGAACTGGCTTCTTTGAGGATGCCGTCCGTCGCCGAGTAGTAGGGGTGGGTACGCTTCCAGGGCTGGCCGAAATCATCATAGATCAAATCACCCTCAGCAAGGATATGGGTTGGGCTGCTGGGCGCTGCCCCGGGCCAGATCATTCTGGTATCCACGCCCAGGGCTTCTAAAAGCCGATCGTCCATGTGATTGACGGTATGTCCCTTCCGGATGGGCGGCAGGGGGCTGCCCAGGTTGAGATTTGACACCAATTTCTTGTATAGGGGATCCACCAGCCCATAAGGGCCACCCCAGAGCGCCAGCGGGACACGATCGGGTTCTTCGTGATTCAAGGCTGTTAGTATTCTTTCTTTTGATAACATAGTGCTCCCTGATTGAAGATCATACTTCAAAAAATAAAAGATGTTGTCTAAATAAATGGAACAAACTTGATGGTGTGAATTTTCATTGTATAATATATGGCAGAGTGTATCATAGGATGGATTGACAGTAAAGGCAGGGTCGAGACAGCGGATGAAGATCATCCAAGCCGCAGTGGAACACAGAATTCAGTTGACACCGGATGAGCATTTAATCATAAGTCAGCTGCTTGATAATCAGAACAGCACCAGAATCGCCTTGGCAGAAGCCCTGAAAGTCTCCCCTGCCTGGGTAACAAAAACCATCAAGCCGTTAATCGCACGCCAGGTGGTTGAGGAACTGGGAGACGCAGAAAAAAGCGGTGGACGGCGCGCTAAACGGCTGGGTATCAGCTCTAAAAGGGGGGCAATCCTTGGCTTGGCTATCGGAGAGAAAACCATCCAGCTCGGCCTTTCAAACCTGAATGCCTGGAATTTTGAATTTAGAACTTCTCAGCTCGTGACCCATACGGACCCCCACGATCAGGCAGGGGATCTATTACTCAAGATCCTGACTTTTGTCCAAGACTGCGGCATGGAAAAACAATCGATCCAGGCGGTTGGGCTTGGCTTCACAGATCCAGATACTGCAACGGGTGGGTTGGCAGGCAATACTGGCTTTGCTTCAGGCCCCAGGGAAAGATTGCTGAACAACCTGATTGAGGAGCAATTTCCGAAGGCCTTGATCCTTGCGGATCGGGATGTGAACTTAATGGCTCTTGGGGAGTTAACTTACGGAAAGGGGCGAAATGTGCCCCATCTCATTTTTCTCAAACTAGGGAATCACATCTCTGCCAGCATCGTTTGCCAGGGGCAGGTTTTCAGAGGCGCATCTGGAACAGCCGGAGAGATCAGTCATTTTATTGTGGAAGAAAAAGGCCCTGAGTGTTCCTGCGGTAAACAAGGCTGCTTGGTCGCCCTGGCTGGTGGACGGGCGATCGCCTGCCAGGCGAAATTATTAGCAACTTCAGGGGCAAGCCCCATCCTTTCCGAGCAGTTAAACCAGAATGGTGGCCATCTCAGCGCTGTTGATGTTGGTGACGCGGCCTCTCAGGGTGATTTGGCCGCTGTTCAACTGGTTGATCAATGCGGAAAATATGTTGGGAAGGTTTTAGCTGATCTGGTACGTTTTTATAACCCAGATTCTGTTTTTATCGGTGGCGGTGTCAGCCGGATCGGCCATCGGCTTTTGAACAGCATCCGTCAGGTTGTTTTACAGGAAGTCAATCCCCTAGCCACACGTGATTTGCAGATAGACTACAGCCAGCTGGGGGACCAAGCTGCGGTGATGGGGGCGATCAAACTGGCCCAAGGTGAATTATTTGTTGAAAGCCCTGATTGATTATGGCAAAATCAGGTTATTGTAGGATAAGGATCGTCAACGATCGAAACTTTTGAAAGGAGCAGATAAATGGCAAAAAAATTCAATGTAGGTGTGATTGGCGTGGGGTTTATCGGTCCCGCACATATGGAGGGGATCCGCCGTCAGGGCTTTGAGGTCGTGGCAATCGCTGAGGCGACCCAGGAACTGGCCGAAGAAGCTGCTGAACGTTTGCTGGTTCCAAAAGCCTACGGCAATTGGCAGGATTTGGTGGCCGATCCGGAAATTGATGTGGTTCATATTGCCTCACCAAATTTCTTGCACTATGTACATGCCAAAGGGGCCTTAGAAGCCGGAAAGCATGTGGTCTGCGAGAAGCCATTAGCGATGACGGCTGAAGAATCCGCAGAATTGGTCCAATTGGCTGAAGAGAAGAACCTGGTGAATGCGGTTAACTTCAACATTCGCTTTTACCCCCTGGTTCACGAGGCGAAGGCCAGGATTGAGGCGGGGCAAATTGGCGATCGGGTTTACATCATCCAGGGCAGTTATTTACAGGATTGGCTGCTGCTGGATACAGATTGGAATTGGCGTTTAGAGCCCGAACTCGGCGGGGAGCTGCGAGCGGTTGCGGATATTGGCTCTCACTGGATGGACCTGGTCACTTTTGTGACGGGCACCCGCATCCAATCGGTGTTTGCTGATTTTGAGACCTTTCTTCCTATCCGGCGCAAGCCAAAGAAAAAGATTGACACATTTGGCGGCAAGATGGAAGTCGATATGGCCTATGAAGAAAAGGAGATCCATACAGAAGATTATGCCGCGGTTTTGCTAAAGTTTGAAAATGGCGCTCGGGGGTCCATGACAGTGTCCCAGGTTTCAAGCGGCCGAAAAAACCGCTTGTTCTTTGAGATCAACGGTTCCGATTCTTCCCTGATCTGGGATTCGGAAGTTCCCAACCAGATGATCATCGGCAATCGGCCGGAACCGAACCAGATCATCATCAAGGACCCTTCTCTGATGATGGATGCTGCGCGTTGGACCGCTTCTTACCCTGGCGGGCATACGGAAGGATTTCCAGACACCTTTAAGCAACTGCAAACAGCCGTTTATGGCTATATTGCGGCGGGCGATTTCAACGCTGAGCCGAGTTTTCCCACCTTCCGAGATGGACACAACACCATCCTGGTGGATGAAGCCATTCTCAGGAGCGCAAAAGAGAACCGCTGGGTAGACATCAAATATTAAAAATTCATTGAATAGAAATTGGAGGATACTGACATGAAATTAGGTTTAATGACAGCAGCTTTCCCGGAAAAAAGTTTGAGAGAAGTGGCAGAATGGGCAGGCTCAAATGGATTTGAAATGTTGGAATTGGCCTGTTGGCCGGTGGGTAAGGCCACCCGTCGTTACGCGGGTGTGACCACCCTGGATGTGGATGGCTTCAATCAAAAAGATGCTGATGAAGCCAAAGCGATCCTTGAAGAAAATGCTTTAGAAATTTCCTCTTTAGGATACTATCCGAACCCATTACATCCAGATCCTAAACATCGCCAGGTGGTGATTGATCATCTAAAAAAGGTCATTGATGCCGCAGCGTTGGTGATGGATGACCCGATTGTGGGCACATTTGTTGGCCGGGATAAAGATAAGACAATTGAGGCCAACCTGGAGGATTTCAAGGCAATCTGGCCGGCCATCGTGAAGTATGCCGGTGATAAGGGCGTGAAAATTGCCATCGAGAATTGCCCGATGATTTTTTCAAACGACGAATGGCCGGGCGGAAACAACCTGGCCTTTTCTCCTGCTATTTGGCGAGAGATGTTCAGCATCATCCCGGATGAAAATTTTGGATTGAACCTGGACCCATCTCACCTGGTGTGGTTGATGATCGATTACTACCGGGTTGTGCGGGACTTCAAAGATCGGATTTTCCACGTCCATGCCAAAGACCTGGAAATTGACCGGGAGGGGCTGTATCAGAATGGTACTCTTTCCCTGGGCATGGGCTGGCAGATCCCCCGACTGCCAGGGTTGGGTGAAGTGGATTGGGGCGGTTTTATCAGCCAACTCTACCGCTTTGGATATGATTACGTTGTTTCCATTGAACATGAAGACCGCAAGTTTGAAGGTACTGAAGAGCTGGTCAAACGCGGTTTCTTGATCTCCCGGGACCTCCTTAAACCCTACTTACATTAAGCGTTTGAAAGCCCCATCCCCCATATTGAGGGGGATGGGGCAAGATTGGCTTTATTGAAGATCATTTTCTATGTCATTTGGAGAAAAAAGAATGAATGTTTATGTGGGGTGTGATTTAGGGGGAACGAATATCAAAGCCGGACTGGTCAATATTGATACTGGTGCAGTGATTGTCTCGGATTCAACCCCGACCCAATCAAGAAAAGGACCTGAATCCGTGCTTAAACGCATGGCGGGCCTGATCGAAGAATTGATCGCTTCCTCCAAGATTGAAAAAAGTGAAATCGGAGGATTGGGGATCAGCGCGCCTGGCGTCATTGACCTTGAAACCAACACGACCTTATTCTTGCCGAACCTTTATGGAGAATGGAAAAATGTCCCGGTGGGGGAACAACTGCACGACTACCTCGGTTTGGAAGTCTCGATGTTGAACGATGTGCGCGCCATCACCTTTGGTGAATGGGCTTTTGGCGCAGGCAAAGAGGTTGATTCCATGGCGTGTTTTGCGATTGGAACAGGTGTGGGCGGCGGACTGGTGGTCAATAACCAGCTTGTGCTTGGTTTTGGCGGGACAGCTGGGGAACTTGGGCATCAGACGGTAGATCTGAATGGTCCCGTCTGCGGCTGCGGTAATCGCGGTTGTATTGAAGTCTATGCATCCGGACCAGCCATTGCAGCGATGGCAGCGCGCGGCGTTCGGCAGGGTTGGTCGACAAAAATTGCCGAGCTGATTGATAATGATCTGAACAAATTAACCCCAGAAATTGTCTCAAAGGCAGCCCAGATGGGGGATGCCTTTGCAAAGGAAGTCTGGCAGAGAGCTGGTGCTTTCCTCGGAATTGGCGTGGCCAATATTCTGACCTCCGTTGGCGTTAAACGGGTGGTGATTGGCGGTGGGGTGGCCAAGGCCGGTGACCTGCTTCTGGATCCGATCCGCCGAGAGGTTAAAAAACGGGTTTTCCTGATGCCGGTTGATAAGGTTGATATCATCACTGCCAAATTAGGGACCGACGCCGGTATTGTGGGTATGGCAGCCTGGAGCGCCCAAAAGCATGGTCTTCAGATCCATACCTGAACCATCCCCAGGGGGCCCCGCCCAGCGGGGCATTGAGGTTCAATTCGATGAAAGCGTCATCTTAAGCCGCGTTCTGATTGGTGGGCCTCAAAACCGGGCCGAACTTGCCCGGGGGGCCAGTTTTTCTCGCAGCAAGGCAGCAGCGCTGGCGGCACAACTGCTTAATAAAGGGATTCTGATCGAAACAGATCGCTCTGGGGGAGATCGCGGTCGTGGGAAAAGCCTGACCGTCAATCAAGATCTCGGTTACCTGTTGGGGATAGATATCGGGTCAACATCCATTGATATTGCCCTGGCAGACTTTTCGTGCCGATTGATCGATCACAGGCAGATGGAAACAAACGTAAACGACGGCCCAGCCCGGGTTCTGGGTCAGGCGGCTACCCTCCTGAAGGATATCCTGGGAAACCTGAAGATAAAGCGGACAGAAATCCTGGGTATTGGGGTAGGCGTTCCCGGCCCAGTTTCTTATCCTTCAGGGGAGGTGATTGGCGGCCAGTTTACCCCTGGTTGGGAGGGTTACAAAATCCAGGAGTTTCTGTCTGAGGACTTTCCAGCATCGGTCATCAGGGCGGAAAACGACGCTAACCTGATGGCGCTTGGATCTTATCACAAGGGTTTGGCGCAGCGGTCGAAGCATTTCATTTTTGTCAAAGTAGGCACTGGCATTGGCGCCGGTGTTTACTGTGATGGGAAACTGTATCGCGGGGCCACAAGCTGCGCCGGTCATATTGGGCATACCTGTGTTGATTTTAATGGTCCCATTTGCCGTTGCGGCAATCAGGGTTGCCTGGAAGCCCTGGCGGGCGGGGCCGCGATTGGCGCAGCGGCGGAAAAAGCAGCTGCTAATGGACTAAGCATCCTATTGGAACAATTTAAGCAGAAAAACCAGGGACGGCTTAGCGCCGTCCAGGTTGGCGAAGCTGCAGCCATGGGAGATCAAGCTGCCCAGGGAATCGTCGTAAGAAGCGCCACATTAATCGGGTCCGTTCTGGCGGGGGTGGTCAATTTCTACAACCCGGAATTAATTGTCCTTGGGGGCGGCGTTTCCAAACTGGGCGATTTGTTCCTGGCTGAAATCCGCAGAGAGGTCTTAAAACGCGCGTATTCTTACACCACGATGGGCCTGGCCATTGCTTTCTCTCCCATCAGAGATACAGCAGGGGTGATTGGCGCAGTGCATTTCATCAGAGACTGGACCTTCCTGGTGGAGGGAAAACCGTTGGCCTTGATCTCTGATCTAATGTGAACCGCTTATAGCCTTCCCATACTCTCCGGAGAGAGCAAGGATAAAACTGGCTGGCATCCTGTGCTCTTCCGGATGGTTATTGATGGGAAAACTATTTTTACCTTACACTTACTTGCCGTAAGCTGAATCATATTCCTTGAGCAGGTTTTCTGTACGACTGACGCCAAAACGGGTGACCCCGATTTCAATCACTTCCAGCGCATCAGCTAACCGACGCACGCCTTGGGCTGCTTTAACTTCGACATCTTTACTGACCGAGTCTCGCATTAATTTGAGGATATCCAGAGTATAACCAACTGTCTCTCCATGCGCATTCTTGTAAGGTGAGGGGGCAAAGCCTGAACTGGTCTTAACAAAATCCCCACCCGCAGCTTCGATGATTTGGCAGGCTTTAACGATCAGGTTCATATCTTCATAATAGCCCGTTTCAAGAATCACTTTCACCGTCCGGCCCTGGGCTGCTGCTACCACCGCCGCGATATCATCCTGGACATATTGGTAGTCGCCGCCAAATAAAGCGCCAAGGTTCAAGACCATATCAATCTCTTCTGCGCCATCCTCAACTGCCTGCTGGGTGGCCACGACTTTGGTTTCCGTGGTATCGTAGCCCAATGGGAAGCAAATGACTGGATTGACCATCACATCACTGCCCTTAAGGATTTCCGCTGCCAGTTTTGTATAGCAGGGTTTAACCGTCGCAGATGCGACGCGTTCACGCAGGGCAACCTCAAGTCCCTGGATAGTATCCTCCCGAGTGAGGGTGGGTTTCAAGAGGGAGTGGTCAATCATTTTTGCTAGTTCAAGCCGAGAAATGGGTGCTTCTGCCATGGTTTGGTTCCTTTCGAGTATGTTTTTCTGTTTTCAAGACTGACTTGCGCAATTAATCTAACATATGATATCATTCAGGCGGCTTATGTGTTATGATTTGTTATCTATTGTTATCAAAGGATAATATATGCTTCAGATTGAACGCCAAAATGAACTATTGCAGTGGCTCCATCAATCGGGATTTCTATCTGCCTTAGAAGTATCGCGCTATTTTGAAGTCTCACAGATGACAGTTTGGCGGGACATTAAGCTTTTAGAACAGCAGGGCCTGGTGAAGCGGGTGCATGGAGGTTTAGCCCTGCCAGACTGGGAACTGGGCTGCGAGGCTGGTTTTGAGCAGGCGACCCCAGGCAACCAGCTGACCTACACCTTTCCCCCGGGTTTGCAGGACCCAAAGCGGTTGGCACTGGGAAAGTACGTGGCCTCAGAGATCATCCACGCCGGTGACGACTTGATCCTGGAGGGAGGCAGCACCGTCGCCTGCGTGATCCCGTATCTTGACATGGAGAATATCACCATTATCACCAACGGGCTTAATACCCTCACCTTGGCCCAGGTACATGATACGGTCCAAACTGTCTTGTGCTGCGGTGGGGTGCTCAACCAGCCCAATGCAATTTTTATCGGACCCCAGGCTGAAAATTTTTTCCATTCCTACCGTGTGGATCGAGCGCTGATCAGCGCTTCGGGTTTGACCCTGAAGGAAGGGTTGGTCGATCCCTCACCAATTTATGATAGTATGAAGCGCGTCATGTGCCGGAGCGCCAGGCAGAGGATTGCCATGCTGGATTCAACCAAAATTGGTAAAGCTGCCCTTTCTCGGGTGATGGGATTGACGGAATTTGATCTGTTGATTACCAATCAGGATGCCGACCCCGGGATGATCCAGAGCTTGATTGACAAAGGAGTCGATGTTCGACTGGTCTGAGGCCAACATGATGAGGTCGCAGCGGGTAAAATTTAACTGTTGGCACCATGATCACGAGGAGTGAAAAACACTATGCAGCTGTATCCAATGCTATTTAAGCCTGTTCTGAAGGATTATATTTGGGGTGGGCGCCGTTTGGAGCGGCTTGGGAGAGAGCTCCCTGAAAATACGCAAATTGCCGAATCCTGGGAGATCGCTGCCCACGAGGATGGCATGACCGTGGTAGAAAATGGTGTCTTCGCTGGAGAAACCCTGCAATCCGTTCTGAATCTCCTAGGAGAAGATCTGGTCGGCGAACGGAACAAATGGGCCCTGGAGGCAGGCAAGTTCCCCTTATTGGTTAAACTGCTGGATGCGAATGAGCGGCTTTCGGTGCAGGTGCATCCTGGAGATGCTTACGCACAAGAACATGAAGGTGGAGAATTGGGCAAGTCTGAGATGTGGGTGGTCCTTGATGCATCCTCTGAAGCAGCCATCATTTATGGCCTTTCAAAACAGGTTTCACCTGACGGACTGCGTGAGGCGATCCAATCAGGGCAGTTGGGAGCGTATCTGAACAAAATCCAGATCCACCCTGGTGATCATATCTGTGTACCGGCTGGCACGGTTCACGCCATCCTGGCTGGCGCTGTGATTGCAGAAATCCAGCAAAATTCGAATGTTACCTACCGGGTATTTGATTGGAATCGGTTGGGGCATGACGGCAAACCTCGGGAACTACATGTTGAAAAAGCTTTGGATGTCATCAATTATGATCAGATCAAGTATCAACTGCCAGAACCAGAGGTCATTGAATCCGGGAGTGATTTCACCCGCCAGCGCCTGTGTCGCAATGCGTATTTCACCACCGAACGGATCCACCTACGGCCGGGTAAGGTTTTCAGGGGAGAATGCAATGGCGCCACCCTCGAAATCTGGGGGGTGATTGACGGCCGGGCTGATGTTGCTGATCAGCCTTTATCGGCGGTCAGTTTTGTCCTCCTGCCTGCCAAACTGGGCTCATTTACGGTTCTTGCCCCGGAAGGCGCCGTCCTGCTGCGAACATATACCGAAGGGGATGAGGCGGTCTAAAAAAAACACCGAACCGGCTTTGTGGAAATTTCCACTCTTCCCGAACCCTATTGTATTGAATTTTAGTAACTGCTCAAATTGGTAAAGAGTAAAAAAATAGCCGAATGTGATATTTCGGATGCGGTCAAAGGCTATTCACTTTTAATATCATAGCAACAACAAATCACTGATTTACTACTCATAATTCTTAATGAGTAAGGATGTAAACAGGAGACAAGAGGGTTTCTCTGTTTGGATCACCTCAGGCGTATTATGCTAGGGGAGGTTTAAGCTGGGTAGGATTGTTTCATTCCAGGTGCCTGCTTCACAATCATAAATCCCAAAATTAGAACAAAACCCCCAATGAAGCCAGCTGATATCACGGTTTTCTGCTTCATTGGCGACAAAGCTTATCCAGCGCCGTCGAGATTCGGGATCGGATTTTGTGATCACTCCGAATTCTTCCATCAGGATCGGCGTTTGGTTTTGGTGGGACCAGATCACAGCAAGGTCTAGGGCTGACCGGATGGCAGATTTTTCAGCTTCAGCTGCCTCCCAGGTGGTCCCCAACCAGCTGGATGCACCCGGGACCCATTCTGCGCCCTGGTGGGTGAACTCAAATGGGGTATAAAAATGGAACACAGCGATCAGGTTGGGGTCAGAGGGCAAATCGAGTTGATAAAGGCTTTCCACGGTGGAATAATTGACTCCGCCAACTAAAATTTTCCTTGTCGGATTGGTTTTACGGATAACCCGAATACTGGTCTCAACCAGATCATTCCAGATGCTTGCGGTCATTGCCTGCGAAGGCTCATTTAAAATATCCAACCACAATGTTTCTGGATAGTGCTGATAATGCCCGGATAATTGTTGCCATATTTTGAAAAATTGGCTTTCATAAGCAGATGGCGCGCGCATCATTTCTTCAAAACCATGGAAATCAAGAATGACAATCAAGCCAGCCTCGAGGCCCCAATTGATCGCCTGGTCAACAATCTCTAAAAAATCTGGATCCAACCCATAGTCTGGTGGGCCATTGGTATGCGCTGAGAAGCGCGCGGGAATTCGGACAGCATTAAAACCTGCTGCAGCGATCGTTTCCAGGTAAGATTTTTGAATGGTGACCCCCCAAAGCCCTGGTTCAGGCGCTTCGAGGGCATTGGCGATATTTATTCCGCGCAAATAAGGCCGGGTTG
Source organism: uncultured Candidatus Brevefilum sp. (assembly GCA_964558525.1). Taxonomy (GTDB): domain Bacteria; phylum Chloroflexota; class Anaerolineae; order Anaerolineales; family Anaerolineaceae; genus Brevifilum. Next base: position 75,656 of record CAZLEK010000002.1, read on the forward strand.
AGATCGCTGTAGCGGGAATTTTAACTTCAGCCGTGGTTTGGGCTGCCGAAGGCGATAAGGCAGGTGTTTTTTCAATCGGGATGGGGAGCGCCGGCTCTGTTGAGCTAGATGCCATGGTTTGGGTGACCTGACCGGAATGAGGGTCATCACCAGAAGGAGATGGTTGGATTTCATAAATCGCCTTGCAGCCCGAAAGCAGCAGAATAGTGGCTGTTGCCCAGATCATGATCATTCGGCGGAGGTGGTGGGATGTTTGTTTCATGTTTATGTAGGCGCAGCAGACTGTTTAAGACCTGATGGTTAACAAGTATAGCGGCAAAATGTGGATTTGAAAAAGGCCTGAAGATTCAGGCCTTTAAAATTATTTGCGTTTTTAAGCAGATTTACTCGAAAGCCTCTTCGGGCTTCCATTCCTTCCAAACCTTTCCAGCCAAAGCCGGGCCTGGTTTGAGAGTCTTTTTTCCCGGCTGCCACCCGGAGGGGGTTACTTCTCCGGTCTCAACAACATGTTGGAAAGCTTTGATCTGTCGGATCAGCTCAGAAACATTCCGGCCAACTTCGGGAGTCAGTACCTCCATCGCCCTGATTTTGAAGTCAGGATCGATAATGAAGCGGCCTCGAATATCCACACCGCTGGCCTCATCATACACACCATAAATTTCACCGACACGGCCACCCGCATCAGATAAAAGCGGGTAGGGGACTCCGCCCTCTACCATCTTGGATAGTTCAACTTCCTGCCAGATCTTATGGGCAAAGTGGCTGTTCGTGCTGATCGCCAATACTTCTACGCCCATTTCCTGGAGTTCATCATATTTGACAGCGACCGCTGCCAATTCGGTTGGTCAGACAAACGTAAAGTCGCCTGGGTAGAAACAAACAACGATCCATTTACCTTTATAGTCGGATAACCGTACGTTCTTAAACCCATCTCCGATAAATGAAGTCAGTTCAAAATCGGGTGCGGGTTTGCCAACGCGAGCTTTTTCCATAGGTGCCTCCTTTAGCGTTTCTTTTAGAGTGGGTGATTTTTCCGGATCCTGACTTGTGATGGGGCCAGTGGATGGCGTGGCGCATCCTTCGGGTGCTTCTGGCATTGTGCCTCCTTAGAACTCAGTAACGCAAATAATTCCCCTTAATCATATCAATAACCAGTCGAATAAATCAAGCGAACTTATGACGGAATTGTCCCATTTCTCCTCTTGTGTTTAGAGAGCGGGAGAGACGCCAGGATTTTATTGAGCTCTTCAGCACCAGTATAGTTGATAACGGTTACTTTTTGGCCCTGGACACGCTCAACGGATTGGACCGCTTCAATGATTTGCATCACCAGGGGCAGGGCGATGGGACATAAAGGTGAGGAGGGGCGAAAGGAATATTCAGCGATTCCGTTTTCATCGACCGATAGGTTAATCACCAATCCCATGCGAATGACATCAGCCCCCGTTTCTGGATCAATCACATTCCGCAGTGCAGACAGAATATCCTGGTAGATTGTTTCTAGGTCTTTCATTGTTTTACCGACCTTCAGATCAGTATCTGCAAAATTTGTTCCCAGAGGGACTTGATTGCTTTTGACGCAGGACTGTTTGGCGCCATACGGGTTACTGGTTGTGCCTGGACCATCGCTTTAGGTATTGCGCTGTCAAAAGGGATTTCGCCGCTGATTTTACAATGGTGGTCTTGGACCAGATTTCGAATTTCTTCGGTTCCGCGTTGGTAAAGATCGGCTTTATTTACACAAACCAGCATGGGTATCTTGAAATGCTCGAGGGTCTGAATGATCCTCTCAAGGTCATGCAGCCCGGAGACGCCTGGTTCGGCAACCAGCAAGGCCAGATCTGCGCCTGCACTGGCAGAGATCACCGGGCAGCCGATGCCTGGCGGACCATCCACGATCATTAATGGGATTTGATGGTCTTCAGCAAACAACCTGGCATTTTGTTTGACCACAGTGACCAGTTTGCCGGTGTTATCGGCGCCTGGAAACAGCTCTGCATGGACCAGATGGCCGTATGGCGTTTCTGAATGGAACCATTCGCCATCCTGCTGTTGGATCATTGAAATCGCCGACTGCGGGCACTGATTGACACATGCCTCGCATCCATCACATAAGGGGTCAATAATTGAGTAGGCCGGTTCAGCCTCATCCGGAGGTTTGACCGCATCAAACCTGCAAATGTTGTAACACACCCCGCAGGCTAGGCAAAGGTCGGGGTGGATGCTCGCCCGTTGGCTTCCCCAAAAATCGCTTTGTTCTTTTCGTTGGGCCTGGATGACAAGGGCCAGATTGGCTGCATCAACATCTGCGTCCACGAAAACGGTCTGGATCGTTTCCGAAGCCAGGTGGGCTAACCCGGCGGTTATGCAGGTTTTTCCAGTGCCGCCCTTTCCGGATAGTACGACCAGTTGTTTGACAGCGCTGGTTTCGATTGTCATCGTCCGCGCCTCTCACTTCTAAGGATCAGGCGTATTTCCTCAACCAACTTAAGCAGTTGGTGTTTGTACATGGGTTGAATTTCAATGAGCAGATTTCCCTGGGCCAGGCCGGAAGCGATCTCTTCTTGGTAGGGGATTGTCATTAAGATCGGATAACCGGCGGCATGGAGAAAATCTCGCAGGTCATCATTCCCAATTCCATCTCGGTTGATGATCACACCTGCGGGTATGGTTGTTTGTTCGATGATCCCAATCATTTGTTTCAAATCATGGAGACCAAAGGGCGTTGGCTCGGTCACCAGAAGGATGAAATCTACGTCGTTGAGGGTTGCAACCACTGCACACGAGGCGCCAGGTGGGGAATCTAGAATGGTAATTTCAGGATCCTTCGCCATCATTGCTTTAAGCTGCCGGATGACCGGTGTTGGCATTGGTTCACTGATCGTCAGCTCACCCATGAGATAATCCATCGCCTGCCTGGATTTTCCAAGGCTCAGCCAACCGATCTGCCTCGGCAGCTCACGAATGGCATTGACCGGGCAGAGATAGGTGCAGTTCCCACATCCGTGACAGAGTTGGGGGAAAACGAGAATCTTTTCACCGATCTGCGCCAGGGCATTAAATGCGCAGCCTTTGACACACTGACCGCAATGGGTACATTTTTCTTCATCTATCTCCGGAACCAGGATGACCGCAGGTGTTTTTTGTTCGATCTCTGGCTTTAAGAATAAATGCGCATTGGGCGCTTCGACATCGCAATCCAGGAATTGGATCGGATGCTTCTCAGCAAGGCTGGCAGCCAGACTGGTTGCGAGCATCGTTTTGCCTGTGCCGCCTTTTCCGCTGGCAACAGCAATTTTCATTTTATCCATATCAATTATTGATTTTCTTTTAGCTGTCCATTTTGGTAGGCATCAATCACATCAGACACCGTCAGGGAGATATTTTCAAAGGTCAACATTTTGATTCCCGCTGATTGTAATACCTGATAGGCATTGGGTCCAAAGCTGCCACTAATGGCCGCCCCTGCGCCATGGTCGATAAGGAATTGGGAAGCGGCCACACCCGCGCCGCCTCTTTGATTGACTGCCTGGTTTGCATAGGCTTCCCAGGTGTGATCATCCAATTTGTAGCTTATAAAATAAGGCGTCCGACCAAACCTTGGGTTGGCCTGGCTCTCGAGCGTCTCTCCCTGGCTGGAAATCATTAGAATCATCAGTGGTCTCCTTTGTTGATTAAGAATACATCTATTATGCCATACTATTGACTAATTGCAAATAGTATAATAGTATATAGTCAAAAGGAGAAACCATGTTTGATGAACAAAGTTACGAACCGCCTCCTGGCTTTGGCCGGGGGCCTGGCAGAGGAAGAGGTCGTGGCCGCCGATGGATGGGTGAATATTCCTTGATGGATGTGCGCCTGGTTGAGCCGGCTCTATTGGCTTTCTTAAAACAAGAGAATTTACACGGTTACGGCTTATTAGAAAAGCTTGAACCCCTTGGGCTGGGATCGATCAATCCCAGTATTATTTACCGAATCTTGCGTGATTATGAAGACATCGGGCTTGTGCGTTCAGATTGGGATCACGAATCCACCCAGGGACCTCCCCGGCGGGTGTATGCACTCACAGACGCCGGAGAAGCTGCATTGGAACGGGCAGCCCGGTCATTGAAAGACACTGTGAACAGGATTAATCAGATCATCACATTAATTGATACCAAATCCAACCATTAAGATGCAAAACCATCAACTTCTTTGGAAAGGAGGAAGAAATGCCTGGATATGATGGCACTGGTCCACAAGGCGCCGGGCCCAATGGAAGAGGATTAGGACCCTGCGGACAAGGACGATCCAGTTCCCGAGGGGGGTTTTGGGGCTTCCGACGTGGATGGCGGGGAAGGGGCCGCGGTTTTGGATGGTTCACCCGTTTTCCACTCACCCAAAAAGAAGATCTGGAATCTGAAAAACGCTGGTTGACCGAGCAGTTGGATGCAGTCAACAAGCGCATGGATGATCTTCATCAAGAGGACTGAAGTTCGAACACCCGGGAGAGCAATCTCCCGGGTATGTTCTGCTTTTGCCGTTTATGAGGCTGATGGCTGGTTAAGTTTCCTGTTCTTTCAGTCGTTCAAATAAGCGGTCGGTGTCGGATTTGCTGCAAAGTTCTATCCCTTCTGTTGTTACAGTAGCTGCGCCTGCAGCCAGGCCATACTGAGTGGCGTCGCGAATGTTTTCTCCCTCAGCTAGTTTGAGGATGATTCCGGCAACCATGCTATCCCCCGCGCCTAATTTGCTGCGAATGGCTACCGTTGGAGTTCTCAACTGTTCACTTTTTTCCTCGGTGACGAGTAACGCACCCCCAGCCCCGAGAGAAACGACGACGACTTCCGCCTGCCCGGAATTGACAATCTCTTGAGCCGCTTCGATTTGAGATGTTTCGCTCTCGATTGTATTTTCTGCTAAGGTTCCGAGTTCACGCATGTTGGGTTTCAATAAAAATACGCCTGATTCTGCTGCCAGTTTGAGATGATCACCCGAGGTATCGACCACCAGGCGGCACGCCAAATCATCCGCAAGATCTACGATCCTCTTATAAAAATCGTCCGGAACCCCTTTGGGCGTACTTCCGCTGACCACTAAATAGTCCGGTTTTGGCTCTAGTTCTTCTATGATGCCAAGGATTTGGTCGCATTCACCCTCACTGAGCTTTGGCCCAGGCATGATGAAACGGAATTGCTGTTTGGCGCTGCTCTCGAAAATGGTGATGTTCTCCCGTGTATCGTCTGTTATTGGAACAGCATGATAATGCACGTTCTCCTCATCCAGTTTTGATTTTAGGATCTCGCCGTTTGGACCTCCACAGGGAAAAATTGCCAGGCTTTTTCCCTCGAGCCGTTGAATGGCGCGGGATACATTGATCCCGCCACCACCGGCTTCGTGTTCAGGATCACTGCAGCGCAGCTTGTGATTTGGCGCCACATGTGAAACACCTGAAAGTTTATCCAGCGCAGGATTCAATGTCAGGGTTACGATATTTTTATCCATCATAATTTTCTCCGTAATGTCGATAAACTTGGGTGTTATTTGGTTAAAAATTTCTCAAACCAGGCTGTGGTGATCCTGGCAACCTCCTCTAAGGCGCCTGGCTCCTCAAATAAATGGCCTGCACCTTGAATGACCTTTAATTCGGTGTCCGTTCTCATTTGTTCGATTGCCTGGCGGTTTACTGCCAAGACCTGGATGTCTTTGCCGCCCACAATGCAAAGTATGGGAACATCAACATCTGCCAGGCTCCCCTCTGCCATGTCGACCCGGCCGCCCCTGGAGACGACAGTTTGCACCTTGTCTGGCCGTCGGGCAGACGCAATCAAAGCGCCTGCGGCGCCCGTACTGGATCCAAACAGGCCAATCTTAAGTGCGCGTGTGTCTTTGTTTTCTGCCAGCCAATCGACCGTTCCGGTGACGCGTTTTGACAGGCGATCGATATCAAAACGGATTTCACGGGTTTGTTGATCGACTTGTTTTTCTTCTGGAGTCAGAAGGTCAATCAATAATGTTGCCAGACCTGCCTCTTGCAGTTGATCGGCGACAAAATTATTGCGTCGGCTGTTACGGCTGCTGCCTGCGCCATGGGCGAAGAGCACGATCCCAGGTGCATCTTTCGGGATGCTTAGATCTCCCTCAATCGTGTCTGAATCGATTGTGATCTTTACCAATTGTTCATGAGTTGTTTTATTCATGGGTGACTCCTGGTGGTTGAGGTTCGAATAAATGATTTCAATCTTCTGCTTTCTCTAATAGCCCTCGAACTTCTGTATTTGAGGTTTGAGAGAAGTTTTGGTAGCTTCCACCGACCCCCCAAAATGGGGAGGGGGTATGCAGGCAGACAACTTCATCTGCATGGGACTCAAATTCCTGGCAGGTATCCGCTGGCGCAGTGGGCACAGCAACGATGATCTTTTCCGGTTCCAGTTCCTTTAAAGCGGAAATCGCAGCCCGCATTGAGGCGCCCGTTGCCAGCCCGTCGTCCACCAGCAGAACGGTTTTTCCTGCAATCTCAATGTCGGGCCGGGCGCCGCGGTAGATTTCTTCCCGTTCTTGTAATGCTTTGCGTTCATTTTGCAGGATTTCTTCGATTTGTTGATCCGAAATGCCAGACCGTTGAAGGATCTCCTCATTCATAAACTTCACGCCCCCGGACGCAATCGCGCCCATCGCCAATTCAGGTTGGCCGGGAAGGCCTAATTTTCTGACAAGGAACACATCCAATGGGGCCCGGAGTGTTTTTGCGACCTCATAGGCTACAGGCACCCCACCGCGCGGGAGGCCCAAAACGATTACATCATCCCGATTTTTGTATTCAATAAGGCGCTCAGCCAATTGTTTCCCCGCATCTTTTCTGTCCTTAAAAATTGCCATTATCACTCCTTTGTGGATTCCTTGATCCCTTCGTATTCCTTTTCCCAGAGATCAAGTATCTTTAGCACTTCATGATCCGGGATATCACGCCAGTGTTCATAGACCTGAGCAACGGCTCTAAAGAATTTCGGCTGCTCAAGAATGATGGTTTCGTCCAATTGCTTTTTGTGCTGCAAGGCCCTGGCAAGCTCTGGGCTGCCCACGGGGCTGGCAACGATCAGTTTTGCTGGATGATTCTTAACACATAATTTGATCGAAGCCCTCATTGTCGAACCCATCGCAATGCCATCATCTACCAGGATGACCTCACGGTTGCTCATTTCTGGCAAGGGCTTTCCGCCTCGTAAAATTTTGATGCGTCTTTGAATTTCTTTTTTTTGCGCCGCAACGATGGTTTCAATCATTTCAGCTGACAGGTTTACGATCGCGCTGCGCAGAATCACCGTACTACCATCTTCAGCGATTGCGCCAAACCCGGCTTCGGGATTGTTCGGAAAAGGCAATTTCCGAGCGATGATCAGTGACAATTCGGCGTGGAGATGTTTTGCGATCTCGTAGGCTACCGGAACACCCCCGCGGGGAATCGCCAGGACAAGCGCATTACTTTCCTGGAAATGCACCAATTGTTTGGCAAGTTGTTTTCCTGCATCTCTTCTATCAGTAAACATGCTGGTTTCCATTCTTCATGAGCATTATCGTAAGATCAATGTCATGTCATCTTGAGCGAGTAAAACTTCTTCAATATTCCTTTCCTCTGCCATGGCAAAAATTTTCTGTGTGATCTGGCGCTCATCTCCATCAACAATTTCCGAGCCAAGATGGGTGAAAATTGCCCTGGGGACGCCCGTTTTTTGACACCAGGTTAATTGGGTCTGGATGGGCACATGGCCAATGATGGTAGCATCTGGTTTCCGCACCATGGATTGTTTGAGGGTGGCCCCATCACCGATGTAGACTTTGATTTCTCGCATAGCTTCTTCACGATCCTCAATCCAGGCGACATCCGGGACGTACAGGATGGAAACTTTACCCGCGGAGATCTGGAATCCGACCGCAGGCGCTCGAGTAGAGTGCAAGACTGGGTACGGCGACACCTCAAAGGCATGGTCTCCATTTTGCGGGATCTGGGTGGGCTCATTTTCTATCAGCACGCGTCTGTCGCTGATGTTAAAATCTTCCATCCCTTGCCAGGCATCGCTGGTTGCATATACTGCGCAGGGGGCGCCTTTTTTCAGACCGAAGGCATGATCTGGGTGGGCATGCGTGACTAAGATCGCATTAACATCCCAATCTGCCACCTGACCCAGCCAGTCCTCTCCGCAATCGATGATAACTTCATGGTCGTAATAAGAAATTTTGAGCGAACTGTGGTGTCTGTGGCTGTTGGTCGATGTTTCGATATTGCCGCGTGTACCCAAGAATCTTAGTTTCATTACATGATTAATTATTCTTTCACTTGTGTTTGGTGACTTTTGGTAAGGATTTGATTAATGTGAGAATTGAGTTCAACTGTGTTGGCAATCCGTTTGCTCAAATTCTATTTTGCGTAAGCGGTAAATTATGATGAATGCCGTGAATTGCATTGGCAAGTGGTTCTGCCAAGGGGGCAGTGCTGATAAAACCTAAGTGATTGAAGGCATCTGTGAGCGGCACACTGTCAGTTACCACCAATTCTTGAAGACCAAACCTAGCCTGCAATTTCTCCAATCGCTCTTGAGACTGGGTGGACCCCAACAAATGGGACACGCCCAGCCAGAACTTCTGGATGCCTTTCTCCTGATACAGCTTCTTAATCACCGCTTCGATCGTGCCGCCGGTATTGATCATGTCATCTAAAATGATGGCTTCACGCTTGCCGGTGAAATCTCCCATAATGTCCGTTATGGCGGCCTTTTCTGGCTCGGGGCGGTATTTTGCGCTGACAGCACAATCAAGGTTCATCTGCTGACAAAAAGGGATCATAAATGCAGCTGCGCCAGCATCCGGCGCTACCCCGATGAGGTCTGGCTGGCCTTTTTTCTCTTCGAAATACTTCATGAATAAATGGTTTGCCTGTAATGTATCCACCGGCGTTGTGCCGTAGAATCCATGCACCCGATTATCATGCGGCGCCCAAACAATCAGGCGATCAAGGCCGGCTTCAATGCTTAATTCGGCCATTAACTCCACTGAGATGGGTTCTCGTTTGCCTGTTGTATGTTGGTCCTGTCGTGCATAGGCCAGATAAGGCAAGACGCCAGTGACCCGATTGGCGCCCCATTCTCGGAAAGTGCGCAGGGCCAGCATGAAAGCCAGATAATTTTCGTCCACACTTCTTGTCGTCGTTGGATCCTGCAAGGCTTGAAATAAGAACACATCTTTGCCGTTGACATCTTGATCTAGACGAACGCATGATTCGCCATCGGAAAACTTAAAGTCTATTCCCTTAAGGAAATTGATTTCTTGGATGCCTTCTTCTTCGCCATACAGCGCCAGATATTTTTCTTTGACGCTGCATGCCACCGGGCTGCCGGACCGGCAGCTTGCCATCAACATCGGACCTTCTGAAGAAAAAGCCAGCTGGTTGGGTTTGCTATCGGGGTGATCCGCGTGTCCAATTTTCATAAAGTGAATTCCTAAAGGATTTAATGATGATGCTCACAAGGAAGCCTGCCGTGTTAAATCAGGCACCGTTTGATAATCATTATGCAAACTTTCACGGTTTATAACGTTGACGGGGACTTTGGATTCAGATGGCAAAGATACTTTTTCGTTGGCTTTGACGATTTGATGCGCAGTTGAACCTGGGAGGCAGCTGGTTTATGCGATATAATTACCGAATTTCGTATAGATGAGTATAGAAAACTTAGTAATCAACCATTCATATTCTGCAAATTGGATGCCGAACCACAATTTGTTCAGATCTTTGGAGTGGTTCTGAATTTTTGGCAGCAAGTCCACCTGTTTGGCTTCCGCCTGGATGGTGGCATGGATCGCTTTCCCATGCGCCTGGCTGATATCGTGAACGATGCTCAATTGCACCCTGGTTGTCAGAAATTAGCAGTATCATCTATCACGAGAAACCAATGGGTTGGTGATCTGCCGTCATTGCTTTACGACCTTAACCAGAACCTGGATGCAAAGAAAGCCAACGCGACCTCTTCCTGGCTCAGCATGGAAAAGAATCGCGCTGTGAAGACGCTCGTGGGAAACTGGAACCAAAGCCTTTCTGGCTTGGCCGGATTTTCAAAACCAGTCTCATCCAGGGATTATGAAGGGCCGAGGGCTTTCAGCGTGGTGATCAGGTTGATTCCGGACTCTCTGGCTGGCACGAGCAAGGCTTTTATTGCGCACCTCAAAAACCAATGGGAAGCATCAAGTATAATCGTTAATCACATCTAGGTAAAAAGGCAGGTCAACGATGCAATATGATTTTGAGTTTCGTTCCCGGCGAAGCAATGTCTTCGCAACCAATGGGATGGTCGCTTCCAGCCAGCCGCTCGCTTCAATGGCAGGGCTTGAGATGCTGAGAAAGGGCGGTACAGCGGCTGATGCCGCGGTTGCGGCGGCGGCTGCTCTCAATGTTGTGGAACCATTCTCGACAGGAGTCGGCGGTGATGTCTTTGCGTTGTTCTGGAACGCAGGTCAGAAGAAGCTTTATGCCCTCAACGGGAGCGGCCCTGCCGCCGGAAAAGCAGCTATTGAAGATATATTGAGGGCGGGTTATGAAAGATATCCCTTATTCACCGGCCATGCGGTCAGTGTGCCGGGCACGGTAGCTGGTTGGTCAGCCCTGCTGAATCGTTTTGGAGAATTGACTTTGGATGATGCGCTTAAGCCAGCAATCCGTTATGCCAATGAGGGCTTTCCTGTGACAGAATGGATTGGGTCGGGATGGAAGCTAATGGAAAACCGGTTGTTAAGAGATCAGCTGGATGAAAGCTTACCAAAATATCAGCAGCGAATCGGTCCAAGCCAACCCAGCGGTCATGAGTTCCTGGTCGAGGGGAAAGCGCCTGAGATCGGTACGCTGATGAAAATACCCACATTAGGAGAGACACTGCAGGGGATTGCCTCAGATGGAAAAGATTACATCTATGAAGGTTGGTTCGCTGAAGAGCTGTGTCGTTATGTGCAGCAATACGGCGGATGGCTGGAACCATCAGATCTCTCGGGTTTCGAAGCGGAATGGGTCGAGCCGATTTACGCTGATTATCACGGCATTCGACTTTTTGAATGCCCGCCGAATGGCCAGGGACTGGCGGCGATTATGGCTGCGAAAATCGCTGACGGCTTCGATCTTTCGGCGATGGATTGGGTTGAGCGCACCCATACCCTGATTGAGTGTATGCGTTTGGGATTCTCAGACGCGCTTCAGTGGGTATCAGACCCGGATTTTATGCCCATCCCTTATAAAGCGTTGTTTTCTGAAGGATATATTCAGAGCCGTCGTGAAATGATCCAACCCGACCAGGCATTGAAAGCAGTAAAATCCGGCGTCCAGGCGGTCGGTGATGATACAGTGTATTTGTCAGTTATTGACGGCATGGGAAATGCTTGCTCATTGATAAACAGCCTGTATATGGGGGGCGGAACGGGACTCGTGCTCCCCGGCACGGGCGTGCTCCTACAAAATCGAGCGAGTTTATTCAGCCTGGATCCTGAGCATCCCAACGCGCTGGAAGGGGGTAAGCGCCCTTATCACACGATCATCCCTGGCATGTTAACACGGGGGGGAGAATTGTTCGCCAGTTTTGGGATTATGGGAGGGTTTATGCAGCCGCAAGCCCATCTGCAGGTGATCTCAAATATGATTGACCAGGGTCACAACCCTCAGCAAGCTCTGGATATGCCGCGGTTTTGCCTGAATCTTACCAGCGGTGATGGGGTTGGATCTGAGGATGCGGGTGGTGAAGTGCTCCTTGAGAAAGGGTTTGACTTTGATGAGATCGCAGCCTTGAGAATGCGCGGCCATCATGTCTCTCCGATCAGCGGGCGCCAGCGGGCTGTTTTTGGAGGCGGCCAGGTCATCCATCGCAATCCTGAAACCGGGGTCCTGACGGCTGGTTCTGACCCTCGAAAAGACGGCTGTGCAATTGGCTGGTAAACTCCCAGATGACTTTTTGTGATGAATAGAAGGTTGCCGGAACACTGGCAACCTTCTATTCTACTAAAGTTGTTTTGGCATGCGGTCGAAGTCGACCCGGCCATATTCCTTCAGCATGTTGTGCCGGATTTCCTCGAGTTTTGCAAGGCTGTCTTGATTTGCGGATATTTTTTCCAATGCTGCAACCAAATCATCCACGCCTTTTTGCCCAGAGCGGAAGATGGATTCTCCCATCCAGACGGATTCGATCTGGCTGGCGCGTTCGCTAACAGGAAGCGACATCCGGTCAAACGCAAAGTATTCCGGGAAGGCGGATGGCACCGGCAGCTTTGAAAGCCCTGGCTGGAATAACTCATACCGGTTCATCGCTGGATAGCCAGTATCCACCGGGATCCCCTCACCGGAGAGCGCAAAGCAAAAGACATCATGTTCGCATTGAAAGAAATCCGGATCAATTTTGATCACATAACGGTAGAAACTGCGCCGGGTGTGGCGCAGATCGCGCTTGAGCATTGTAATGCCCGGGATTTCACTCAGGCTTTCTTCTAGGTAATCGGCCATCGCTTCGCGTTGTTGGATCTGCTCGGGGAACCTTTCCAGGGCAGCCAGACCCAACGCTGCATGGATTTCTGACCAGCGATAATTAACCCCCATGGTGAATTCTTCGCCTGAGGGATCCTTTGCCCGACCGCAATCAATGATACTGGCTGCGCGCTGCGCCAGGTGTTCATCTCTGCACAGGAGAACGCCTCCTTCACCCGTGGTGAGGATCTTTGAGGATTGCAGACTGAAGGACCCGAAATCGCCAATGGCGCCGGCGCCATTCCCCCGCCATTGTGCTCCATGGGCATGTGCGCTGTCTTCAATCACGATCAGGCCGTGCCGATCTGCAATTTCCATGATCGCATCCATGTCGGCCATCTGGGCCGCGAGATGGACGACGATGATTGCTCGGGTTTTGCTGGTGATCGCTTCTTCAACAGCTTTTGGGTCCACACAATAGGTGTCCGGCAAGATGTCAACAATCACCGGGATTGCCCCGGCAGCCATGGGCGCGGCCGCAGTCGCCTGGAAGGTATACGCGGGAACGATCACTTCGTCTCCCCAACCAATGTTGGCTGCCCGTAATGCCACTTCCATAGTGACTGTTCCGTTCATCATCGGAACTGCGTAACCGCCGCCTTGCATTTCTGCGAATTTGTGAGCGAAAGCGGCTGTATTGGGGCCTGGATAGGGAAACCCTCCCCAACGCCCAGTTTCGATCACTTCCGTCACAGCAGTTTTTTCTCTTTGATCGAAGACTGGCCAGGCAGGATAGGCATTTTTCCGGACGGGTTCACCGCCAAGGACGGCTAGTTTTTTCATTGAATGGCTCCTTTGGTAGTCTGTTTTGCAATTTTATACAACCACAAATCATGAATAATCCCTTGTCCTGGAATAGTATACAATCATTCTTCCGATCAGGCATTAACCTTTTTCAACTACCAGAAATGCTTCTGTCGATTGGATCAATGCCTCGCGGAGTTTACTTTTCTGAATGCCGATGGTTTCCCCTGCTAGCAGCACAGCGCCAACCACAGGTGGAACCGATAAATGGACGAGCTCTGCACCGGGCGCAAATTGGTGGATGATTTCTGAGAAGGGTTGTTTATAAATATCGCCGGCTTTAAACAGGCTGCCGATTAAAATCACTTCAAAAACCTGTTCCTGGAAATTAAGCTGGCGAATGACTGCATTGACGTTACACGCCAGTTCTCTGGCGGTATGCTGGACCACTTCCTGCGCTACAGAGTCGCCCGCAGCTGCAATTTGGATCACATCCCGGGCGAGATGGGGCGGTAGGTGGATCTGCCCCATTGCCAATCCCTCAATCAGGGCGAACTCCGAAGCGGCTTCCGCGTATTCCATGAAGTGCTGTGTCAGGGCGGTTTTTGGTCCTCTTTTTGTCCAGGCGTAGGTGACGGCAATCATGGCCTGCCAAACCAATTCTCCAGCGCCGCCGATTTCTCCAAATCTGACGCTGTTGCCGGTGATGCGTCCGATTTTCCCGTTTTGATCCCGCCCGAGTACGTTATTCCCGGTGCCTGCGTCGACTGCAATTCCCCAACCTTCTGACGCGCCTGCGATCAAGCCAATCAGGGCGTCATTGCCGAAAGCGTACTCACTGGGAATACCAAGTGATTGTATGGCGCGGATCATAACCTCGCGTTCGGAGGGCCAATCATAACCAGCCAGGCCAAAGCCCATACCGGATATTTCCGCTTTCCGAATAGGTCTTGCTTCAAGAGCCCTTTCAACAGCTAAATTTAAAGACTGGATGAGGCCATCTTCACCGACGACCTCATAATTTCCTGGTCCAGATTCTCCGAAGCCCACCACCTGGCCGGAAGTATCAGCGATCAGGGCATGGGTTTTACTGGTACCGGTATCCACACCAAGAAGGTATCCTGTGTGCTGATTTGTCATTGTCAAAACCCTCCATGGGCCAGGATTTTATTGATAGAAGTTTGGCAAGAAGGGCCGGTTAACTTCTAACATATCTAGCAATACCTGGTTGACTTGATCCGCATCCGGTCCTAGAGGATGGGCTAACAATGCCTGGTAGGCTGCCATCCGGTCGCCCTGAACGGCTGCTCTTGCGGTCAGGATCTCATAGGCTTTTACGCTTTGAATCAGGCTCTCGCAGACGAGGGGGAGCGGTGAAGCTGGCTGTGGGATGATCCCTTCAGCGCCGACCATGCAGGGCAGCTCGAGCACCCAATCTGAGTTCCAGCCCGGGACCGCGCCGTTGTGTCTCACGTTCAACACATGAATTTCGTTCAGGTTGTTGTAATGCGCGTTGATCAACTGCGTTGCCACGGTTGAATAATAAGCGCCGCCGCGCTTCATTAAAGCCTCCGGTGGGCTGGTGTGGGCCTCCTGCGCATAATGATCAAGCAAAGCTGTTTCGATTTCCATTACTTCTTCAGCCCGTGAAGGGGGCCAGTGTGCTTGTTCTGCAAGTAATTTGGATGTGTAATAATAATAGCGTAAATAATAGTTTGGCAGCATTTGCAGGCTTTCCAGGGTGTGTGGATCGAAGAACGGCTCCTCCTGGGTTTGCATTTCTTTGATGGTTGACTGCATGATCTGAGGCCAGTAATCTTTGCTGTTGATCTCGAAACCATAAAACCAGGTGAGATGGTTCAGACCCAGGGTTTTTATTTGAGCTTCCTCCGGCTTGAAGTTCGTCCCGAGTTTCTCGTTGAGTTTCTTAAGGATTTCCATTTTTGTGGTCAGCGTGGCATTGCAAACCCCGAGAGCTTTAACCTCCGGCGCATAAATGTTAAGCGCTTCCGTGACCAAACCAGCGGGATTGGTGAAGTTGACAAGCAGGGCATTTGGGGCGGTTGTTTGGATTTGTTTGGCAATTTCTAGAATGACCGGGATGGTGCGCAGTGCTTTGGCCATCCCACCCACACCGGTGGTCTCCTGGCCGATCAAACCATATCGTTGGCCCAGATATTCATCCTCCCTCCGAGCTGCCATTTTTCCAACACGGAGTTGTGTTATGACATAAGAGGAACCGAGGATGGCGGCCTCGCGGTCTTCACTGAGAATGACCTCAAATCCGGCATTCTGGCTGGCAGCCATCCGCTTTGAGAAATCGCCCACGATCTCCAGCCTGTCTGGGTCGTTGTCCATCAGCCAGAGTTCGTCAACGGGTAATACCTCCTGGCGGTCAATGAAGCCCTGGATGAGTTCTGGTGTATAGGTTGATCCACCGCCAATGATGCTGACTTTTAACATTGCCGCTCCTTACGTTTTTGCGTTTTAGTGTCTGTTTTTATTATAATAGCCAATAGACCAAGAAGGATACCAATCTTCGAAAATAAGATCTATTGCTTTCGGAAACCATCTTTGTGTAAATTTATGGAGTGTGAGCGAATATGATGAATCCTGATCTGCAGCTGCAGCTTCCTGATTTAGCCACTGCGAGGAAAGTTCTCGCTGTGCAACCCCACTACGACGATAATGATATTGGGGCAGGGGGAACCCTTCACCATCTCGCTCAAAGCGGAGCGGAACTCATCTACCTGACGGTGACAGATGACCTGGCGGGGATCCTTCCTCAACAGGAAGTCCCGATCAAATCGAAATCTGATGCAGTCGCCCTGCTCCAGGAAAACCAAGAAAAGGCAGCAGCCCACATAGGCGTCCGGAAACAAATCCGGCTTGGCTTTCCAGATGGCGGTGATTACGATTATTTTGCCGTGCGAGATAAGATCATCAGCATCATTCGACAGGAAAAGCCAGATTTTATTTTCTCAGTGGATCCATGGACGCCCTATGAGGCGCATCATGATCATGTGCTTGCTGGGAAAGCCTGTGCGGAAGCGGCAATCCTGTATGGTTTGCCGGCCATTGGGACTTATCATCCAGAGGAGATGGAAAACTACGCATTGAGCGGTGTGGTGTTTTATAACACGGCTTATCCTAATCTGGTTTTTGATGTCAGCCAAACCATTTCAGTAAAACAGAAGGCCTTGTTCGCGTATTCAGCGCAGTTTTCTCGGGCAGGCCTTGAGCAGTTGGTTCAACAAACAACCTTACTGGCTGGTTATGTGGCTAGGGAAGATAGTTTTGAGTATGGCGAAGCCCTTAAAATTCTGGCGCCCTGGATGCTGCATGGCGTGCCCCTGACAAAGATGTTATGAATTGTCAGGGCAATCACAAAGTTAAAGGGATTGAAAAAAATTGGCTCCCCGCAACGTCCTCGTTGCGGGGAAATGCGTAAGCAAGGCATAAATCATTATCCATTAGAGAAATTTGCATTTAAAATGGCGTTTTTTCGCCGACGAGTACGTCGGCGAGCGCGGAAAGTTGGGAAGTGAAACCATTGATCACCCTACGGATAAAAAGAATTTCCATCATAACTTTTCTTGAAATCTTGCGATTTCCCTGTATAAAATGTTGCTCTGGTTGAGCGGATACGTTATCATGCATATACTTACTTGTTGGGATTAAGATGAAATGGAGGTTGTGTGTTTAAACGAATCACGGTCATTGTCCTGGATGGCGTCGGCATTGGCGCTGCACCGGATGCGGCGGAATACGGCGATGAGGGTTCAAATTCTATCGCCAATGTCGCTGAAGTTTTGGGAGGCATTCAACTGCCCAATATGCGCAAATTAGGATTGGGGAACATTACCCCAATAAACGGTGTCCCAGAAACCGATGTTCCCCAGGGCGGCTATGGAAAGATGCAGCCGATGTCAGCCGGGAAGGATACCATGTCGGGGCATTGGGAAATGATGGGGATCCACCTCCCATCGCCAGCGCCAACCTATCCAGAAGGATTCCCAGATGAGATCATTGATGAATTTGAACAAAAAATTGGCCGGGAAACCTTAGCCAACCGGCCGGCCAGCGGCACAGAAATCATCAAGCAATTGGGGGAAGAGCATGTACGTACTGGCAAACCGATTGTTTATACTTCAGCGGACAGCGTTTTTCAGATCGCTGCGCATGAGGATGTCATTCCAGTTGATGAACTATATAAGATGAGTCGGATCGCACGAGAAATTCTTTCCGGCGAGCATGCCGTGGGTAGGGTGATCGCCCGGCCATTTGTCGGTACTAGCGCAGAGAATTTCAACCGCACAGATCGCCGGCGTGATTTTTCAAGGGCGCCTGAGTCAGACACAGTTTTAGATAAGCTGCATGCGGCCGGTTTTGATGTCTGGTCGGTCGGGAAGATCGATGATATCTTCGTTCACAGGGGCATCACCAAGAAAAATCACACCTTAGGGAATAAAGAAAGCACACAAATAACCTTACAGCTGTTGGAAGAAGACTTTCACGGCCTTATGTTTGTCAACCTGATCGAATTTGATATGATTTACGGCCACCGCAATGACCCACATGGCTATTACATGGCACTGAAAGCCTTTGATGATGCGATCCCTGCGATACAAAAGCGTCTGTCAGAAGGAGATCTAGTGATTGTTTCGGCGGATCACGGGGTGGACCCAACCACAGAAAGCACAGACCACTCGCGTGAGTACGTGCCATTGCTGGTGTTTGGACCACGGGTGCGCGGTGTGGATCTTGGCGTTCGGCAATCCTTTGCCGATGTCGGTGCGACCATCACGGAGAACTTCAAGCTGGACCCACCAGAGATCGGAACAAGCTTTCTCTCTGATCTCACTAGAATGTAGATCGAACCCTTAATGCAAGTTCGTTGTAATGATTGTGGCCATACTGAAACCTTCACGGTTGCGAAATGGCGCTGTGTGTGTGGGGGCGCCTGGGAGCCTGCTGACCGGGCTGACTTTAACCTGGACAGAATTCAACCAAAGACTTATTCCATCTGGCGTTATGGAGCTTTCCTCGGTTTGGACATCCATGCGGCGACCAACCCCATGGGGGTGGGATGGACGCCGCTTGTTCCGATAGAGTATTCAGGTGTTAAGATTTGCCTGAAGCTGGAGTATTTGTCTCCCTCAGGATCCTTCAAGGACCGTGGGATCAACGCGATGGTCAGCCAGCTCCATTACATGGGAGTGAAGTCGGTGATCGAGGATTCATCGGGGAATGCCGGCGCTTCCCTCGCGGCTCACGCTGCCCGGATGGGATTAAGCGCAAAGATCTTTGTACCCGCTTACGCTTCACCGGCGAAAAAACATCAAATCGGCGTCTATGGCGCTGAAGTGATATCCATTGAAGGCCCGCGCCACGCAGCAGAAAAAGCCGCCCAGGCTGCTTCAAACGATGTGCAGGCCTATGCCTCCCATGCCTATCATCCGGCCTACCTTGCCGGGCAGATCACCGCCGCTTATGAACTTTGGGAACAATTGGGAAGAAAGGTTCCCGATTGGATTCTCCTTCCCGTAGCCCAGGGGGGACAATTTTTAGGCTATTGGTTTGGTTTTCGAGATATTTTACAGGCTGGCTATTCCGACCGCATGCCGAGGTTGGCAGCTGTGCAGGCTGAAAGCATTGCTCCGATCTATCATGCCTGGCAACAGGGCCTGGATGATATCCCCGAAGCACCAGCTTCTGAGCCGACTCTTGCTGAAGGCATTGCCATAACAAAACCTGTCAGAGGAAAGCGCTTGCTGCAAGCCTTACGTGAAACAAATGGCTGCGCGCTTGTGGTGAAAGATGCTGAGATCCTGCAAGCCCAAAAATTCCTGAGCCATCAGGGCTTTTACGTGGAACCGACCAGCGCAGTTGCTATTGCCGGCCTGGAGAAGTTGTTACAACATATTTCCAAAGAAGACCAGATCATTGTGCCATTGACTGGAAATGGGTTAAAAGGCGCGCCTCAATTTTAAGCGCTTTGAATCAAATAACTGTACAGGTCACCAGGATAATCGTAAAGCCTGATTAATCAATTGCGGCTGAGATCTCAAAAATTGGCGCTCAGGACGGAAGGATTAATCCATGAGCAAGGCCTGTGCCCCATGCGTAGAATTTAGCTTATGCGCTCGTTTGTTGAAGAACTCGGCGAAGAAGATCAACTTTGGTCACCGCAGCATCCTTTCTGTGGGCGGATCATCAGCAAAGTTCACTTTTCAGATAGGTTTTGAAAAGGATCATCGTTTTTTGAATACCCATTTTCTCCGAGGAGGACGCCGGCTCGATCGGAAATTGAATGGAAGAAAAGACGTCAATTGGAACGTGAAACCGTCCATCAGATCATGATTTTAATTTTGCGATTGTCCTGTCCAAAGCACACTTTTATCGATGGCTTTTTTCTTTGTGCCTTGCCAATTAAATGCTCGTACAAAGAACAAGCAAATCCGGCATAGTTCTCGCTCGGCCTCCTGACCACGCAAGGAGTTTGACCGAAAGATCTCTAAATTTTTTTAACAATTATCCATTGCTACTGTTATTCGTGCTCGCAGGTCTTTATGACACTGAAGCGAAGCGGAACCCCCAGAGCAAGAGGGTGAAGGGCCTGACCGAGCAAAAATGAAAC
>CAZLEK010000003.1:0-39591 GCA_964558525.1 uncultured Candidatus Brevefilum sp.
TCTTTCTTAACCATATCTTTTGTCAGGTTGTCGGCTGCGCCGACAAACCTGACCTACTTGGCGATTATTTTGATTAACCCATATAATGCGAAATTATCGTGGCTAAAAAACCTAGATCGCCTGCATGAGATGGATCTGTTCTACAATCTTCTCAACCCGTTCGCGTTCCCCCTCCAAAGCCGTCAGCCACCTATCCGTGATGTGAAAGATCTCCTCATTGGCGCGGGGCGTATCCAATGCCTGGCGCGGGTCCACATCCTCACCGCGGTCCAGCCGCAGCATCAAGCGCAGGATCGCCATGTGCGAATACCCGGCGTTGGCCAGCACACGGATCACCCGCAGGCGCCCAATCTCCTCCGGCCCATACAGCCGGTAGCCATTGTGCGGGTCGCGCGGCGCCTCGATCAATCTGTCCCGCTCCCAGGAACGCAAGGTGTCTCGGGTCAGGTCCAATAGATCTGCGGCCTCACCAATCCATAAAGGCGCCTCCACCCGGCTCAGATCCTCACCCGCCAGCCAGCGGTCTAAATAATCGATCGCCGCCTCCGCCTGGGCGCGCTCCGCCGCGATCTGCTCGCGGTATTGGGCTGCAAAATCGAGCGCCTTTTCCAACTCACGATCTCGCGCAGC
The DNA here is from genome assembly GCA_964558525.1 of uncultured Candidatus Brevefilum sp. Lineage (GTDB taxonomy): Bacteria > Chloroflexota > Anaerolineae > Anaerolineales > Anaerolineaceae > Brevifilum. Next base: position 631 of record CAZLEK010000003.1, read on the forward strand.
AACCACCAGGTCGAGGACGACCTGCTTCCCGCCCGGGTAGGGATATTTTAGAGTCAAATAGGCCAGCTTGAATTGTTCCAGGTGGTAGCGGCTGTACATGCGGTAGTTGTTATCCGGGTCGCGCGGCGCCGGCGGGATGAATTCCCACCCTTCATATAAGTGGACTGTGTTCACATGGCAGCCCACCGCGTCCGCCAGGTCTTTAGCCGTCAGGTACCCCTTACGCACGGCAAAACCCCCGCATTGCCCTCATACCACCCGCACCTGGGAGCCCTGCAGGGTCTTTTCGACCTCGATCCGGGTGGGGAAGGCTTCCTTGAGCTCTTCCAGATGGGTGATCACCAAAATCTTCTCAAAATCATCGCGCACCAGGTTGATCGCCTCCACCAGGCGCTGGCGGCCTTCCACATCCTGGCTGCCGAAGCCCTCGTCGATCACCAGGGTCTGCAGCCGGGCGCCGGCCCGTTTGGCCAGCACCTCAGACAGCGCCAGCCGGATGGAGAAATTCACCCGGAAGGCCTCACCGCCGGAGAACATCTCGTAATCCCGCTCGCCCACGCTGTCGCTGATCACCATATCCAGGGTTTCTTTTAAATCCTCCCGATTGGCGCCTTTATACTCCCGCTGGGTCAGGAAGCTGAAGGACATGCGACCGTTGGTCAGCCGGGTCAGCAGATCGTTGGTGGTCGCCTCGATCTCCGGGAGGGCCTGTTCGATCAGCAGGGCCGGGACACCTTCGCGTCCGAAGGCGCGCTCCAGCTGCTTCAGGTCAGCAATGCGTTGGGTGAGCGCCTCACGCTCCTCCAGCAAGCCGGCCTGACGCGCTTCCAGGGTCTCCAGTACGGCCACCTTCTGCCGCGCCCCACCCACGCTCATCCGCAGGCGGTTTTCCTGCTCCTGGACGTTGTGCAGCTGGGTTTCGGCCGTGGTCAGGTCTGGCAGGTCAGCATCCGCCGCTGCCAGCCTGGCCGCGGCTTCAGCATGCGCCTCCGTCAGGGCACGCAGCGTTTGCGATTGTTCAATCAGCTGGTCTTCCAAGCCTTCAATCTCACGGCTGATGGGCGTCAGGGCGGCCCGGGCGCCCTCCAGTGAGCGCAGGGCCGCTTCCGCCTCGCGCCCCGCCTCCTCCGCCTGTCGCAGACGCTCATGGGCCTGGACATCATAGCCCAGGGCGGTCATTTCCTTCTCAATGGCCTTCAAACGCGCCCGTGCGTCGGGGGCAAAGGATCCCTCCGCCAGGATCGTTTCCAGCTCAGCCAGCCTGGGTGCGCCTTTCTCTTCCCAGGATTTCTTTTCCGCTGCCAGCGCGGCCAGCTGGTTCTCGATTTGATCCAACTGCCGGTTGGCCTGGCGCAGATCCCCTTCAACGCCCTTGAGATCGGCCAATTCAGCGCCCAACTTGCTCAGATGGGCTTCAAAATTATCCAGCAGCTCTTTGTTCGCATAATAACGGTCACGGCGGGATTCGCCTTCCTGGTAATATTCTTGGATCAGCGTTTCGCGTTCAGCTTCCGACAGGGGCTGCTCGCAGACCGGGCAGACCGGCTCTTGCGCGGCTTCCAAATAATTGAGCCTTGAGCGCAGGTCTTCCATTTCTTTCTTCAGGCGCGGGTTTTCGGCCTTGGCCTCCGCCTGCTTGGCCTGCAGCTGACGGATTTCATCATCCAGGGCTTCCCGCCTGGCCAGGTTTTGTTCCGCCATTTCGACCTTCTCTCGAAGGGCTTCCTTCTGTGATTCAAGCGCTGCCTGCGCGTCAGATTTATGTTGATATTCTCCCTGCCTGGCTTCAAGGTTTTCCTTCTCCTGGGTCAGGCGCGCCGCTTCGGCCTGAATGACCGCCAGCGGTTCGTGGCGCAGGGCCTCATGCTGGCGGTAGGCTTCCGCCACCTCTTCCATTGCCTCAAGCTCTTTCCGGGCGGCCTGCCAATCTGCATAGGCCTGTTCAATCGCTGACGCCTTGGCCAGCACCTGGTCATAGCCCGCCTTCTCCTCCTGACGCTGTTTAAGCGTGGATTCAATTCTCTCCTCTTGGGCCGACGCGCTTTCCAGCTGATTTTTCAAGGTATTGACCAGTTTGCGCTGCTCTTCCAGGGAGGTGTGCAGGGCCTTGACGTTTTCCAGGTCTTTGGCCCGGGCTTCTCGTTGGGCGGCCAATTCTTGCAGGCGTTCTTCCAGGGCGGCCAGATCCGCCTTCCGCTGGGGGCCTTCATCCAGCTCGGTCTGGATCTCACTTAACCGTCCGTCCAGCTGTTTGACTTCCTTTTCAGTCTCACGACGCCTTCGGGCGGCTTCTTCACGGTAGGTTTCCCAGACCTCGAGCCCCAGGATATTGCTCAAGATGCGCTTGCGCTCGCCCGGCCGGGCCGTGGCGAACTGATCGGCCTTGCCCTGTAAAAAGAAGGAGGCGTTGGTGAAGGTCTCAAAATCCAGCCGCAGGGTGTTCTCGATCTTGCTGTCCGTCTCTCGCAGGGTGCGTTCAGTGAGCGGCTTCCAACGCGCCGGCTGGCCCTGCCCCTGGGCGCGGATAAAAAATTCCACCGATGAGGTCTTGCCGCGCGGGTTGGTCCGCTGAACCCGGTAGCGGTTGCCCTCATAATCAAAGTCCAGGGTGACCTCAGCGGCCTCCACAGAAGGATGGCTGTTGATGACCGACTCATCATATTTACGCGCCCTTCCGAACAAGGCCCAGGTGATGGCGTCCAAAAGGGCCGATTTTCCGGCCCCGTTGGGGCCTGAGATGCAGGCCAGGTCAAAATCGGTGAAGTCCAGCTCAACCGGCTGACGGTAGGACAGAAAGCCTTCAATGCGCAGGCGGACAGGGATCATCTCAATATCCTAATTCTTCCATGATGTCATCATTGCTCCGTCCAGGTTTGTTCCCCTTCAACTCCTCCCAAAAGGTTTCATCGTACCGGCGAGAGTGGACCAAAATCGGCATCGGCACCCCCCAGCCCAGCATCAGGACTTCTTCCTTGGGCTGCAGCCGGGCCAGCATGCCCCGCAAGGCCTCTCGCCCGGAAAGGCCGGTCAGCACGGATTGGATGTCATCCGCGTCCCCCAGCCAGCCGGTGATGCGCGTGCCCAGCTGCGACATGACCTCATCGTAGATCTGCGAGGGGCGCTGGTCGATGATCAGCAGGGTGACGTAGTATTTACGCATCTCCCGGGCGATGGTGCTGAAGGTCGTCTGTGAGGCCATCTCGCGGTTGAGGAGCTTGTGGGCCTCTTCCACTGCGATCACCAGCGGCCGGGGCTCGCTGGCGCCCTGGTGACCGCTGCGGAAGGCATTCGTGCGCCGTTCCCACACATGGCGGATGCGCCGGGTGAGCAGGTTGGAGACAAACAGGTAGTCCAGGTCGGTCTCATGTTTGCCAAAGGAGAGCACCACATGCTGGCCGTTGTCCAGGTTGTCGATCATCTGCTGGAGGGCGTTAGCCGCCGGCTCCTCCACGATGTATTCGGCATTGAACAGCCGCCGCAGTTTGGAATGCAGGGCCTCCGCCGCGCCGGGGTGCACGCCGGCCTGGTTGGCCCAGGCCTCCACGCTGTCAGGGGCCGGGAAGCGCTTGCCGTCTTCGTCGGTCTCATAGGCATTCACCCGCATGTGTTTGAAAGCATGGAACCAGTTCTCATGAAAGGAAGCTCGCAGGGCTTCCAGGGTGGTGGGCGTGGTCTCGCGCAGGTTCAATTCCCCTGCCAGCATCATCACGTCGTCGGGGCTGATGTCCGTCTCGGCGATCTCCAGGCTGTAATCCGGCGTCTTGCCGCGGATGGTCGCGCCGCGCCCCAGCCCGACCATGCGCACTTTGGCGGGGAACTTGCCCTTGAGACCGGGCACACGCAGGCCGGTGTCGGAGGCGGTATCATCGGGACCGTATTCATTGTGCATATCAAAGATCAGCACAGAGGTCTTGCCGCGCTGGATCAGCCCCGCCAGGATCACCCGGGTTAAAAAGGATTTGCCGGTCCCCGTGGCGCCGAAGATGCCCGCCGAGCGCTGGACGAGCTTGTCCAGGTTGACACACACCGGGTGGCCGCCTTCAATGGTCTCACCGATCCGGAAGAAACCACCCTCACCTTCCCGGCCGAAGATCTCGGCAATGTCGCCGGCATCCGCCAGGCGCACGGGGGCATGGTGTTGGGGTACGGTCTTCACAGGCTCAGGCCGGATCTGCTCGTCGATCACCTGCTGGTACCAGGCTTCGTATTCGGGGGAGCCGGGCTCAGGGCCCTGTTCCATCATCAAGGCGGTCAGGATCTCCAGGTTGGTGAAGAGGGTCTGCCCATGCAGCAGCCCGGCCAGGCCAGGCGGCAGCCGTTCCCCGCTGTGTTCATCGGCAAAGCGCGGGTCGGTCGCCCCCAACTGCAGGTCGGTGACCAGGCCGTAGAACAGCCAGCCGTTGCTCTCAACCACCACGAAAGCGCCTTCCTGGACAGTTTGCGCCGGGACGGTCAGGCGCGCCTGCAGGTTGGCCTTCAGCCCGCCGCCGACGATATACCCGATTTCCCCATTCGAGCCCCTGGACGTTTGGTTGAACTGATCGCTCATCGTCTTCTCTTTCCCTTTTTTTTGCTCAAATCTCGCCAGCTGCGCGCAGGAGGTTCATCAGCCCCTGGTAGTCATCCCGCTTGAGGGCGATCAGCTCGCTCAGCGCCTGGGCCAGCCAAGCCGGATTCCCGGCGGATTCCTGGGCATCCCGGGCAGCCATCAGGTGAGCCGCCAGCAATTCATCCACAGGTTTGTCCTCATCCCGCAGGATATGCCGAAAATAGCCAAAATTCCCCACGCCCGTGAACGCGGCGATCTCCTCCGGGGTGCACAGGTAGATCGCATCCAGGCTCAGGGGCGGGCGGGGCGGGAGCAGGTGCCGGATCCGCTCGCCTTCCTGGTAGCCCAGGGCCAGCACGCCGATCTCTACCGGCACGTTGCGGTTTTCGCGGTTATCGCGCAGCACCTCCTCCGGCACGTCCTCAGCCGTGATCAGCTGGCGCACCAGGCCGTCATCATCAATATGGATGTCGTAGATCAATCCGTAAACCTGGTAAGCCGCCTCCAGTGGAACCCGCACCAGCGCCCCAAAGCTGGGCGCCTCCAGCTGGCTCACCCGGCAGCCGACCACGAACCCGGTCGTTCCGGAACGCAGTAACCTTCCAATCTCAATTCCAGTCATCCTTCATACCTCGTTCTTGATGAATCCAAATCTTTGGCGGATTGCTTAAAAGAGCGTTCTTCGACGGGGATGCCGCGCCGCTGAAACTCCATCACGATCATCTCTTCCACATGCTGGTGTTCGGGCAGGCTTACCACGGCCACCTCATGGGCCCGGTGCAGGACATAAGGGTAGGGGCGCGTGCCCAGGATGGCTGCCTGTTCCGTCAGCACCGCCTGGAGCATCCCCACCAGGTCCCGGTCGCGGGCGACCCAACCGGGTACCTCCACCCGGGCCAGATGCGGCTTGCCCGGCGTGCCCACGTTCAGATAAAAGAAATGTAAGGCAAGGTCACCCTTGAAGGCTCTGGCGGTTTCCGAATGGATGCCAAACAGGGCCGAGCGGTCACCCGGGTTTTGCAGGCGATCTTCCAGCCATTGGGCGTCCTGAACCCCAGCGTAGCGCCGGGCGCGTGGGGATGCAGCGGCGTGCTCATCCTCTTGCAGCTGCACCAATTCCAGCAAGCGCGCGATCAGGTCGCTGCCAGGCTTATCCACATAGCCCAGGGTGATCAAGCCCCGGTCGCGCAGGTCTGCCAGCACTTCCAGGTAGCGGTCCAGCGTCTTTTCAAAGGCGGCGCTCTCCTGGGGCTCACGGTAGAGTTCCAGGGGGCCGTCCGTCATGGAGATGGCGGGTTTCTTCAGCCCTTCCGCCAGTTCGGCCAGCGCTTCCCGCTCTCGCAGATCACGCTTGAGGGCCACCAGGCCTTCAGAGATCATCCGCCCGCCCGGGGTATAAAGCGCGTTAAAATCCAACAGCTGGCTGTGGGTCTGGATCTTGGGCGCCTTGCCTGAGCCGCGCACCAGGGTGACGATCCCCACGTTGATCACGCAGAAGGCCACCCGGGCGTGCCGGCTGGGGTTGATCTGCGAACCATCGGCGGCCATGACGGTGAAGGTCCCGGGCAGTTCGGGCATCGGGATGACCGCATCCAGGGGTTCATCCAACGGCACAGCGCAGCGCAGGTGCGGGTTGACCTCAGCCGCTGCTTGGAAGATGCCGCGCAGGTCTGCCAGCCGGCCGGCATAGGCCGCAAACAAATCGGTCACCTCCTGACGGCGAGTGGCCAGCTTCTCGTGGCGCGCCCGGGCCTGGGCGCTGAAGTCGTGCAGTTTCTGCTGGATTTCGATCAGGTTGACGGGCATCTTTCCCTCAAGCGGTTTGGAACATTTGTTTTAGTATTTTACAGGCCTTTGGGGCCGCTGACAAGACATGGTTTTATTATAACGAGTCTTGAACGCTTTTTTTGTCACTTGCCGCCTGATACCCGCCGTCTATGCACCTTAAAAAGTCGAGTAAGGTTGATCCAAAGTACAGGCTATAACTAAAGAATGCTTTTGAGAGGTATCTTGCATACCGGTTCCATTATTAAGGTTTCCATCTCCTAACTCATAAAAGAAATAATCTCACAAAGTTGGCTTTTTATGATTTTCAACTCATTGAAGGACCGAGTATTTGCATCGGTTCAATTCGCCCGGGCAAGACCAAACCAAATCCTCTGCGCGACCTGGATTGCCACGCTCTCTCTCCCTTTAGGGTTCAAGAGGGCTCACAATGGCAAATCACTACTCCCTACCCAACGCGTTGACAGTATCACGACCACCAGATATACTTTTATGAGACTCAAATCAATATCCTTCGGGGCAGGGTGCGGGCCTGAGGCCCAATTCCCGACCGGTGGTACTCCCTGAAAAGGGGCAGCCCACGAGTGCAGCTTTGCACAGGAACCGGTGGAAATCCGGTGCCGGCGGTTACAGTCCGAATGAAAGAAGGACCATGCAATCCTTTATGGATGTTCACCCATGCCCCGAGAAACAACCGGGGCTTTTTCTATGACCGATGACCCAAAACTCACCCCAAAAGGCCGCGCCAGGCCGCTCAACCGGCTGGCGCTGCTGCTGGCCTCGCTGATCGCCGGCGTATTGCTTTGGTACCTGCTATCCCGCTGGCTGGGCCTCCCCGCCTTCATTCTGCCCGGCCCAGGGCTCGTCTGGGCGCGGTTTATCCAGTCCCTGCAGGAGGGCCAGCTGCTCCGTCACACCCTGGCCACATTGCTGGAGGTGATCGCCGGTCTGCTGCTGGGCGGTCTGACCGCCACCGTCCTGGGTTATTTGCTCTCAAAATCCCCCACGCTTGAAAAACTGATCTCCCCCTACCTGGTTGCCAGCCAGTCCATCCCAATCGTGGCCATTGCCCCCCTGCTGGTGATCTGGTTCGGCCCGGGGATCTTCTCGAAAATCCTGATCTGCAGCCTGATCGTGTTCTTTCCCGTGCTGATCAACACCGTGGTGGGCTTGCGGGAGGTGCCCGATGACCTGCGCGAGCTGATGCGCTCGCTGCGCGCCACACGCGGGCAGACCTTCTGGAAGCTGGAGGTCCCCGCCGCCATGCCGATCTTCCTGGGCGGTCTGCGGGTGGGCGCGACCCTCTCCGTGATCGGGGCAGTGGTGGGCGAACTGGTAGGAGCGGATCGCGGGCTGGGGTTCCTGATTAACGTCGGGCGCGGGCAGTACGACACAGCCCTGGTGTTCGTCTCGGTCATCACCCTGGTGGTCATGGCCATGGGGTTGTATGGTTTGGTTTTATTGGTTGAATCACGACTTTTAGCTTGGCAGTCCTGGCGCCAGAAGTCAGGATAAATCATTATTTAAGGAGAAAACTGTAATGAAACACCCTTTCTGTAAACCTCTCAGTGGATTTTTCATCCTTTTTCTATTAACCCTGTCAGCCTGCCAAACACCAGCAGAAACAGCAGAAAAAATCATCCCCACCCGGCTGACCATGGGCTACATCCCCAATATCCAGTTCGCGCCGATCTACGTGGCCCTGGACAAAGGCTACTTCCGCGAGGCCGGCTTTGACGTGGAACTGGCGTACGGCAATGAGGCGGATGCCGTGGCCTTGGTGGGCGCGGGCGAACAAACCTTTGCCATCGCCAGCGGCGAGCAGGTGCTCCTGGCGCGCGAGCAGGGCCTTCCGGTGACCTATGTGGCCGCCTGGTACCAGGAATTCCCGGTTGGGGTGGTCTCCCTGGCGGATGCAGACCTGCAGGTCCCGGAGAATCTTGCCGGCCAACGCGTGGGCATCCCCGGCCTGTACGGCGCCAGCTACATCGGTTGTATCGCCCTGCTGCAGGCTGGTGATTTGAGTGAAAGCGATGTGGACCTGCGCGCCATCGGCTTTAACCAGGTGGAAGCCCTGGTGACCGACCAGGTGGATGCCGCCGTGATCTACCTGGCCAACGAACCCGTCGTGCTGCGTTCTCAGGGATATACCGTCAATGTGATCCGTGTGGCGGACTACCGTGATCTCGTCGCCAACGGCCTGGTGACCAACGATGAGACCATCGCGCAGGATCCTCAAAAGGTGACGGCTTTCATCGAGGCAATGCTGAAAGGGATCGCCGACACGATCGAAAACCCGGCTGAGGCCTATGCGATCAGCGAAAATTATGTCGAAAACCTGGCTGAAGCGGATGCGGCGGTTCAGCGCCAGATCCTGGCGGAGTCGATCAAGCTCTGGCAGACCGAGCGCCTGGGCTACAGCGAACCCGCCGGCTGGATCAACATGCAGCAGGTCCTGGTGGACATGGACCTGCTTGAAGACGCTCTCGATCTGGAGGAGGCCTTCACCAATGATCTCCTCCCCTGAGGTGACGCTGCAGGTTAGAAACCTGCAGGTCATCTTCAGCGACGCCAGCGGCGTGGTGCATGCCCTGCGGGATCTAACCTTCTCACTGAAGAAGAAGGATTTTGTCTGCCTGATCGGTCCCTCCGGCAGCGGCAAGAGCACCCTCCTGCGGGTGTTGGCCGGGCTGGTCCAACCCACCCAGGGGGAGGTTGTTTTCAAAAGCCGCCATCCGGCTGTGGGATTGGTGTTTCAAAAGGCCAACCTGATGCCCTGGCGCCGGGTGATTGAGAACATCAGCCTGCCGCTCGAACTGCAGAAAATCCCGTCAGAGGCCATCCAGAAGCGGGCCCAGGAACTGATCCAGCTGGTTGGGCTGGATGGGTTCGAGGATGCTTACCCCCGCGATCTCTCGGGCGGGATGGCCCAACGCGTGGCGATTGCCCGTTCGCTGATGCAGGACCCCGACCTGCTCCTGCTGGACGAGCCCTTTGGGTCGCTGGATGCACTGACACGGGAGCGCATGGGCGATGAACTGCTGCACATCTGGCAGGCGCGCCGCAAGACCGTTTTAATGGTCACCCACTCCATTTCAGAGGCGATCTACCTTTCAGACCGGGTGCTGGTGCTCTCACCCCGGCCAGGCTGCCTCGACTTACAGCTTGAGGTGGGCCTGCCCCGCCCGAGAAGGCCTGAAATGCGTTATTCAACCGAATTCAGTACCTTGGCCCACCAACTGCGCGACAGCCTGCGCCAGAATGAGACCTAACGGCAGCGGTGTGCCTGTCTTTACGCGCACCTGTCCATCCGGCCAGCTTATAAATCCACCGGCCAGCCACTTGACAGCGGACAGTTTTTGTCTACAATTGATTGTGTAAAATCACTGGAAATTTTGAAAGGAAGGAGGCACGTTTTTGGCGAAAGTACTTGTACTTGCGATCTTATCCCCGTATGAACGCGCCTCTGTTTCCGACTAGAAACCAGGTTTAATCCTGCGAAAAAATCCCGGCCGCGGGCGCCTTCATACCCCGTGGCCTTTTGATTTAACCCTTTCCAAACAAGGAAATCTGGCTGCGCTGGCGCCGCGTGTGCTGCAGGCGCCCCCGCAAGGACACCATTAACCCCAAATCAAACCCCATCCGGTCACGGGCTGTTTCCGTGGCCGGTTTTTCGTTTAATCCCATCCCCCAGCCGCTGTTCAGGCTGGTGAATGACGCCAGAAAGGACCAATTGATGAGAGCGATAAGGATCACCCACCAGATGACATCCAGGGCTGATGCGCCCTTAAAACTTCAAATAAGAAATCTAAGGATTTTTAACCATGCAAACGCAAATCACCGGCGCCGAGAAGATCGGTGTCGTTTACAAGAAGCACCTGGGGGATTACCATGTCCACCATGAAAACAAGATCATAATCTGCACCCCCTCAGCCAGACTCTGGAAAACATTGGCCCATGATCCGCAGGTGAATTCCGGTCGAGTAGGAACGGTAGCACTGGAAAAGCACATGGACCCCATCGCCGTGGGCGATAAAGTCCGCTTTCTTCCCACACCGGACGGAAGCGGAATGATCCGGGAGGTGCTCCCGCGCCGGAACACCCTGGCGCGCGCCTCTGCCAAACCCATGCCCGGCGCACATGCCTTCGAGCAGGTGATCGCCGCCAACCTGGACCAGGTGATCCCGGTCTTTGCGGCGGCGAACCCCACACCTCGCTGGCATTTACTCGACCGGATCCTGGTCACAGCCGAATCCTATGAGCTGCCCTCACGGATCGTCATCACCAAAGCTGACCTGGTTCTGGGGACGCCCAAGGAGCAAGCCTTGCTGGAAACGGTCGAACGCTACCAGCAGATCGGCTACCCCGTGCAGCTCACCAGCGCAGTGACCGGCCAGGGACTAGACCCTTTACGCCAGGCCTTGATCGGGCAAACCTCAGCCCTCGTTGGAAAGTCCGGCGTGGGCAAGACCTCCCTCCTCAACCGCCTGGAACCCGGGTTGGGACTGCGCGTCAAAGCGGTCAATGCTGCCACCGGCAAAGGCCGGCACTCCACCTCACATTTGGAGATGTTCCCCCTGGCTGAGGGCGGCGCGATCGTAGACACGCCCGGGGTGAGAGAATTCGGGATTGTGGGTCTCAAACCGGAGGATATTGCTTACTTCTTTCCCGAAATGGCGCCCTGGATCGGCCGCTGCCGGTTTGGTATGAGCTGCCAGCACGATGAAGAACCGGGCTGCGCGGTCAAAACTGCGGTGATGAACGGCGAGATCAGCCCCTACCGCTACAAGAGCTACCTCCAGCTGTGTGCGGACATGTGAGGTGCGCCGTGCGGACAAACATTCAAAATATCAACGCTGACTTCACCTGCAAGTATTGCGGGCGCGCGATCAGCGCCTGCACGCTCGTTTCAGGCGTGGTGCACCGCAACCACTGCCCCTACTGCCTGCGCTCCAGGCATGTGGACCTATATGAAGCCGGGGACCGCCTGTGCGCCTGCAAGAGCCTGATGGCGCCGGTGGGCCTGACCCTCAAACGCAGCCGGGACAAGTACGCCCAAAGGCGTGGGGGTGAAGTCATGCTGCTACACCGCTGTACCCACTGCGGCGAGATCGCCATCAACCGCATCGCCGCGGATGACGACCCGGCAAAGATCCTCGCGCTGATCAAAGAAAATCGTGGCAGTAAATACCCACAGTTGGGTGAACAATGCAGGAACCAGGGAATCCGACTGCTTAATTTACACGACCGATCGCTGGTTCTCACCCGCCTGTTTGGCAAGGATGGCGAAGATGATGTTGATCGCCTTCCTGCATTTCAGAATATCTGAAGAGTAGATGCTGCTTGACAATATCTTAAAAAGCATTGATCCACAAACCATCAGTTCAATTCAGATCAAGTCCGTCGAGACGCCCCGGCGGGGCGTCTCGACCTGAATTTCATTCTAAAGAGATTATCCATAGGGGGCACAATCAACGATCATATTATAATAAGCGCATGAAACTGACGATCAAAGAAGTTGAACACATTGCGGCTTTAGCGCGCCTCCAGTTAAGCACGGCCGAAAAGCAGCAGTACGCCGCCCAGCTTTCGGATATCCTGGACTACGCCGAAAAACTCGAGGAATTGGATACCGAACATATCCCGCCCACGGCCAGCGTCCTGGAGGTTCCGCTGCGCCTGCGCGAGGATCAAGCGCGTCCCGGCCTTTCTCAGGAAAAAGTTCTGGAAAACGCGAAGGACACCCAGGACGGAGAATTCAAAGTGCCGCCGGTCTTTGGTGAGTGATATGCCAGAACTGACCAACATGACCCTGCGCCAAATGCTGGCCGGCCTGCGCGCAAAAGATTTTTCCAGTCAAGACCTGATCCGGGAGCATCTGGAGCAGATCGAAGCCTGCGAACCGGATCTGCACGCCTTCATCACCCTCACCCCCGACCGGGCCATGAAAGCAGCCAAACACGCCGACGAGGCCCTGAGAAACAATGAGCAAGATCTGCCCCCGCTGACCGGATTACCGATCGCAGTTAAGGACGTGCTTTGCCTGAAGGACGTGCGCTGCACCTGCGGCTCGAAGATCCTGGCGGATTTCATCCCGCCCTTCACCGCCACGGCCGTCCAGCGCCTGCTGGAGGCCGGGGCCATCTCCCTGGGGAAAACCAACACTGATGAATTTGCCATGGGGTCCTCCACCGAGAACTCAGCCTACGGCCCAACCCGCAACCCCTGGAACGCCGAACACGTTCCGGGCGGCTCCAGCGGGGGCAGCGCTGCAGCGGTGGCCGCCCGAATGGTCCCGGCCGCCTTTGCCACCGACACCGGCGGCAGCGTGCGCCAGCCCTGCGCCTTCTGTGGGATGACGGGACTCAAGCCCACCTACGGCCGGACCTCGCGCTACGGGTTGGTGGCGTATGGCTCCTCATTGGACACCGTGGGGATGATCGCCCGCAATACGGCCGACCTGGCGCTGCTCTTCCAGCACATGGCCGGCTTTGACCCCCTGGACGCCACCAGCGCCCAAAGGCCGGTTCCATCTTATGCTCTGCCTGAGGACCCCAACCTGGCAGGCCTGCGGATCGGCATCCCGGAGGAATATTTTATTCAAGGCCTCCAACCTGAGGTGGAAAGCGGCGTGCGAGCGGCCATCCAGCAGCTGGAGTCCCAGGGGGCGGCCGCCATCCCCGTGCGTCTGCCCCACACCGAGTACGCCCTGCCGGTTTATTATCTGATCGCCCCGGCGGAAGCCTCGGCCAACCTGGCCCGCTACGATGGGATCCGCTTTGGGCCGCGCCTCGGGGGGGACGGCGGCCTGTGGGAGATGTTCACCCGCACCCGCGGGGAGCTCTTCGGGCCAGAGGTCAAACGCCGGATCATGCTGGGAACCTACGCCCTCTCCGCCGGCTATTACGAGGCGTATTACCAGAAAGCCCAGAAGGTCCGCACCCTGATCAAAGCCGATTTCGACCGGGCCTTTGAGGAAGTTGACGTGATCGCCGCGCCGGTGGCGCCAACCACCGCCTTTAAGTTCGGCGAACACACCGATGACCCCCTGGCGATGTACCTGGAAGACGTCTTCACCCTACCCGCCAACCTGGCCGGCATCCCGGGCCTGGCCCTGCCGGTGGGGTATGATAAAAATGGGCTGCCGGTTGGCATGCAGTTGATGGGCCCGCACTTCTCAGAAGATTTACTCTTCCGCCTGGGACAGGCCTATCAACTGGAAACGAACTGGCATCATCGAAGGCCCAAGCTTTCTTGAATCTAAAATGAACAACAAGAACAAGGAGAAACCCCTGTGACAAAACCCCTGAAAATCGCCATCCCCATGGCCGGGTTTGGCACCCGCCTGCGCCCGCTCACCTGGAGCAAACCCAAACCGCTTGTCTCTCTGGCAGGGCGCACGGTGCTGGACCACGTGTTAGACATGTTCCGTTCAGCGCCCAATTTTAACCAGACAGAATTCATCTTCATCCTCGGCCCGATGATGGGCGACCAGATCCAGGATCACATCGCCAGGCACTACCCCGACTGGCATGTGGATTACGCCGTCCAGCCCGAAATGAAAGGCCAGTCCGATGCGTTCTGGCAGGCGCGTGATCTGCTGGATGGACCCATGCTGATGGCTTTCTCTGACACCCTGATCGAAAATGATTTTTCTTTTCTGGCAGATGAAGAAAAGGACGCTGTGGCTTTTGTTAAAGCGGTGCCCGACCCGCGCCGCTTCGGTGTGGCCGAGGTGAACGACGAAGGCGCCGTCACCAGGCTGGTGGAAAAACCGCAGGATCTGAGCAACAACCTGGCGGTGGTCGGCTGCTATTACTTTAAAGATTCCCGGGCGTTGATCTCGGCGATCGAAGAACAAATCGAGCGCAACGTCTCCCTCAAAGGCGAATACTATCTGGCGGACGCGATCAACATCCTGCTCAAAGGCGGCTTGAAGATGCGCACCGAGCAGGTCGAGGTTTGGCTGGATGCCGGCACCCCTGAAGCGCTGCTGGAAACCAATCAGTACCTGCTCGAACACGGCCGGGATAACAGTGATCATTACAAAGACCGCGCGGACACGGTCATCCTGCCGCCGGTCAACATCCACCCCAAGGCGCAGGTCAGCCGTTCGATCCTGGGCCCCAACCTCTCCATCGGGGAAGGCGCCGTGGTGACCGAGAGCGTCCTCAAGGATTCTATCATCGGCCCCGGGTCACGCATCTCCGGCAGCCGGCTGCAAACCTCCATCATCGGCCAAGATGTCGCCATCACCGGCGGGACCGGCCAGTTAAACCTGGGAGACAATTCCCAAGTCGTCCAATGAAAGACCCTGTTGAATGTTATGCCGGCGGATCCTACCCTGAAGACCCGCGCGCCATCACCTGGGAGGGAAAGCGTTATCTTGTCAGGGAAGTGCTCCACCGCCGCAGGACCCCAGCAGGGGTCGGTTTCTTGGTACAATGCTCTCCAGAAGAGAGGGTCTTTGACCTCTTCTACCTCACCCAGGAAAGGCGCTGGCAAGTCCAGCCGCGATAGATCGTTTGACATAACCTCACCATGATCAATACTCTAGGAGAATGAATGCCCAAAAGTTACCTGTCTAAGACTGTGAGCGCCTTGAAGCCCTCAGGCATCCGGAAATTCTTTGACATCGCCGCCACCATGGAAGATGTGATCTCATTGGGGATCGGTGAGCCGGATTTCACCACACCCCAGCCCATCATTGATGCGGGCGTCCGCTCACTGCAGTCCGGGGAGACGCACTACACCTCCAACCATGGGATCCTCGATCTGCGCCAGGCGGTCGCGGATCACCTTGAAAAAATGTACGCCGTGTCCTACGACCCCCTCAACGAGATCCTCATCTCGGTCGGCGTCTCGGAAGCCCTTTATCTGGCTTTCACTGCCCTGCTGAACCCGGGTGACGAAGTCATCATCCCCACACCCTGCTTTGTGTCCTACCAGGCGGAAGTCAGCCTGGCAGGTGGAATCCCGGTGGAGATTTTCACCAACATGGAAGACGATTTCCAGCCCGACCCGGCAGTGATCGAAAAAGCCATCACACCTCAGACCAAAGCGATCTTGCTGGGATATCCCAACAACCCCACCGGGGCAGTGGCCAGCCGCGAGACCATGCAAGCCATCGCCGATATTGCCGAACGGCACGACCTGGTGGTAGTCTCAGACGAGATCTACGACCGCCTGGTCTACGAACATGCGCATGTCTGCTTCCCCGCCATTGAGGGCATGCACGACCGGACCATCCTCCTGGGCGGCTTTTCCAAAAACTACGCCATGACCGGCTGGCGCATCGGCTATGCCGCCGGCCCGGCCAGCCTGATCAAGGGCCTGGTGCGCATCCACCAGTATTCGGTTATGTCCGCGCCCACCATCTCGCAGTATGCCGCGCTGGAAGCCTTGAAGGTGGGAGAGCCCTACGTGCAGGAGATGTTGGCCGAGTACGACCGCCGCCGGAAGCTGATCCACCAGGGTTTGAACGACCTGGGGCTGCCCACCTTCGAACCGCATGGCGCTTTTTACGTCTTCCCCAGCATTCATCATACCGGCCTGAGCGATGAAGCCTTTGCGGAAAAACTTTTATTGGAAGAGAAGGTGGCCGTGGTCCCCGGGTCTTCCTTTGGGGATGCCGGCATGGGCTTCGTGCGCTGTTCCTATGCCACCAATTATGAACTGATCGAACGGGCGCTTGAAAAGATCGAACGCTTTCTGAAAACAATTTGATTTATGGAAGACCCTGGCCCTGACCACGGGTTATCACCCGATAACCTGAGAAAAGCACGCATGCAAACACTATGAAACCCGGTTTCATCGCCGATATCGGCCTGGAAGTCCATGCCGAGGTCCAAACGCAATCCAAGATGTTCTGTGCCTGCCCGGTGGTGGATCTGACCCGGGCAGAACCCAATACCGCGGTTTGCCCAGTCTGCGCCGGCATGCCCGGGACCCTGCCGGTGGTCAATGAGAAAGCCGTTGAGGCTGCCTTGCGGGTGGCCCTTGCGCTGGACTGCACAATAGAACCCACCAGCGTGTTTGCGCGCAAGAACTATTTTTATCCGGATTTACCCAAGGGCTACCAGATCTCCCAATTTGAGCTCCCCCTGGCGGAAGGCGGGGCGCTGCCCGTCCGCACGGAGGAGGGCTGGATGACCGTGCGCATCCGCCGGGTGCATATGGAAGAGGACACCGCTAAACTGACCCACGTCCAGGATCCGGAAGGCGAAAGTTATTCTCTGGTGGACCTGAACCGGGCCGGGATCCCCCTGCTGGAGATCGTCTCCGAGCCGGATATGCACAGCATCGAGCAGGTCCGGGCCTATACACGTGGATTGCGCCGCTTGCTGCAGTACCTGGGGGTCAACTCCGGCGACCTGGAAAAAGGCCTGATCCGGTTTGAGGCCAATGTATCTCTCCGGCCGTCTGGCGCCAAGGATTTGGGCACCCGGGTGGAGATCAAGAACCTCAACAGCTTTCGCGCCATGACGGCGGCCATCACCTACGAACTGGCCCGCCAGGGGGATATCCTGGCATCGGGCAACCAGGTGGCCCAGCAGACCCTGGGCTGGGACGAAACCAGGGGGCGCACCTTCTCCCAGCGCAGCAAGGAAGAGGCCCACGATTACCGCTACTTCCCAGAGCCAGACCTGCCGGCGCTCAAGATCGCCGATGCGCAAATCGACTCTCTGCGGTCAGCCCTCCCCGAACGGCCGGAGCGGCGCTTCCAGCGTTTTGTGGCCGAATTTGGCCTGGAGGCCTACCAGGCGGATCTGCTGACGGGAGAAAAAGCGCTGGCCGACTTCTTTGAAGCAGCCCTGATCCACATGCAGGATCCCGATCCAAACCTGGCAGCAAATTGGATCTTGGGGGAATTGTTCAGCCTGCTTAATACGGCTGGTGATCGGATTGAGGATTCGCCGATCTCCCCGGCCGGCCTGGCGGAACTGCTGAAGCTCCTGCAGAAGGAAGCGATCACTGCCGCCAGCGCCAAATCCGTTCTGGCCGAGATGTATGCGACAGGCAAAAGCGCCCACGGCATCGTACAGGCCGCGGGCCTGGGCCAGATCTCGGACCGGGAAGCCCTGGCGGAGATTTTGCGAGAGGTCATAGTGCAAAACCCGGAGGAGGTGGCTGCTTACCGGGCCGGGAAAAGCGCCCTGCGCGGCTGGTTCTTCGGCCAGGTCATGCAGGCCACGGACGGCCGCGCCGACCCGCTGGTGGTACAAAACCTATTGGATGAATACCTGCCATAAATGGCTGGCCAGATGGCGCTCCCTATCCAGCTTGGATCCATAATCTAAGAAACCAGCAGGATCAAATACTTTATTGGATCTTATGACCACCCGTCTTGAGGGTGTTGAAAATTATTTTTTCGATGATCTTATCAAAAAATTCCTGCTGAATCACCCCAGAAAAGTTCATCAATGATAAAAAATACGTGTCAACTCAGGCATTAGGCAAAAAATTAACACAATACCCATCGGGCACGATGAGTACACACAATACCCCGAGGGCACGATGAGGTCACTAAGAAATGAGTTTTCTACTAAAATGATCGTCATCATCACTATTCTGGTTAAGCTGTTTCGTAAGCAGGTTCCTCTTTCCTACACCTCAGGCTCAGTGAAAAGCATTTGAGCGTATCCGAAATATTACACTAAAATAAATTTTTACTCATTACCAAAAAATTTATCAGGCTGAGCAGTTACAAATATTCTTTGTTATCGTGGCTTTCCAAATCAATTTATTTCAACACCCTCCGTCGTATAGATTGACGAAAACCAACATACTGAATAAACTATATTCATGACACTAAAGGTCAAAAATGTCAAATTAGATCGCTGGTGGGATCTCTGGCTGGCCCTGCTGGCCCTGGCGGCCGTCTCCCTGGTGGGGGCGCGCCTGTGGGCCACGGAGTGGACCCAAGACCTGTACGTCCTGGTCTATCTGGCCTTCTTTGCCGCCCTGACAGGCCTGGCCCTGGGCGTCAGCCGGTTCCCCCCCTGGCTTTCGGCCCTTTTTGCCGCTGTGTACGGCGTTTTCATCACCGGCTGGCTGTTCGGCGCCACCGTTGAAATGGAGATGACCTGGCGGGATCGGATTCTCAACTACCTGGGCTGGCGCTTGCGGATTGCCATTGAGCAGTTCCTGGGTGGGAGCCAATTAAGCGATCCGATCCTTTTCCTGGCCGTAATGGCGCTTGTGTTGTGGGTGATTGGCGTGACCACCGCATTCATCCTCATCCGCGAGGGCGCGGTCTGGCCGGCATTGATCCCCCTGGGCGTGACGATCCTCATCATCAGCCACTACGACCAGCAGCTGGCCCGCAACACCCGCTTCCTGATGAGCTTTCTCTTGCTGACAATGCTGGTACTGGGCCGGATGGCCTTCCTGCGCAGCAAACATGAATGGCGCCAGGAGGGCATTCAAACCACCACAGAAATCCACGCCGACCTGAGTAAAACCCTGGTTGTCCTGACGCTCTCCCTGCTGGTGCTGGCCTGGCTGATCCCCATCACCCCCCAGCAGATCAGCCGGTATTCTGAACTTTGGGAGACCCTGACCGAACCCTGGGAGCGTTTCACCGAACAGATCTCGGATATCTTCGTGGTGGATCAGGCGCCCACCACAATCACCAGCGGTTTCTTTGGCGACTCGCTCGACCTGGGCAGCGGCATCCCGGCCAGCGAAGACACGGTCTTCACGGTGGAGGTGCTTTCTCCGCCGCCGCCCGGCTACCGCAACTACTGGCGCACACGCAGCTATGACACCTACGACGGCCAGGACTGGACCTCCAGCCCGGGGCTGATCGAAACCCAGCTCTTTCCAGACGATGACAGCCTGCCCTATCCCGAATGGGAGGGCGGTGCAGCGGCCGCCTACAGCTTCACGGCCGATCTGCGCAGCACACCCAACCTCTATGCCCCGGGTCTGCCCATTCAGGTCAACCGCCCGGTGGAAGCCCTCACCCAGATCCTGCCTGGAGAACAGCGTGACCTGGTGGCGCTCCTGGCTGACCCCAACTGGACCGAGGGTGAGACCTATGCGGTGAGTAGCCTGGTTAGCCTGCCAACGGAAGCGGATTTGCGGGAGAGCGGTACGGATTACCCGGAATGGACGGAGCGCTATTTGCAGCTGCCTGAGGATTTTTCAAGCGCAGTGGCCGGCCTGGCGCAGGAAATCAGCGCCGGAGAGGACAATCCCTTCGACAGCGCCTACGCCATCACCCGCTACCTGCGGATCAACATCGAATATTCCCGCACCCTGCCGCCTGTGCCCGCTGGGGCAGACCCGATGGAATGGTTCCTGTTCGATGAAATGCGGGGCTTTTGCAACTACTACGCCACCGCCCAGGTGTTGATGCTGCGCTCGCTGGGCATCCCCGCCCGGATCGCAGTGGGCTTCGCCCTGGGCGAAGTCGACGCCCAGGGCCAGACCTACACCGTCAGACGGCGGGACTCCCATGCCTGGCCGGAGGTTTACTTCCCCGAATATGGCTGGGTCATCTTTGAGCCGACCGCATCCATACCGGCCTATATTCTGCCCGCGGGCGCGGGCCCCCTGGAAGGTGAGGGCCAGACAGGCGAAATCCCACAAATGGATGACCCCCTGCTAACACCCGAGGCCCCAGCAGGAGACTCCCTGGAAACGACCAATGAAACCACCCCCCTCTACCGCTTTCGCGGCAGCCGGGTCATCTGGGGGATGGTGATCCTTTTCCTGGTTTTGTTGAGCCTCACTGCCCTGGTATTGATCCATCCGACCGCCTTCCAGATCAATATCGACCCCCTTCCCGTGCTCCTCGAGCGTTCTTTGAACAAGGGCGGCAAAACCGTGCCGGGCTGGCTCCAGCGGTGGAGCCGGTTGGCGCAAATGTCGGCCGCTGAAAAAGCTTACCGGCAGGTGGGCCGCGCCCTCAAAATGCTTGGGAAGCCCCTCAATCCAGCCCAAACCCCGGCGGAGCGCGCCCACGCCCTGCTGGAAATGCTGCCGGAAGCCGAAGCCCCCCTCCAGGAAATCGTCAACGAATACACCCTGGACCAGTTCAGCAACCACATCATTAACGAGGAACGCGCCAGGAAAGCCGCCCGTCAAATCCGCAAGCTAACATGGAATACCTGGTTACAGAAGTTAAACCCCCTCAATGCTCGCCAGTGAAAACCTGGCTTATCCTGGGTTTTCCTGCACCAACTCCCGCAGGGCTTCAAGCCTTAATTGGACCAATTCCGGCATGGCAGACAGGGCATAGAACGGCCCGGCCCCTTCCATCACCAGGGAGGCGGCCACGCTGCCCCGCAGGGCGCCTTCCAGGGGGCTGTAGGCTTCTCGATAGCCCACCAGGAACCCCCCGGCAAAGGCATCCAGCGCGCCGGTCGGATCTACAGCCCGAGTCGGGTATAAGGGCACAGTCCAACGTTTTCCAGATACGCGGTCAAATACTAGAAACTGCCATTCGTGTGTCTTGATCAAAATGTACTCAGGGCCAAAATCCGCCAGGGTCGCTGCCATCTCCCACAGGTCGGTTCGCCGTCCGCGGAACAGGCTGCGCAGGTCTTCCTCTGGGGTGATGAAGGCGGTGATTTCCGAAAGCAGTCCGGGGATCTCCTCCCAGAAGGATGAGGACATGTAGCCCGGACTGGGGGTCAGGGTGATCGTGGTGGCCTGACCCTGGCGAAACAGGGACGGCAGGATCAAATGCGAAAGATAATCGATCGGGCAGAGGTGAACGGCGCTCGCGTCGAGATAATCCTCCGGCACATCCGAAATCTGGATGGATTGGCTGAGGGGTTTTGTCCGGCTGTCATGGGTTGAGGTTTGCGGGCGATAACCGAGCAGCCCTGGCGGGAAGGGCAGCCCGCGGTCAGCGAACTGCTGCACCGCATTTTGGGTATGGGCTGTGCGTCGATCGGTATGGGCAATAAAGCGGCGGTGTTCTATCTCGCGGGGAAGAAGATTGATCCCTGTGGTATCGAAGCCTCGGCTGCCAATCCCATCCAACCAATCTTCTGGAAAATTCTCACCCACCCGGGCCAGGAGTCCGGCGCTCGCTTCCCAAAGTTTCAATCCCGCTGCCGCATAAATCAGGTTGCCCCCCAGGATATCCAGCTGGGGATCGCCTGAAATGGGCAGGATAAAATCACGGTTCAACTCCCCGGCAATCACAAACCGCGGAAAGCCCCCCAATGGCTCAGCGGTCATTCGCCTGGCCCCGCGATCATTTCAGCCAGGCGGGCGCGGAAGGCATCGATGTCCGGCACTTCGGCGGGGAACTGCATCTCCAGGCTTTGCAATCGTTCGATGATCACCGAAGAGACCATCAGGTTGCGGTACCACTTGCGATCGCTGGGGATCGCGTACCACGGCGCCCAGGGCGTGCTCGTCTTGGAGAGCATGTCTTCAAAGGCCGCTGTGTACTCGGCCCAATGCTCGCGTTCTGCCAGGTCATCCGGGTTGAACTTCCAGCGTTTGTGGGGGCGGTCCAACCGCGCCAGGAAGCGCTCGGCCTGCTCTTTTTTGCTGATGTGCAGGAAAAACTTCAAGATCGTGGCGCCCTCATCTGCCAACAACCGTTCAAAGGCGTTGATGTGATCGTAACGCTTCTCCCAAACAGACTTTGGCGCCAGATCATGCACGCGCACCACCAGCACATCCTCATAATGAGAGCGGTTGAAGATCACAATCTCACCCCTGCCTGGCGTGTGGGGATGCACCCGCCAGAGGTAATCGTGATCCAGTTCCTTCTGGGTGGGCACTTTGAAATTAACCACTTTGGTGCCCTGGGGGTTAACATCCCCGAAGACATGCCGGATTGTGCTGTCCTTACCGCTGGTGTCAATGCCCTGCAGCACCACCAGCAGCTTCTGCCGGTGTTCGGCGTACAACAATTCCTGCAGATCCCGTAAGATCTTATTTTGACTTTTTAATTGGGCTTTCCCGTCCTGCTTGGAGAGTTCCCCGTCAAAATATGTCTCGAATTGGGTTAAATCAACCTTGGTTCCGGGCGCAACGCGATATGAGTCCATCCTTTATTCCTTTTCTCTTGGGTGTCAATGATTATAAATGAAAAATCGACTTACTGGCCCCAGAGGGTTCACTGGCCAGGTCCATCGTAAGATCCCCAAGAAAAGTTATGCTTGATATTCTTTTTTTTCCGAAGGGGGATCGATGGTATCTCGTCCCAACGTTCCGCTCTCGCCGACGTCCCCGTCGGCGAAATGACGCCATTTTAAAGGCCTATTTCTCTATTGAAAAAATATTTTCGCCTTCTTTAACCCTTTCCCCGCAACGAGGACCGTGCGGGGAGCCATTTTTATTCAATACCTCTAATTTTGCGATTGCCCTGGTCCACTGGGTGTGATTATGCGATTTGCGGAAAACCCAGGGTCTGGTTTATAGCGTTGAAAAAAGCCTGACCATCATGCAGGTGCATCACCGTCAGCGAGGCGGTCGAAATTCGCACACGCTGAAACTCGTCCAGGGAAAGGCGCAGGAAGTGGGCCACTGCCAGCCGGATCACATCGCTGTGCGCCACACAGGCAATCAGGTCGTCTTTTCCATGGAGATCACTCAACCTGGAGAGGCCTTCGGCCACCCTGGCCTGCGCCTCGGCAAAACTTTCGCCATTTGGAAAACGAAAGGCCCCCGGCCTGGACTGAACCGTCTTCCACAGGCGGTTCTTCTTCAAGCGTTTCAACTGTTTCCCCTGCCAATCGCCGAAATCGATCTCAATCAGGTCCGGGATAATTTCAACATCAAGGTTATGGATCCTGGCGATGGGCTCTGCCGTTTCAAGTGCCCGTTCCAGGGGGCTGCTGTACACAGCTTGTAATTTCAAATGAGCCGTCTCAGCTGCCAAACGGCGGGCCTGCGCCTGGCCATCCCCGTTGAGATGCACGCCTGGCAATCGGCCAGCCAGTTTTTCCCCGACCAAATCATTTTGCCCATGCCGGATCAATAAGAATAATGCCATTTTATGACGCTCCTTGCTCTCGTTCGAGATCTGCCAGCGCCTTCCTCTGGGCTTCACGCCAGCGTTGAACGCGCGCCTGCACTTCAGACTCATACCCCTGGTCTGAGGGTTGATAAAAAGCCTTTCCCAGCACGCCCTTCGGAAGGTACTGCTGCGGGGTCCAGTGGTCTTCATGGTCGTGGGGATAATCATAGCCCTGGCCGTGGCCCAGTCCCTTGGCGTCCCGGCTGGCATCCATTAAGTGCGTCGGCACTGGCCCTGCCCCATTTTCCTCAATTTCATGCAGGGCCCGGTGGTAGGCAAAAGCCGAATTGGACTTGGGCGCGGTGGCCAGGTAGAGCGTCGCCTCGGTGATGGGAAAGATCCCCTCCGGCAGGCCGATGAACTCATATGCCTGGGCAGCGGCGTTGGCCACCACCAGCCCCATCGGGTCTGCCAGGCCAATATCCTCGCCAGCCAGGATGATCAGCCGCCGCAGGATGAAACGCGGATCCTCCCCGGCATACAGCATCTTGGCCAGCCAATACAAGGCCGCGTCCGGGTCTGACCCCCGCACGGATTTAATAAACGCCGAAATGGTATCGTAATGGGCATCGTCGTTCTTGTCGTAGAGTACCGCCCGTTTCTGGATCGATTCCTGGGCCACATCCAAATCAATCTGGATCACCCCATCTTCATCCGGCGGGGTGGTCTCCACGGCCAGCTCCAGGGCGTTCAGCGCGTTGCGCGCATCCCCGCCGGCCATGCGGGTCAGGTGTGCCATGGCGTCGGGCGTCAGGTTAACCTCTCGCTTGCCGTAGCCGTTCTCCGGGTCGGCCAATGCCCGCAGCAGGATCTCCTGGATATCCGTTTCTTTCAGGGAGTTGATCTCGAAAATGCGGGAACGCGACACCAGGGCTTTGATCACATCGAAATAGGGGTTCTGGGTGGTTGCCCCAATCAGCGTCACCAGGCCGGTCTCCACATGCGGCAGCAGGGCATCCTGCTGAGATTTGTTCCAGCGGTGGACCTCATCGATGAACAGGATCGTGCGCCTTTGATACAGCCGCCGGCGTTCTGTCGCCTCGGCAATCACTGCGCGCAGGTCGCCGACACCTGCCAGAACCGCGGACAGGCTGGAAAAATGGGCTTTGGTCAGGTTGGAGATGACCCGCGCCAGGGTGGTTTTGCCCGTCCCCGGGGGGCCGTAGAGGATGATGGAAGAAAACAAGCGGTCCGCCTGTATGGCGCGCCGCAGGAGCCGGCCTTCGCCGATGATGTGGTCCTGACCCACGATCTCATCGAGGGTTTGGGGGCGCATCCGGTCAGCCAGGGGGGCTTCGTGCTGCATGCGTTCTTGCATGGCATGATCAAATAAATCCATGCGCTGATTTTACCATGCAGGGATTAAAGTTGGAACATTTGTGCGCAATGGGGGCCTAGCAGCTTGCCTGGAATGAATTCGCTCAATATCCCTTCGAGAGGTCCACACGGTTATACAGCGGCAGTTCCGCCAGGTAGCGGTTGAGATTCTCGATGAACAGCGAGAGCGTCTCCTCCCGCAAACTGTGGCTGAGCCCGGCAATGTGCGGGCTGAGGATCACATTCTCAAGCTGCCAAAGCGGGCTGTCCTCGGGCAAGGGTTCTTCCTCAAACACATCCAGCGCTGCGCCGGCAAGCCTGTGTTCCCGCAGGGCGGCCACCAGGGCCTCCTGATCCACCAACTCACCCCGCCCGATGTTGATCAGGTAAGCTGTGGGCCGCATTTTTTTGAGGGCCTCTTTGTCCAGCAGATGGTGTGTCCCCTCTGTCAGGGGCAATGAAACCACCACAAAATCGCTCTCCGCCAGCAAGCTGTGCAGGGCTTCAATCGGGTAGAGCCGGTCGAAGAAATCTCCGTGCGGGTCGCCCATCCCTTCCAGAATATAACCCGGGTCCTCCGGGTGCATGGCATCTTTCTTGGCGGCCAGCACGGTTGCGCCAAAGGGCTGCAGCAAACGCGCCACCTGCCGGCCAATGCTGCCGTACCCCAAAATGCCCACCGTGCTGTGACGCAGCTCGCGGGGCATCAATTGCTCCCATTTCTCCTTTTCAGGCGGCCATCGGTGGGCAGCCTTCAAACGGTTCAATTTCGGAAGCTGCTGCCCAAAGGCCAGCATCGCCATCAGCACATATTCTGCGATCTGCCCAGCGATCACGCCGCTCATCGTGGTGGCGATCAGGTCTTGCTTGTGAAGCAGTGGGTGGTCCACGAAGGGGTCGATCCCAGCGCTGTTGAACTGCACCCATTTTAAATTCGGCGCATCTTCAGGATCAGGGAGCACATTCCAGGTATAAAGCACCTCTGCATCCGCCCAGCGTGCTTCCGGGATTTCTTCCGCCCTGGCTGCCGGGATCACGGTCAGGTTGACCTGGTCAGATCCATCCCGGATCCGCTTGCGGTGTTCTTCGGTAAGCTCAAAGGTACAAATAATATTAACTTCTTTTGCCATCTGGTTCTTCCGCCTGGTTTTTATTTATTTTACCCGCCTCACCAACTTAGATATAAATTCCTTGTGGATCCAGTTCCTCCCGCAGGATGCGCAGTTCTTCTGCCAGCGGCGGTTGGGTGACCGGGCAGTCCGCGGCCTGCTTGAGGGCCCAGCCGGTATGCTCCTGGACCTGCGCAAAAGTCACCCCCGGATGCAGTGCGGACAGCACAAGTTCGCCCTCAGAATCTGGCTGCAGAACCCCCAGGTTCGTCACCACGGCTTGCGGCCCTCCGCCGCGCACCCCCGTGTGCTGACGGGCAGGGCCGCCGGTGAGAAAACCCATCGAGGTATGAAAATCAACCCTCTCCGGAAAGCGACGCTTTTGATGGGGCGTGATGATGTAGCAGCGGTTGGCCCAGGCCGCGATCTCCATGGATCCCCCCGAGCCCGGCAGGCGCACCTTGGGATGTTCATAATCCCCAATGACGGTCGCGTTGATGTTGCCAAAGCGGTCGATCTGGGCGCCGCCCAGGAAACCCACATCCACATTGCCGCGCTGCAGGTAGAAGGTGAACACATCATACATGCTGCACACGGAAAGCGAACCCGTCACCAGCGAGGGATCGCCAATTGAAAGCGGCAGCCGGGCGGGTTGGGCGCCGATCACCCCAGCCTCATAGATCATTTGCAGGTTAGGCGCATGGGTGCGCATGGCCAGGTTGCAGGCCAGGTTGGGGATGCCCACGCCCACAAAGACCACATCGTGATCTCGCAGTAAACGGGCCGCATTGATCACCATTAATTCACTGGGGTTGTAGTTCAATGTTGCTGTCATGCCCACCTCACCTAGTATTGGCCGTAGTTGATTGGTTCAGAGAAGCGTTCTCCCGCATTGAGGCGCTGGTGGACCTCCGGGCCTAATTTCTCCCAATAGGCCGCCCGGTCTGGAAGGCTGTAGACCCACGCTTCCAGATATGCCTGAACGCCGGCCTCGGTTTTGCTGATCTCATCCCAGGCCAGGTAGAAATCATTGTCACGGTCATGGTAACCCTGGGTGTAAGAGGGGTGTGCGCAAAACGGCACGTGGCACACCGCATCCACCACCAACCCGGGGATCAGGGTCCGGTTGGGGTCTGAGCGGATGATTGCCTCATCCACGATCTCTTCTGCGGTCAGGATCACATGTTCGGCGGCAAAGGCGGCCAGGCGCTGCTCACCCAGAATCCCCCAGACATGGGCATTGCCCATCACATCCGCCCGCTGAACGTGGATGATGGCCAGGTCCGGCTTAAGGGGCGGGACGACCACCACCTCTTCGCCGCTGTAAGGGTCTTTTAAGGCGCGGTAGTTGGGGTTGTGCTGCAGCAAATCCGCCCCCCCGGTCCCTTTCATCGGCATGAAGGGCAGGCCGCTGGCCCCCGCCTGGAGGCGGCTGATCATGCTGAAATGGGAATATTCTTCCCAGGCCAGCTCCCCTGCCTCAATCGCCGCCCGGACCCTGCGCAGCGAGCCGACGCCGGGGTTGCCCATATACGAGAAAATCACTTTCCGGGCGCAGCCGGCGGCCACCATCTGGTCATAAATCAAATCCGGCGTGGCGCGGGCCAGGACCAGGTCCGTGATTCCCTGGCGGATGATCTCATGCCCGGCAGCAAATGGGATCAGGTGGGTGAAACCACTGGCGTACACCATATCACCCGGTTCGAGATACGTCTGGATCGCGACCTTTAGAGAAGTTAGTTTAGTCATCATAGGGTCCTCCCCATCTGCGAACATCTGCGCTTTCTTCTTGCTGATCCTGATCCCTTCGCTTTCGAAATAAAGAGAAGCGGGTGCTCCGTCGCGCCCTTCGCCGCAGCTTATTCCACAACAAAAACCCGCTGATCAACAGCAGAAAACCAAGCAGAAGGAAGTTAAAAGCCGGCTGGCCGGAACTTTCAGCTGCGATTCCCAAAACCAGCAGGAAGACGCCAACCATCAAGAACATACAGCCCAGGCGTGAGAGGAGGTGTCGGATCATATCTCCTAAGGTCAAAACCGGATGGCGGACGAACTCGCCACCCGGTTGGATTTAATTTTCTATTCTTTAGAAGATCAGGCCCTTCGGATCAGAGTCTGGCTCTGCTCGTGCATATAGAGCGGGAGGTAATAGGGGCCGCCGGCATTCTTGCCGCTGGCGCCGGAGCCTTTCCAGCCGCCGAAGGGCTGGAAGCCGGGCCAGGCGCCGGTGGTGGCGCCCTGCGGGCGGTTGGCATAAACCACGCCAGCTTCGATGTTGTCGAAGAACCAGCCGACCTCTTCTTCCGTGCCGTAGAATCCCGCTGTCAGGCCGTAGCGGCTGCGGTTGGCCAGTTCCATGGCCTCCTGAATCCCCTCCACCGGGTGGATCAGGGTGATCGGCACGAACATCTCATGCTTCCACAAGCGGTGATCAATGGGGACGTCGACTGCCACGGTGGGCTGGCAGAAATAGCCTTTGCCAAAATCCCCTTCAGTGACCACATTGCCGCCCGTCAGCACTTTCCCGGCTGATTTCAGCTCAGCGCAGAATTCCTGGAAATCCCGGTAAGCGCCCTTGGTGACCACAGGGCCCATGTAGGTTTCACGCTCAACGGGGTCGCCCAGCTTGAGCTTCTCCGTCAATTCCACCACGCGTTCCACCAATTCAGCGTAGATCTCTTTGTCGGCGAAGACCCGGGAGCAGGCGGAACACTTTTGGCCTTGCAGGCCGAAGGCGGAACGCACGATGCCCACAGCTGCGTCTTCCAGGTCGGCGTTCTTGGACACGATGGCGGGGTTCTTGCCGCCGAGTTCGAGAATGGTGGGTCGGACGTAATCGCCCTCTGCAAAGGTCCGGTAGATGCCCATGCCAACATCAAAGGATCCCGTGAAGGTCAGGCCGTCCACGTCCTTGCTTTCGGTCAGCGCCTTGCCAACGGTGGAACCGGGGCCGGACACAAAATTCACCACGCCATCCGGGATGCCGGCCTGGCGCATGCAGTCCACCAACAAGGCGGTCGTCCAGGTGGTCACTGAGGCGGGTTTGATCACCAGGGTATTGCCGGCTGTCAGGGCTGCCCCAGAGGGGCCGCCGGTGAGCGCGGCCGGGAAGTTAAAGGGACTGATCACGACCCACACGCCGTAGGGTTTGAGGACGGAATGGTTGGCGGCGTGGTAGCCGGGCAGGGGATCTTTGCCCATGGTCACGCGGTATCCCTGGTTGGCCTCCATCTGGCTGCAGGCGTAGCGGATCAGCTCGGCCGTTTCGGCCACATCACCCAGGGCTTCCATCCGGTTTTTGCCAACTTCCAGGGTGACCACCGCGCCGATTTCAAACAGACGCTGGTCGATGATATCGGCCGCCTTACGCAGCAGGTAAACCCGCTCGTCCCAGTTCATTTTGGACCACTTGGGGAAGGCTTCACGGGCTGCAGCAATCGCGTCTTCAGCGTCTTTTTCGCTGCCCTTCTGAAAGGTTGCCAGGTGGGTGTCGGTGTTGATCGGTGAAACCTCTTTGAATTTTGCTTCAGTAAACCGTTCTTCCCCGCCGATGAACATGGGATATTCCTGTCCCAGGTTCGCCTTGAGTTCTGCCATCGCCTCAGCGAAGCGGGTGTGGAGCTCTTCCGGGGGGTTGAACATGGTCGCATAAGTGAGCTTAAACGACGTTTCTTTGGCCATAGAAATGGATGCCTCCTGAATCTAGTGAGTGTCCTGAATGATCAAGGTTCGGTTACGAGTCGATTGTATCATAAATCAATTTCTCTTCCCGCCGCCGTCGCTTTCGAAAATTTGACTTGTGTTTCAATTCTCGGACATCCCAGGGTGATTTTTCAATCTCATTCCCTGACCTGACTGCTGTGCTCATTGCATCTCAATGGTGTCCTGATTTAATGTCGCTGTGTTCTTATTTGATTTCGCTGCCTCCTGATTTGTTTCCGCTGGTGTCCTCACCAGCGGTAAATATAAGGTTAACGATCCCAAAACGAACCTCTATGGATTTCCGCGGCCTGGCAAAATAACAAGCAATCGGGCTAAAGCCCCTCACTCCGGTAGTGAAATTACGCCTTGATCTCACTGGTGTCCTTATTTGATTTCGCTGTGTCATTTTTAATCCCGCTGCGTCCTGTTTTAATCTCGCTGGTGTCCTCACCAGCGGTAAATATAAGGTTAACGATCCCAAAACGAACCTCTATGGATTTCCGCGGCCTGGCAAAATAACAAGCAATCGGGCTAAAGCCCCTCACTCCGGTAGTGAAATTACGCCTTGATCTCACTGGTGTCCTTATTTGATTTCGCTGTGTCCTCACCAGCGGAAACATAAGGTTTCACATTCCAAAACGGTGTCTACTCAGGCATTGCGTAAAAAATTAACACAAAGGACACAAAGTACACACGATACCCCGAGGGCACGATGAGGACACAAAGAAAAAGAGTTTTCTACTAAAAATAATCGTCATCTTCACTATGCTGGCTAATTTGTTTCCTGCGCAGGCTCCTCTTTCATAAGCCTCAGGCTCAATGAATGGCATTTGAGCGCATCCGAAATATCATATTTTGATATTTTTTTACTATTTACCAAATTATTTATCAGCCTGAGCAGTTACCCAAAACGTACCTCTATGGATTTCCGCGGCCTGTCAAATAACAAGCAATCGGGCTAAAGCCCCTCACTCCGGTAGGGAAAGTTGATACTGACTGATCTCTGTCATATGCATTAAAGATGTCAAATTCAAAATTTGCTTTAAAATTCAGAACTCATTAAACTATGTCTATGCCAGAGAAGAGTCCGGTCTTTATTGGGGTCGAGATCATCCACAGCGCGGGGCGGCTGCGCCGAGCCTTCGGTTACGCTGCCCTGGATGCAGACCGGGAACTCCTGGCGATAGGCCGCGGCGACCAGGAGGAGATCCTGGCCTATATCGGCGGGCAGGGCCGAGCTCATGTGGCGGTCAACGCCCCCCGCCAGCCCAACACCGGCGCGGTCAACCAGTCCCGCACCTACCAGGACGGGCTGCCCTTTGCCGACCCCATCGAACCGCTCGACATCCGCTGCTGTGAATTCCTGCTCCAGCAAGAAGGCTTTAAGATTGAAGCGACCCCCGGCGCGCCCAAGGCCTGCCCGCGCTGGGTCCGGCGGGGGTTCCGTTTGTACCAGCGCCTGGCCGAGTTCGGCTATGCGCCCTACCCCAACGAAGGCGGCCCCCACCACAGCCTGGAGACTCAGGCGGATGCCATCTTTTGGCGCCTGCTCAGGGGTAAAGCCCCCCTGCCCGAGTCCCTGGAAGGGCGTCTTCAGCGTCAGCTGATCCTCTTTGAGCATCAGTTGCCCATCCCAGATGCGATGGATTTCTTCCTCGAGATCACCCGTTACAAGCTGATGCAGGGCGACCTGCCCGATCAGGACATCTACAGCTTTGAAGAGCTGAACGCCCTGGCTGCCGCCTGGATCGCCTGGCAGGCGGCTCACCAACCGGAACAGATCGATCTGCTGGGAGATCGGGAAGAGGGCCAGATCGCCCTGCCGCTTCAGGCTTAAGCCGCCCCTGTAGAAGCTTTGTCCTTGTCAACCAGGACCCCACAAACCTATAATCAGTTTACAGATCAATACAAACAAACGACAAGGAAACATGAAAAGAATCCTGCGCATCTCGGGGTTGGTTTTTCTGGCGCTCCTGGTATTAGGACTGAGCGGGTTTTTTGTGTGGGCAGCCACGCCCGCAGCGCCCCAACCACAAGCTCTCCAGAGTCTGAAGGACAGCCCCGAGGCAAACTACCAAAAGATTGATCATTGGCATGTGTTTACACCCGCCAATGCCGATCCAACAACCGGTCTGATCCTCTATCCCGGCGGCCGGGTCGATCCCCGCGCTTACGCCCCCCATGCCCAGCAGATCGCGGCAGGCGGCTTCAAAGTGATCATCGTCCCGATGCCCCTCAATTTCGCCTTTCTGGGGATCAACCGGGCCTCCCAGGTGATCGACGCCTTCCCTGAGATCAGCCGGTGGGCCGTCGGCGGCCACTCCCTGGGGGGCGCTATGGCGGCAGAATACACTCTGAGCCGCAGCCAGGCAGTTGACGGCCTGGTCCTGTGGGCCTCCTACCCAGCGGAAAACAGCGACCTCTCCACCCTGAACATGGAAGCGGTCTCGATCTATGCCGCCAACGACGGCCTGGCGAGTCCGGAGGAAATCCTCGCTTCCCAACCACGTCTTCCAGCTGGGACCCGGTTTGTGGAAATCCCCGGCGGCAATCATGCCGGGTTTGGCTGGTATGGCGAGCAGCGGGGCGACGGGCAGTTGGAGATCGCCCAATCTCAACAGCAAGATCAGGTTGTCAGCGCGACAATCAATTTGTTATCCAGAGTAGAAGAAGAATAGGCGAGTTTAAAGATGAAAAAAGGATGGAAGATCACCCTCAGCATACTGGCGGCCCTACTGGTAATCATCCTGGTTGGGCCCTTCCTGGTCCCTGTTCCCCCGCTGGAAGACACCCAGCCGCCCCAATCCCTGGCGGATAAGGACAGCCGTTTTATCGAGATCAACAACCTTTCCGTTCACTACAAACAGCAAGGGTCGGGCAGCCCGGCCTTCATTTTGCTCCACGGCTTTGGCGCCAGCACCTTCTCCTGGCGCGAGGTCATGGCCCCTCTGGCTGAAGACGGATTAGTGATTGCCTACGACCGGCCGGCCTTTGGGCTGACCGAACGCCCCCTGGATTGGGAAGGTGAGAACCCCTACACCCAGGAGAGCAACATCGCTTTACTGCTGGTCTTGATGGATTCCAAGAACATTGACCAGGCTGTTTTGGTTGGCAATTCAGCCGGCGGAACCCTGGCGACCGCCTTCACCCTGGCCCATCCGGACCGGGTTTTGGCCTTAATCGAAGTGGACGCGGCCATCTATCAAACCAGGCCCGATTCAGCCCTGTTGGACTGGCTGCTGAACACCCCGCAGGTGGATCACATCGGCCCCCTGATCGCCCGTCAGCTGGGCGGCGCGCAAGGCGAAGCCTTTATTGAGAGCGCTTGGCATGACCCAACGCCGCTCGAGGAAAACCCTGAAATCCTGGCTGGGTATCGAAAACCTTTGCAAGTCGAAAACTGGGATCGGGCCCTGTGGGAGCATACCCTCGCCACGGATCCACCCGGCCTGGCTGACCGTTTGTCGGAAATCAGCGTCCCCACCCTGGTGATCTCTGGCGATGACGATCAGATTGTCCCGGTCGAGAACAGCCGCCAACTGGCTGAGGATATCCCGGGCGCCGAACTGGTCATCCTTGAAAACTGCGGCCACCTTCCCCAGGAAGAATGCCCGGAGGCCTTTATGCAAGCTGTAGATAATTTTCTCAACCCAATCATCGTGGAGGAACAATGAGTCAAAAACGAGTTCAATCCGGTCAGAGCCCGCCCGATTTCACGCTTCCGGATACTCAGGGCGAAAAAATCACCCTCTCAGATTTTGAGGGCCAGAAAAATGTTTACCTGGTATTCAACCGGGGTTTTTTCTGACCGCACTGCCGCCGGCATATGGCGCAGTTGCGCCAGGATTATGACGAGTTCCTCAAAAGAGATACGGTTGTGATTGCGGTTGGCCCTGACAGCCAGGAAGAATTCCAGCGCTTCTGGGAGAAAAAAGCGCTCCCCTTTATCGGCCTGTCCGATCCCGACCATGAGGTCGCCAAACAATACGATCAGGAAGTCAACCTGTTAAAATTTGGCCGGATCCCAGCCCAGATGATCATCGATAAAGCGGGCGTCTTGCAATTTGTCCATTACTCAAATTCAATGTCTGACATCCCCGAGGACGAGGAAATCCTGAAGAAACTGGATGACATCAACCAGAGATAGCCAGCCGTCCTTCTTAGAAATCATTTACTGGTATTTAAAGGTAGAAAATCATGTTCCAAAAGATCCTCATCGCGGGTGCAAGCGGGCGCACTGGGAAAATAATTGTAGAGAAATTGCTCCAAACGGGGCTCAACCCCCATGTTCTGGTGCGTGATCCTGTGAGCGCTCATAAACTTTGGCAGGATCAGGTGATCTATCACCAGGGAGACGTGCGTGAATTTGAAACCCTCCTGCCAGCGGCCCGCGCCGTCACGGCTGTCATCTCCGCCATCGGCGCACAATCCCCGGTGGGAAAGAACTGCCCAAAACGTGTCGAGTATCAAGGCGTGACAAATCTGGTTAATGCCTCCCGCCAGCAGAACGTCACCCGCTTTGTTCTGATCTCCTCCATCGCTGTCACCCGCCCGGAACACCCCATGAACCGTTTCGGAAGGATCCTGGATTGGAAGCTGAAAGGGGAGCATGCCCTCCGGGAGAGCGGCCTGGAGTATGCCATCATCCGGCCCGGCGGGCTTAAAGACACGCCCGGCGGCCAACGACAGCTGGTTTTCAGCCAGGGGGATCACATCTTAGGGATGCTCAGCCGAGCAGACCTGGCAGAGATCTGCCTGCAGGCATTACAATATCCTCATCGATTAAATATCACTTTTGAGGTGATCGAATCCGACCAGGAGAAGCGATCCCAACCGCAGACAGCGCTATTCGCTTCCCTGGCAACGGACTGAGCGCCCAAAAGGAGGAGCCATGATCTGGGATTTTGAGAAGCTGGTCTCACGCCGCCTGCTGCTGTGGGCAGTCCCCAGCGCGCTGGCTGGCGCAACGCTGGTCCTGTTTGGAAACCCTTTCTGGCGCGCCTTCGGGATCCAGGCCCTGGCCTGGGGCGCGGTGGATGGGCTGATCGCCTGGTTTGGACTGCTGCGGCTGCGACAGAAAGCCCAATCCGCCGCCTCATTTTCTGAAGAAGCCCATGAAGCAGCCCGCCTGCGGAAAATTCTGTGGATCAATACTGCCCTGGATGTGCTGTATGTGGCCGGCGGGGTCGCTTTGGCGGCATTCCTGGGACCAGGCTCTGATTTCTGGCGCGGCGCGGGTTGGGGCATCATCCTTCAGGGGGGCTTCTTATACCTGTTCGACCTGATGCACGCCCTGCGGACGCCGGATCCGCTCCAGCTGCCCCACCTGCCCTTATTCACCCACCCAGATCACGAATCTTTTTTATTGGAAGGCGGGCAGCCTGGGGCTGTGCTTGTGCACGGCTTCCCTGGCACCGCCTTGGAGATGCGTCCGTTAGGCCGCGAGCTTAACGCCGCCGGATGGACCGTCAGCGGTCTGCGCCTGCCGGGTTTCGGCCCTGAACTGGTGGATCTGATCGATTATTGCAACCAGGATTGGCTGAAGGCGGTATTGGAAGCCTGTCACAGCCTGCAGAACTTGGGCCATGCTCCCTTGCTGCTGGTGGGCTACTCCTTTGGGGGTGCGCTGGCCCTGCAGGCTGCGGCGCAAATGGCGCCGCAAGGCCTCGTGTTGATCGCTCCCCTCACCTGGCGAGAACCCGCCTGGGGAAAAGCCCTGGGTGATTTCTTCCGGACACTGCTGCCCCTTTCCGTGCATCCTTTTCGCCATCTTCCCATCAACCAACCCGGGCTGGCCGCACAATACCAACACTACCTGCCGGAGATCGATTTTGATGACCCGGCTCAACAGGATGAACTCGCCCATTTTCAATTCCCCCTCGCGGTTCTTGACCGGCTGCGAGAGGTTGGAAAAGCGGGGCTGCAGGCGGCTGAAGATGTTCAATCCCCGACCCTCATCCTGCACAGCTCTGAAGATCAGATCATCCAGCCCAGTACGATAGACCATCTTGAAACGCGGTTGGCCGGACCGGTGACCCGGATGACCGTAAAAGGCCCTCACAGCCTGACCATGCCCCACCACCCGGCCTTTAAAACCGTTGCGGCAAAGACGCTGCACTTTGCCGCAGAAATGATTAAGAACGAGCAGCAGGAATAGTGCTTTCTGGGTGATTTTTCAGACATTATTGCCTGCGCGGTCTGGTAAAGGCCTTAAAGGCATTCGCCGCAACGAGGATGCTGCGGCGAGCTTTTCCGCTGAGTGTGAAACAGCTACTCGGTCTTAAATCGCATCGCCCGCAGACCGTTGAGGGTCACCAGCAGGGAGACGCCCATATCCGCCAGCACGGCCAGCCACAGGGGCGCATAGCCCAAAAAGGCGATCACGGCCACCAAAAGCTTGCTGCCCAGGCTGAAGAGGATATTCTGCCGAATCAGGCGGTTGGCAAAACCGGACAGCCGGATGGCGAAGGGCAGCTTATGAATGTCATCGGCCATCAATACCACGTCCGCGGTTTCCATCGCCTGGGCGCTGCCGCCGCCGCCCATGGCAATTCCCAGGTCGGCGGACGCCAGGGCCGGCGCATCGTTGATCCCATCCCCCACCATCGCCACCTTGCCGTGCGCTTCACGCAGGTCAGCCACCGCCTGCTGCTTATCCCCGGGCAGCAGGCCAGCCCGGACGTCCTTGAGCCCCACCTTCTTCCCGACCACACCCGCCACCGTGGCGTTATCCCCGGTCAGCATGACGGTAAGCTTGCCCATCTCGTTTAATTCTTTGACAACGTTCTGCGAATCCAAGCGCGGCGTATCCGCCACGGCGATGAACCCCCGCACCTGGCGGCCGTCGCATAACAGCATGGCCGTCCGGCCTTCAGCTTCCGCCCTGGCCACCCACGCATCCACTATGGGGGGGATATTGTGCTCCTCTTCAAACAGGCGGCGGCTGCCAATCGTCATCCGGCGCCCACCCACAGTGCCTTCCAGGCCCAGGCCGCCGCGTGTGGTGAGGTTGGCAGCGGCTGGGTAGCAGTCCGTCACGCCGCGCCGCTCAGCCTCTTCCACGATTGCCTGCGCCAATGGATGGCTGCTGTGACGTTCCAGGGCATAGGCCAGGGCCAACATGTCATCGCAGGCGTCGCATCCAGAAGCCCCTCGGCAGTTCAGGTCTTTGCTTTCCACCACCCGCGGTTCTCCGTGGGTCAGGGTACCGGTCTTGTCAAAGGCGAAAGCCTTGATCTGCGAAAGCGTTTCAACAAAGATGCCGCCTTTGAACAGCACGCCCTCCCGGGCGGCTTGTGTCAGGCTGGCCACCATGGTGACCGGGGTGGAGATCACCAGCGCGCAGGGACAGCTGATCACCAACAGCACCAGGGCGCGGTGCAGCCAGCCGCGCGTGCTTACTGTATTTAAGAAGGGTTCGCCAAACAAAAGCGGCGGGACCGACGCCATCAAAACCGCCAGGATGACCATCGCGGGCGTATAAACCTGTGCAAATTTATCAATGAATTTCTGGCTCTGTGACTGCCGGGATTGGGCTTCGGTCACCATCTCGATGATCCGGTGCAGGGTGCTGTCGGCCACCAGACGGGTGACCTCTACCACCAGGCGGCCGTTGCCGTTGACCGTCCCGCTGAAGACCTCATCACCCGGATCTTTCCAAACCGGCATGCTTTCGCCCGTGATCGGCGCCTGGTTGATGTCGCTCTGGCCTTCCACGATCACCCCATCCATGGGGATCCGGTCGCCAGGGCGCACCAGGATCTGGTCTCCCACCGCCAGTTTTTCTACGGGAACCAGCTGCTCTTCACCGTCCTTTAACCGCACAGCATGGGTGGGCGTGAGCGCCGTCAGCCGAGACAGCGCGCCGCGCGCCCGGGCATTGGTGAAGGCCTCCAGGCCTTCCGCCAGGTCAAACAAGAGGATCAAGGCGGCCGCCTCGGCATACTCGCCGATCACCACCGCCCCAATGCCCGCTACTGTCATCAGAAAATTGATGTTGAAGGTGCGGTTGACCCACAGGTTGACCAGGCCGGACCGGGCAATCGGCCAGCCGGCCAACACCAGCGCGCCGATTTGCAGCCCAACCACCAGCCCATTGGGGAATCCCAGCCAACCTAAGACCAGGGAAAGCGCCACCACCCCAGCCGCGATCAAGGCCATCTGGGTGTCAACCCGTTGGAGGATAAAATGCCAGAATCCGAGCAGCGCGTTGGGCTCATCGGCGGGGGCGGTTTCAGCCCCTTGTCCGTCATCCACGCCGTAGCCCAGACTGGCGATCATTTTTCGGAGTGCCTGCGCATCAACCGCCCCCTTCACGGTCAGGGTGGCATTAAAGTATTGGAGCTCAGCCTCTTCCACCAGATCCATGCGCGCCACCGAGGCTTCCAACCCCTTGGCGCATTCCATACAATCTAAACCAGTAATTTTAAGTTGGACTTCGGCCATTAATTTTCATTCACCTCAATCGATCAGGATATGCTCAAGCGTGCGGGCCAGGATATCCCTGACGTGATCATCCGCCAGGTGATAAAAAACCTCCCGCCCCTCTTTTCGGTAGCGGACAATATCCAGCGTGCGCAGGATGCGCAGTTGGTGTGAGACAGCGCTTTGCGAGACTGCCAGGTGTTCGGCTAAATCGGTCACACCCCGTTCATCTTCCAGCAATAACGCCAGGATTCTCAGCCGGGTGGGATCCGCCAGGGCTTTGAAACTTTCCGCCATGGCGCCGATGACCGCTTCCGCGAGCATTTCGCGTGACAGGCTTTGGGTTTGAAGGTCAGGGTGCATGATCTTATCCTTGAATATATGAACACTTATTCACGTATTTATTATAGACCACAGGAACGATCTGTCAAGGGCTTTCGATTAACCTTAAACCGGCGCGCAAGCGCCCTCCCGGAGAACCAGTCTAATACAAATTTGATACTTCATATCTATTATCAACTTAGAAAGAAAATCAAGCCATCAAAATGAACGGACCCAGAAATGGATCAAAAGACACTGATTGAAAACCTGAATAAAGACCTGGCTGAGGAGTACAGCGCCATCATCCAGTACATCACTTACGCCGCCAAAACCACCGGACCGTATCGTCCTGAACTTTCTCAGTTTTTCCTGACAGAAGTGACCGATGAGCAGGGCCATGCGGAATTTCTGGCAAACAAGGTCACAGCCCTGGGAGGCGAACCGACCACCCAGGCCAACCCGGTGGCGCAGGCCAGCACGAATCGCGAAATGCTGCAGGCCGTGCTGCAGGCCGAGCAGCGCGCCGTCAAGAACTATACCCAGCGCGCCAAAGAAGCCGAAGCCTTTGGCGATAAGGGGTTGATGGCCCAGCTGGAAGATATGGTGCGAGACGAAACCGAACACATGGAAGAAACCCAACGCATGCTGAAGGACTGGCCGGCGTCATAACAGTTAAAGAATGATTGAACCCTAATGGGGGCCCAGAGGCGCTGCGGTTATCTTGTGATCACAAACACACAGAAGATCAAATTTTAAAACGA
>CAZLEK010000003.1:39691-78612 GCA_964558525.1 uncultured Candidatus Brevefilum sp.
GGCGCTGCGGTTATCTTGTGATCACAAACACACAGAAGATCAAATTTTAAAACGAAGCTTCTCCCAGTTTTTTTGTTGGCTGATGTATCCTGTGCAGTACCCGCCTTGCCAAAAAGGTCAGCCAGCGGGAGGGTTCACGTTTTTGGCCAAAATCCCAATCGCGCCAATCCATCCAGATCGATTCGGGCGTGAACCGGCCCTCAGGATCCGTTTTTTCCTCAATGATCCCGGCCATCTCACGGACAGGTTTCTCATCCTGAACCTCAGGGATTTGAGACAAGACATCCATCACATGCAGGATGTCATACCACACCAAGGGCGCTTTCAACCTGGCGAAATGGGTGCCCATGGCAAACAAAAAGGGTTTTTGAGAAGTTCGGTTCTCCCAAAGCTTCAATAACATATTCACCCCATTGTCAATTTGTGCCCGATAGCGGTCCCCAAAGGGCAGCAAGGCCTTGACCATCAGCAAATTGGCATAGGGACAGGGATCCTCCCGTCTGCCGGGCCCTTTAAAACTGCCAAGCGTCTTCGTGGCTGCGCAGGGCCAGCCGATCTCGCTTTGCGCCAACCCAGCCAAATAATCAGCCGCTTTTTGCACCCGCTGGTCTTCCGTTCCGGCAATTTTGGCCACTGCATACAGCGTGGAACCCGCGTCACACAACATCCAACTCAATTCATCCTCCCCGCTGCCCCCAAAATGTTTGGGAAGGTTGACAAAGATCCTGAAGGGTCCTTCTTCTGAGTCCAATAACAACACCTTGTCCACCACGGCGGCCACCGGGGGATGGTTTCTATTCAGGCCCAGATCGGCAATAAAGACGAGCTTGTGCAAGAGGTGGCCCGCCTTCTTGTGGCTCTTGAGCGCTTCGCCGGGCCAATCATCCAATTCAGCCAGCAAACCCCCAAGCTTGGGATCCTGAACCATTCGGACATAGGCGTCCTGCACCTCAGGCGAGTCTGGAGCCTCATGAAGAAGGTCCAGCCGTGTTCGATAAGCCGCCCAGGGTTCACCTTCTAAAAGCCATTGATTAGCATCCATAGACCTTCACCGCTTTCGTTCACACCAGGCTGGCGATCATCAAGCTGGCCAGCCCCAGGTAAAAGAAATAGCCCAGGGTATCCGTGGTCGTGGTGACGAGGATCGGCGAGGCCAGCGCTGGATCAAAGCGAAGCTTTTGCATCAGCATCGGCGCCAGCACCCCTGCCAAACCGGCGCAGACCATATTGAGCAGGGTCGCGCCCCCCACCACCAGCCCCAGCAAGGGCGTACCCTTCCAGACCAGCGCAATCACGGCCACGATCAGACCAATGCTGAGGCCGTTCACCAGCCCCAGCAGCAGTTCTCGAACC
The DNA here is from genome assembly GCA_964558525.1 of uncultured Candidatus Brevefilum sp. Classification (GTDB taxonomy): domain Bacteria; phylum Chloroflexota; class Anaerolineae; order Anaerolineales; family Anaerolineaceae; genus Brevifilum. Next base: position 41,045 of record CAZLEK010000003.1, read on the forward strand.
AGGGTTTTCAAGCCCTCGCGCGGGTCGATATCGCCCAGCGCCAGGCCCCGCACCGTCACCGTCAGGGTTTGCGTGCCCGCGCTGCCGCTGACCCCGGCCACAATGGGGAAGAACGCCGCCAGGACCGCCACCTGGGCGATCGTATCCTCAAACAGGCTCAAGACCGTGGCAGAGATCAGAGCCGTTGCCAGGTTCAACACCAGCCAGGGCAGACGGGTCTTCATCGCCGAGGAAAGGCGCACATCCGCTGGCTGCTCTTTGGGAATGCCGCCCAAGCGGTAGATGTCCTCGGTGGCCTCGTCCTTAAGCACATCCAAGAGGTCATCGTAAGTGATCATCCCAACCAGCTTGTTGGCTGGATCCACCACCGGCAGGGCCAGCAGGTCGTAGCGCTGCATCAGGCGAGCCGCTTCTTCCTGGTCGGCGTTTACGGCCACAGAAACCGGCGCGTCATCCATAATGCCGCGGATCAGGGTGCCCGGCTTGGCCACCACCAGATCCCGCAGCGAAACCACACCCACCAACCGGTCCCTGGCATCCTGGACAAATAAATAATAAATGTTTTCAGACGCAGGGGATAAATGGCGCAAATGCCAGATGGCCTCATCCACCGTCATGTCCTGCTGAATGCGCACATCCAGGGCGGTCATCACGCCGCCGGCGGTCTCGTCAGGGTGGACCAGCAGCGAGCGGACTTCCTCCGCCTCATCAATCTGTGAGAGGACTTCTTCAGCCTGCTCAGGTGTGATATCTCCCAGGAGGTCGGCTGCTTCATCCGGCTCCATTTCGTCCACGATCTCAACCAACCGTTTTGTATCGATGCGTTTGGCAAGCTCGAAAACGTCTTCGTCTTCCAATTCCTCAAAGATGTCCGCAGAGTTTTCTGGGTTCAGCAGCGGCAGAATTTCCTGCTGCTGCTCAGGCGGCAGGTCGGAAAAGACCTCTGCCTGGTCTGAACGCCTTAAGGACTCCAGTAAGGTTGCCACCTGATCCCAATTCCCCTGGGCGATCTCCGCTCGAATTCTCTCGATGGCCTCATCAAGATTGATCAGATCTTTCACTGCCATAACGTCCTCCTGCAAAAGCTTGATTATTCCTTAACAAAAGAGACCTTCATGATGCAGATATCGTGAAGGTCCTTAAAGACAACCAAAAGAAGTATCGCCGGTTATGCCATGGCGCAACCTATCATAACCGGTCTGGTATCAGGGCCTTCCAAATATCTATCAGCAAGTAAGTCATCCGTGTTCATGACGCTTTAAGTATACACAAAATCCAGCAAAAACACGGGGATATTCCGGGGGGATCTGAGCAATCGTAAAATCCCCAAGAAAAGTGTTGCTTGAAATTCTTTTTCCCCTAAGAGTGAGCGGTGGTATCTCTTCCTAACTTTCCGCTCTCGCCGACGTCCCCGTCGGCGAATAAACGCCAGTTTAAATGCCAATTTCTCTATTGAAAAAACATTTACGCCTTCTTGGCTCATTTCCCCGCAACAAGGACGTGCGGGGAGCCAGTTATTTTCCATAGCTCTAACTTTTCGATTGTCCTGTGGGGAGAAGCTCGGCCAGCCGTAATGTCTGGTTAAATGATATTGGGTTGCAGCTGTCATTGACAGCAGCCCCCCAGATTTCAACCCGGAGACATGGGGTTATTTACAAGCCAGGTTTTTCTCCCTGGCGTTGAGATTAACCTCTGCAAGGCCCCTCGATCAGGAAGAGGTCGAATCCAATCAAATCCGCGCCGCGTCATGTCCTCCTTGCAGGGAGCTTTGTAAAGGTTCGTTTTATAATTGGGCCGCTGATGGGGTAGTTTGAAAATAATGGCTCGCAGCGTGACGATCCCTGATCTTGAAATCAATCTACCGGACTGAGCGCCAAACCTGCCGGGCCGCTGTCTTTTTCGCCTAAACGGCCTGACAAGAGAGCCTTCACCTTAATCACCAAAAAGCGGCGCTTTATGCAGCGCCGCTTCAATCATCCACCAATCAGGCATGATTCTATGGCATATTCGCCAGGGCGAAGGTCCACATGTCCGAAAATTCTTCGATCAGCTTTTTGGTAGGCTTACCGGCGCCGTGTCCGGCCCGGGTTTCGATCCTGATCAAGATCGGCGCGTCGCCAGCCTGGGCCTGCTGCAGTTTTGCCGCAAACTTGAAGCTGTGCGCGGGGAAGACCCGGTCGTCATGGTCCCCGGTCATGACCATCGTGGGGGGATAGTCCACGCCTTCCTGGATATTATGATAGGGCGAATACGCCAGGAGGGTCTCAAATTCCTCCGGGTCTTCAGGGGATCCATAATCCGAGACCCAGGCCCAGCCGATGGTGAACTTGTGAAAGCGCAGCATGTCCATCACGCCCACATTGGGTAAGCAGACCCCAAACAGGTCAGGGCGCTGGGTCATGCAGGCCCCGATCAGCAGCCCGCCGTTGGAGCGCCCGCCGATTACCAGCTTTTTCGTCCGGGTGAAACCCTCTTCGATCAGGTATTCCGACGCGGCGATAAAGTCATCAAACACGTTTTGCTTGTTGTGCTTCATACCCGCTTCGTGCCATTCGCGCCCATATTCCCCACCCCCGCGCAGGTGCACCTGGGCAAAAATACCGCCCATCTCCATCCAAACCAGGTTGGGAACGCTGAAGCTGACCGGCAGGGGGTTATTAAATCCGCCGTAGCCGTAGAGGTAGGTCGGCGCATCCTCTTCCAACTTCAAATCCTTCTTACGGCTGATAAACAACGGTACTCGGGTACCGTCCTTGCTCTTGAAAAAAACCTGCTCTGTGATGTAGTCCCCGGGGTCAAAGGCCAGATCCGGGGCGCGGAAGACGGTCGCCTTCCGGGCTGCAACATCAAAGTGATACACCGTCCCGGGGGTGGTGAAGTTGGAAAACTTATAAAAGGTCTCCGGGTCGTCGCTCCGGCCGCCAAAACCCGTCACCGTGCCGATGTCGGGCAGGGATAATTCGCCGTCGGGCGATCCATCCGTCTTGAAAAAGCGCACCTGGTGGGCAGCGTGGTGTAAATAGGTGGCGACAAAGCGCCCACCGACGTAGTCCATAAATTCAAGCTTATCCTCAGCCTCTGGGATCAATTCCTCCCAGGCATCCGGTTCCGGATGCGCCAGATCTACCGCGAACAGGCGGTGCTGCGGGGCATCGTGGTCGGTTTTGATGAAGAAGCGCGCCCCCTCGTTGCCAACCACCCCATACTCGGCGTCAAAATCAGCCAGCAGTTCCATCACTGCCGCGTCTGGGTCTTCTAAATCGAGGATGAACAAACCATTCTCTGCGGCGGTGCCGTGCCACACATAGATGACGAGGTAGCGCCCATCCTCTGTCACAACACCGTTAAAGCCCCATTCCTTCTGGTCAGGCCGCTCGTAAACCAGCCGGTCTTCGGACTGGTTCGTTCCCAGGCGATGATAATACAGCTTGTGGTAGTAATTGGCCTGCTTCAGAGCTGCGCCGTCAGGGACATCATAGCGGCTGTAGAAAAAGCCCTCACCCTGCCCATCCCAACTGGCGCCCGAGAACTTGACCCACTCGATCTTATCGGGCAGATCCTCGCCGTCCTCAACCCGCCGCACGCGCCAGGTCTGCCAGTCTGAGCCAGCATCCGATAAACCGTAAGCCAGATAATTGCCGTCCTTGCTGACGGCCGCGCCGCTGAGGGCCACCGTGCCGTCTTCCGAGAGGGTATTGGGATCCATCAAAACCTGCGGCTCGCCTTCCAGGTCCTCCAGCCAGTAAAGCACGTCCTGGTTTTGGAGCCCATCATTGAAGGCAAAGAAATAGCGGCCAGCCCGCTTATAGGGTGGGGAATACTTCTCATAATTCCACAATGCAGTCATCCGCTGCTGGATCTTCTCCCGCAGGGGCGAGCGCTCCAGAAAATCAAAGGTGATCTCATTTTGGGCTTCGATCCAGTCCCGGACCTCTTCGCTCTCCAGATCTTCCATCCAGCGGTAGGGGTCAGGCACTTCACGTCCGTGCAGGATTTCTACAAAATCATCCATGCGGGTGTGGGGATAAAAAATGGTCATGGTCTCCTCCGGTAATGGGTCAGGCGGCGGTGTCCGCCATGTATTTAAACAGCGCTGCGGTCAGCCGGGCATCATCCACCGCCCGGTGGCTGTTGGGCAGCGGGATCCCGCAGGCCGCGCCGGCTGCTTCGAGCTTGTGATAGCGATAGCCCCGGCCGCGCCGGCTGGCTTCGCCGTAGTAGGCGGCGTAAAGCTTCATCACGCAGAAAAACCGCTGGTCATCCAGGGGCCAGTCGAGCCAGTAACGGCTGTGGGTTTGTTTCATCAGGCGCAGGTCAAATTCAGCATTGTACATACCCACCAGGCGCCCTTCCAACACTGCGTGCAGCCTGGGCCAGACGTCCTTCCAGCTGGGGGCGTCAGCCGCCATTGCCTCGGTGATGCCGTGGATCGCAATCGCATCGGCCGGGATCGGGATGCCGGGTTTGAACAGGGACTCGAACAAAGTTTCGCCAGCCAGGTTCACCACGCCGATCTCAATCACCACGTCGGTGGGTGAAAAGCCGGTGGTTTCCGTGTCGATAAAAACGGGATCGTGGGCCAGGATCTGGCGGGCGCGCTGGATCACCTTGGGATGGGCAACAGGGAACATATACTCAACCACCATTTCTTTGTGAAAAGATTGCATGCAAGTTTACCATATCTGACCCCCTCAAAAAAGGCCGCAGCCCTGCAGGCCCTGATAAACCGCAAACCCGGCCAGCACAACGGCCGATAGCAGCAGCAGCCCGCGGCGCACCTTCTCACCCATGCGCCCCATGGTGGCGAAGAGCAAAATCAACCCGATATTGCTCAGGATAAAGACGCCGTAAAAGGCCGCCAGGTAGGCCGCGCCCCACCAGGGGGAAACCGCCCAGGCCCGGAGCAGATTGGGCCCGTTGATCAGGCTCCAGAACAGCCAGGGCCCGGGGGCCAGCAGGTTCATCAGGGTCGCCTTAAGCAGTGTCCCCCAGCCCGAAGTGGATTCAGCTTCTTCAATCGCTGTAAAATGCCGGTACGAGCGGAAGGCGTCCCAGGCCAGATAGAGGATAAAGAAGGCGCCGCCGATTTGCAGCCCCTGCAGGAAAACGGGCGGGAGGTTGTTGAGTACCAGCAGCACCAGCAGGATCACCGGGCCGTCGGTCACCAGGGGGGCGAAGGCGGCCGGCAGGGCTTGCTTCCAGCCCCCCTTAACAGTGTAGGCGAGGAAGACGGCCTGCAGCGGCCCGGGGGTGACCCCGGCGGAGAAGCCGATCGTGGCGGCGGTGAGGAGGGTGGACAGCATGGGGATTATTATACGCCAGGGATGGCTGTGGCAGAGCTTATAAGAACATCTCTGTGGAGCGTCTATGGCGGACAATCAAGTACGAAACTATTTACATCAAGGATGACCCATCTATTTTGGAGTTATCCAATGGCTTGGAGGATTATTTTTAGCTGTATAATGATGAAAGGTCGCGTCAAGAATTTAGTCAGCGGACTCCCGCAGATGTTTACAGCACGAGGAATGAAACTACATGGATGCGATGAGAATCCCGCCGTGAATATATCGATTTGTGGTCTAGGAAATGGGGACCACCTCACGATTTTAACTTCGAGGTGGATGGCGTGACGACGGCGACTTTTCTCGGTCACAGCCGGCTGGATCCGACAGCTCGTTCGCAGCCCAGCGATGCGGATTTTACGAAGGCAGCGGAAGAGATCACATCGTAGGTTGACTCTGTTGTTGGGTTACGCCTGCCAAAACATGGTGATGATCCACATCGAGCTGATGGCATGAAGGCGAGCGTTCGGCCAGGTGGAAGAATACGCTGAAAGCTAGGAGCATGAGATGGACTTCGAATTATCAATTCTGATTCAACGCACGCCTTCCGACGTTTATGCCTTTTTGAGAGATAAAGATCAATACCCCCAGGAAGATGATTCCCCAGTTCTGATCCTAGAAAAGACAACCGCAGGACCGGTGGGTGTTGGCACTCGCTACCGGGAAGTAGTACAGATGCTACCCTTCGTCCGCGGGGAAATCGTATCCGAAATCACGCGCTACGAACCATGCCAATTCCTCGAGGAAGATTTCGAAGGTGCGAGTATGAAAGGTCACTTGGCTTATCAATTTCTACAAGAAGGCGGTGGGACGCGGATCATCCAACGGGAAACATTATCGGCGCAAGGTTTCCTAAAACCCCTTGAACCGGTGATTGAACGTATGCTCTCACGTCGGCTGCGAAAAAGGCTGGAGGGGATCAAAACCGTACTCGAAGGAGGCTGGGGGACCGCGAATCAAGGCTAGAATGCAAGAAAACAATGCATGCGCAATCCTTTGCTTTCCGCTGGCTCAGTTAGCAGAAAGTAAAGTAAAAAATGAGTAAAGGTGGGCAGCTGTTCCTGGGACGAAGGCAGCCAGGGCACCTACCCGGGCATCGGCATGCCGATGGTGCTGCTCTATAAAATTTTCATCTGACAATACATGGGTGGAAGCAGGTTCATCCTGGCCGGCGCTGCATTCAGCCCCGCTGCGGGCCCTACCCCTTGCCTAAAGATCGCATTAAACCGATTCTTCCGATGCCCTGAGATCCTTGACGTTCAGCTGCAGGGTTGACCTTCCGTTGAACTCGTTGATCTCAAAGCGGTAAGCCAGGTCGATCCGCTCGGGCATGTCTTCCAGCCAGTAGCCCTGGCGGAAGGCGATCGCGTCAAAGTCATTCCGCCCGGCGCGCACCTGCAGTTTGAGGTGTGTGCCCTCGCGCCCCACGGCCCGGGCATAGCGCACCTCGAGGTCATAAGAAGCAAAGACCGGTTCGGGGTTTCCCCGGCCGGTGGGCTCCAGCTGACGGATGTCGTTCAAGATCCCGCTGATGTGCTGGCCGTTGAGCATCTCCAGCTTGATCTTGCGGTCGATCGCCAGCACCGGCAGCAGGTCCAGGCTGCCCAGCTGCGCCTGGGCGATTTCCCTGAGTTTATTCACCAACGCCGCCCGGTTTTTGTTGAGAACGGTGAAGCCCGCCGCGGCGGCGTGCCCGCCGTGGCGCACCAGCAGGTCGGCGCATTCGTCCAGGGCCTGGGTGATGTGAAATTCGGGGATTGAGCGGCAGGAGGCCACGGTGGTTTCCGGGCCCTCATGCCCCACGATGGAGGGCCGATAATAGGATTCCACCAACCGGGAGGCCGCCAAGCCCACCACCCCTTCGCTGAAGTCCGGGTCGGCGGCGAAGAACAGCAGGGCATCTGGGTCTTCGTCTAACACGCTTTGGGCCGCGTTTTGGCGGATGTCTTCGGTGATCGCCTGCCGGTCTCGGTTGTAGGAGTCGAGCTGTTGAGCCAGGTGACCGGCTTCCAAGAGGTTGCGGGTGGTCAGCAGGTCCAGCGCGGTCAGGGCGGATTCCAGCCGCCCAGCGGCGTTGAGGCGCGGGCCCAGCCGGAAGCCCAGGTCTGCCGCGTTGGTCTTTTGAAAATCGACGCCGGCCACCTGCGCCAGGGAGAAGATCCCCTGCCGGGGCTCACGACGCAGCTTCTCCAGGCCGGCCCGGACCAATAATCGGTTTTCACCCCGCAGGGGCGCCAGGTCCACCACCGTGCCGATCGCCACCAGGTCCAGCCAGTCATCGGCCCACACGCCTTCCTCGGGATAGCGCTCAAGGTAGGCCTGGGCCAGCTTGTAGGCCAGCCCCACGCCGGCCAGGTTCTTTTCAGGGTAGGGGTCGCCCGCCTGCTTGGGGTCGATCACCGCCACCGCCGGCGGCAGCTCTGGGCCGGGGGTGTGATGGTCGCTGACGATCACGTCCATCCCCAATTCGTTGGCCAGCTGGATCTCGGCCACCGCCCGCACGCCGCAGTCCACCGTGATGATCAGGCCAACCCCCTCACCCGCCAGCTGCCGGACGGCAGCATTGTTCAGGCCGTAGCCCTCCTCGTAGCGGTCGGGGATATAAGACCGGGCTTCCCGGCCCAAAGCGGCCAGGAATTCTTTAAGCAGCGCCGACGAGGTGACCCCATCGGCGTCATAGTCGCCGTAGATGGCGATTTTTTCATTTTCAACAACGGCCCTTCGCAAGCGTTCCACCGCCGCTGCCATGCCCGTCATCAAGAGTGGATCCGTGGGGAAGGGGACCGTCCCGACCAAAAAAGCACTCGCTGACTCCGGATCCTCAAAGCCGCGGTTGTAGAGCAGCTGACGGATCAGGGGTGAAAAATTGCCCAAGGCCTGCGAGATTTTGGCGGGGATGGGATGGTGGACCCGCCAGCGTTTGGGCAGGGGACGGATGCTTTCGGGTTGGTCGGGCTTGGAGGAGGTCATAAAAGTTCCTGATTGGCTTTTGGTTGATCGGCAGCAGGTGAATTATAACCGATGCCCCAAAGCAGCGAAAAACCGTTAAAATAAGGAGACCAATGTCAAACCACGATGCAAGTTTACCCCTGGACCAGATCCTGGTCGGCGACTGCCGGCAGGTGCTGCCCGGTTTGCCCGAAAACTCGATCGATCTGATCTTTGCAGACCCACCCTATAACCTCCAGCTGGAAGGGGAGCTTTGGCGCCCAAACCTGAGCCGGGTGGACGCCGTGGACGATGACTGGGACCAGTTTGACAGCTTCGCCCAGTATGATCGCTTCACCCGTGAGTGGCTGACGGCCTGCCGCAGGGTGCTCAAACCCACCGGCACCCTGTGGGTGATCGGCTCTTATCACAACATCTACCGCGTCGGCAAGATTTTGCAAGACCTGCAGTTCTGGTTCCTCAACGATGTGGTCTGGGTCAAGGCCAACCCCATGCCCAATTTTCATGGTGTGCGCTATACCAACGCCCATGAGACCCTGCTGTGGATGCAAAAAGAAAAAGGCGCCCAATATACCTTTAATTATCAGGCCATGAAGGGCCTCAACGACGGCCTGCAGATGCGCAGCGACTGGTACATCCCCATCTGCACTGGCAAGGAGCGCTTGAAGGATGAGGAAGGTGAAAAAGCCCACCCCACCCAAAAACCAGAAGCCCTGCTCTACCGGGTGATCCTGTCCAGCTCCAACCCGGGAGACGTGGTGCTGGACCCCTTCTTCGGGACGGGCACAACCGGGGCGATGGCCCGCAAGCTGCACCGGCATTTTATCGGTGTGGAGGTGGACGCAAATTACGCAAACCTGGCCCGGGCGCGCGTGGGGCAAGTGACCCAGCTGGCGTTTGATTTGCCGATCTTCCTCACGCCCAACCCGCGCCGGCGAAAGCGAGTGCCTTTTGGGAACCTGGTGGAGAACGGATTGTTGGAACCCGGGCAGACCCTGTATTTCGGCGCGGAGGGCGAACTGACGGCCAAGGTCCTGGCGGATGGCAAGCTGTCTTTCAACGGCTCACGCGGCTCGATCCACCAGATCGCCAAGCAGATCCGGGAGGGGCCCAGCAACGGCTGGAAGTGCTGGTATTATTGGGATGAGAAATCCCAAACACGCCAGCCAATCGACCATTTACGTGAAATCGTGCGTGAAGACAAAGCGAATGAAATCAAACCGGCGCCATAATGTATCATCGCCGCCGGAATAAAAAATTAACCAAAGGAATTGACCCGATGACAAAACAAACCCCTTATGCACAAACGCCCTGGAGCCTGAAGGACCTTTACGAGGGCTTTGACGATCCCAGGTACCAAGCAGCTTTTGACGAAATCCGGGCCGGGGTGGAGAACTTCCAGGCCTACCGCGAGCAGCTCTCTCCCGACATCAGTGAAGACCTGTTCATCAGCATCATCACCGCCTACGAACACTTCTACCGGTTAGCCAGCCGGCTGGACGGCTTCGCCCAGCTGTCCTTCGCCGAAGACACGCAAGACCAGGCCGCCCAGGCGGCCGTGGCGAAGGTGGACCAATTTAAGGCCGAGATGAGCAACCAGACCCTGTTCTTCAACCTGTGGTGGAAGGGTCTGGATGATAAGAACGCCCAGCGTTTGCTGGACGCAGCCGGGGACTTCCGCTACTGGCTGGTTACCATGCGCAACTTCAAAGACTATACGCTGACCGAGCCGGAGGAAAAGGTCATCAACATCAAAGACGTCACCGGTGTGAATGCCCTCAATATGCTCTATGAATCGATCACCAACCGCTACACCTTCAAGATCGAGATCGAAGGAGAGGAACAGGAACTGACCCGGGGCGAGCTGATGGCCCTCGTTAGGGAATCTGATCCCGACCTGCGGGCGCGGGCCTACCAGACCCTGTTTGGGGTTTATGAAGAAGATGCCCCGATCCTGGGCCAGATCTACCAGAACATCGTGCGCGATTGGCGCAATGAGAACCTGAACCTGCGCGGCTTCCAAGCGCCCATTTCCGTACGCAACCTGGTCAATGACATCCCGGATGACGTGGTCGAAACCCTGCTGGATGTCACCCGCCAAAACACCAACCACTTCCAACGCTTCTTCCGCCTTAAAGCCAAACGGATCGGGATGGACAAACTGCGCCGCTATGATATTTATGCCCCCGTGGAGAAATCTGATAAGAAGTATGCCTTCAGCGAGGCCGCCGATATCGTGCTGCAATCCTTCCTGGAGTTTGACCCCCAATTTGCCGATATGGCCAAACAAATCCTTGATGCTGAGCACGTCGACAGCCAGGTCCGCAAGGGCAAGATGGGCGGCGCCTTCTGCGCCACCATCACGCCAGACCTGACCCCCTGGGTGCTGCTCAACTACCAGGGACGCCCAGATGACGTCGCCACCATGGCGCACGAGCTGGGACACGGCATCCACTCCTTGATGGCGCGGGAACACAGCGCCTTCACCCAGCATGCCTGCCTGCCCCTGGCGGAGACGGCCTCCACCTTCGGCGAGATGATGCTGGTGGACAAGTTGTTAGCTGAAGAAACCAACGAGGCCGTCCGGCGCGATTTGCTGTTCCGCCAGATGGATGACGCCTTTGCCACCATCCTGCGGCAGAATTATTTCGCCATGTTCGAGAAGACAGCCCACCAGATGGTTGCCGAGGGCGCCCAGGTGAACCAACTGGCGGAGGCTTATCGGCAGAACCTCGAGAGCGAGTTTGGCGATTCTGTGACCCTCCCAGATGAGTTCCGCTGGGAATGGGTGATGGTGCCCCACCTCTACGGCGTGCCCTTCTATGTATATGCCTATGCCTTTGGGCAGTTACTGGTGCTTGCGCTTTACAAGCAGTACCAGGAAGAGGGTGAGAGCTTCAAGCCCCGCTATATGAAGATCCTGGCGGCGGGCGGCTCGATCGCACCGATGGAATTGCTGAAGGATGCCGGATTGGATGCTTCCAAAGCGGAATTCTGGCAGGGCGGCTTTGATGTGATCGATGAAATGGTCACCAGCCTGGAGAATTTGGCGTAATTGACACAGCACCTTGAAATTAAAGAGGTTGCCCCAACCAATCCGGGCAGCCTCTTTTGTTTTTGTATCTACGAAGGATCATCCTAATGGAGTCATCAGATCTCCTTCGGAGATTTCTTAAAGACTTTTCCCACATAATGGACCGAACTTAATTAAAAATCAATTCTTGGATTGCTTTCTCCTCACCTATATTTCAGTTGTAGGTTAGGTATGCCGCTGGGTCCTGCAGAAGACCCATCACAGTCAAAGAATCACAGCCTGCATAATATCTTTCTACAAGAATAAAAAAGCGCCTACCTGACAAATCATGGGGGCCCAGGCAACTTAACGATCTGCATGTAAACCGTGGTCTTTTTCAGGCAGGCGGCTTCGCCGACATACCGGACTTACAAAAAACGCCTCCCCAGGGAGCAGTCAAATCATAACCACACCCCAAAAACGCCCAATTTACAGGCTGCAGGGTGTATCCAGTGGCGTACCTGGATACACACCTGCACGTACCTGTGTTGAAAAAGAGGGGAACCGATAAATGCTTAATCTTGCTGCCGCAGCTGCGGCATCAGCGCCACAGCCAAGATTGTCGAAAGGATGCCCACCGCAATCACAGTGATGAACATCACCTGGTGATTGAACAAATCCACCAGCGCGCCTCCCAGGAGGGGCGCCAGGGTCATGATCGGGGCCACAAAGGTGTTGGTGATGCCCACAAACCGGCTGGTCTCGGCTGAAGGGGCGATCTCAAAGATCATGTTCGAATCAGCGATCCGAAAGGCCGCATAGGCGCTGCCGATGCAAAAGGCGATCAGGTAGATCATCCAGGGCGCGCTGGCAAAAACCGCCAATAAGCCCTGCGCCGCCACCAGGATCGACACGATCACATAGACTTTCTTATAACCGAAGCGATCGCCCAGCCATCCCCACACAAAACCGATCAGGCTCTGCGTGAACAGGAGGATCATCGTGAAAATGGCAATGCTGCCGGCCGTCTGGTCGAAAACCCGCTGCCCATACAGCGCGTAAAAGGCGTTTCCCAGGATCCCCAACCCCAGCACAGCCCTCGAGATCATGAAGCGGATGAAATCTGGCTGCTCACGAAGATGCGCCGGGATGGATCTAATGAACCGTTTTAAATCTTCCTTCTCGGGACTGACCGGGTAGGGCACTTCCTTCAAGTTGGCAATCAGGATGGGTGAAATCGCCGATGTGGCCAGAGCGATCCAAAACAGGGTGCGAATGTTAATGGGGAAGGCATAGCTGTCAAGCAGGTACCGGCTGAGGAGAGAGGCCCCAAAACCGATCAGGCCGCCCAGGCCGTTCATAAACCCAAAGAACAGGCCCCGGTTGCGGATGATGCTCTTGCTGATGAAATCTGAATACCCCGGCGAGATCATCCCGTTGGTGATCGAGAAGATCATATAGGAAAAAAGGAACAAAACCAGGATCAGCCCATCACTCAGCAAGCCGTAGGCCTGCGCCACCAGAGCAATCATTAAAATACCCACCCGCTCGGCGATGGCCACCTGCAGCACAAATTTCTTCTTGGTTCGCCTGGCGTGCACCAGGAAGGCCCCAAACAGCTGGGGCAGGTAGTATCCCAGGTAGAATATGGCCGGGGCCAGGCCGATGATCCAGCTGCGGTCGGTCAATTGATCGACAAAATATGGGATGATCGTGTCCTGGGAGAGGGCCGAAATTGAAAAGGCGTAAATGGCCGAATCAAACACCAGTGAGATGAAGTTCCACCAGTAATATTTTTCCATGCTTGCCACGAACTCAGGGTGTTTGGTTCGCAGTTTTCTAACGTCGCGTCCGATCATGAATAAAATCCTGATTGCAAGAAACCACTAATAATAAGTCTACTGAACTGCCTGTTGTTTGTCTTGTTCAATCAGGATCTTCAAGCCTTCAACAGCCACCTGGATGGCGCGGTCAATATCCCACAGGGCTGCTCGCTCTTCAGGATCTTCGTTTTCTTCCATGCTGGCCATCAGCATCACGCCCCCGGCGCGTTTGCGGTGAATTGCCGAGATAATGAAGATCGCCGCGGCTTCCATTTCTGAGCAGATCGCCCCGCCTTCCACCCAGGCTTTCCAGCGTCGGTTCAGACGGTCTGCAACGGGCATCCGGTTGGGCTCGACTTCACCAAAAAAGGAATCTTTGGACTGCGTCGGTCCCACACGATAGGGAATGCCAGCTTTCTGGGCGCCGCTGCGCATGGCCGTCACCACGTCAATATCCGCCAGGGCGGGAAATTCCGGGGGCATATAGTGCAGGGTGGTGCCCTCATCACGGATGGCCGAGTTCACGATGGCCACATCTCCCGTGCGGGTGCCTGGCTGGATCCCGCCAGAGGTGCCAATGCGGATAAAGGTGTCCGCGCCGATCTTGATCAACTCTTCCACGCCGATGGCCGTGGAAGGGCAGCCGATCCCCGTGGACATCACAGAGACTTTTTCCCCAAGCAGGGCGCCGGTATAGGTTTTGTATTCTCGGTTATATGCAATTTGTTCAGGATTTTCAAAATACCTGGCGATCTTTTCACAGCGGCCCGGGTCTCCGGGGAGAAACACATACCGCCCAACATCGCCTGCTTTCATCTGGATGTGATATTGTAGTTCTGGATTGTGTGCCATCATGACTGTTCCTTTCTTTGGTTTCGATCGCGTTGGATGAGGATCTGAAGCGCGTTGACGGCTGTGGCGATCAGGGGTTGAACATCTGAGACTGAGCCCAGCTCGGGCCGGGCCTGGTTCATCGCAATCAGGACAATGCTGCCCGTCCGCAGGCCGTAGATCTGCCCGAGGGTGAAGAGCGTGGCCGATTCCATCTCCGCGCAGAGCGCGCCGCCTTTGACCCAGGCATCCCAGCGAGTGAGCAGGTCGTCTGCAACGGGCATGCGTTCCGGCTGCATCTGACCATAGAAGGAATCTTTTGAATGGGAGATGCCAATATAGGCGCGCTGCCCCAGGGTCAGGGCCGCTTCCCTGAGCGCCAGGAGGACCTCCAAATGCGCAACAGCGGGAAATTCCACCGGCAGGTAATGCTTGGTTGTGCCCTCATCCCGGATGCTGGCCTGGAGGATCCCCAGGTCGCCAGGCTTCAGGAATGGCTGCATGCCGCCCGAGGTGCCGACCCGGATCAGGGTGTCCGCGCCGACCTTGTTTAGTTCCTCAATGGCGATGGCCGCGGAGGGATTGCCGATCCCGGTGGAAACCACCGAAACTTTTTCACCCGCCAGAAGGCCCGTGATCGTGCGGAACTCACGGTTATAGGCCGCCTCACGGGGATTTTCGAAATGCTCAGCGATCGTTTCACACCGGGCAGGATCGCCGGGAAGCAGAACATACCGCCCAACCTCCCCTGCTTCAATCTGTAGATGTTTTTGTTTAGCCACAGGTCATGCATCCCCAATTAGTTTGTGCGGTCGTTTTCAATCAAGATCTTAACCGCCCCAACTGCCGTCTGGATCAGCGGGTCCAAATCGGAAACGTGCTCGTCGGGGTTCTCCCCCTCCTGGTTCCATCCGATCAACATAATGCCGCCGGCGCGTTTGCGGTAGATGCTGCTCAAAATAAAAATGGTGGCAGCTTCCATCTCGGAACAAATCGTGCCGCCCTGCACCCAGGCCTTCCAGCGCTCGAGCAGGCGTTTGTCAACAGGCATCCGTTCCGGTTCATGCTGGCCAAAGAAAGAATCCTTGGACTGGGAGATCCCCAATGCATAACGGTTGCCGAGCTGTTCAGCCGACTGGCGCAGGGAGAGCACCACATCCAGGTCTGCGACCGCCGGGAATTCAACCGGCAAATAATGCAGGGTCGTGCCTTCATCACGGATGGCGCCGGTGACGATGCCCAGGTCACCCGCCCGCAGATGGGGCTGCATACCGCCAGAGGTGCCCACCCGGATAAAGGTGTCTGCGCCAATTTTGATCAGCTCCTCTACGGCAATGGCCGTGGAGGGGCAGCCGATGCCGGTGGAGGTTACGGAAACCTTCTCGCCCAGCAGGGTGCCGGTGTAGGTCTTGTATTCGCGGTTGTAGGCGATCAATTCCGGATCATCAAAATAGCTGGCGATTTTTTCACAGCGGCCAGGATCGCCCGGGAGGAAGACGTAGCGGCCGACATCGCCTGTTTTCATGTGAATGTGATACATTAATTCATCATTTGCCATGCGAGACTCCTTTATGACTGCTTGATTGAAAGACTGTTATGCTTTGATCACCGAGCGCAGCGCGATGATCACGAAGGTTAAAAATCCCAGGGTGGCGCCCAAGAACAAGGCCAGGGCAAAGCCCGGGGAGAAGACCAGGGTATCGGTCCAATCCAGGCTTTGATTGACGATCACCCAATAGGTGGTTAAACCACAGGCAATCACTGCCACAATCAGGTTGAGATAGTCAAATACGGTCATCCGAACCTGCCGGAAACTGGTTTTTTGGCCCGAAGAACCAAAGGCCCGCGATTCAAGCGAAATCGACAGCTGCTGAACGCGTTCAATGGCGCCCACAAACACCGGCACCATGCTGGGCAGGATCGCCCCAAAACCAGTGCCCTTCATCGCCCTGGATTTCTGAGCATTCAACACCACCCCAAACTCGTTCTGCAAAATCGGGATCAACTGCAGGGTCATAATGAAGATGAAGTTGAGCGCATAGGGCATGCCAATGCCCTTCAGGGAGGTAAAAATATCTGAAGGGTGTGAAGTCATAATGGTGACCAGGGCCCAGGTGGTCATCGAAAAGATCCTCATCAAGAGGGAAATGCCGCTGTAAATGCCTTCCTGATAAATCGTCAGAGGGCCCAGATCAACAATGGGGGTCCAGGGTCGCGGAAAAGCCGGGGCCACGCTCTGCAGGGTGATCAGCGTCAGGCTGATCGGGAACAGGATCATCACCACCCGCAGGTAAGACTTCTGGATCCCAGATATCAAAACCAGGATCAGACCGATCAGAAACAAACTGCCCAGGACAGCAATATTACGGGTTGCAAATGAGATCGCCAAAATACCCACCGTCCACATCAATTTCGGCAGTGGGTTCATCCGATGGATGACCGAATCTCCCGGGACCATCGAAATGGGAATAACAATACCTTGCATTTTAAACTCCTATCCAGTTAGCTTGCAGCTGATTGTGTTGAAATGTCAACCATCTCATCAACGCTGAGGATAATATCGTCAAAGCTCTCATAGCGTTCGCGCAGCCCCAGGGAAAGCCGGGTGATCTGCGGCGGCGTGAGATGCGTGCTGGACATGATTTCCTCGTTCGAAAAGACCTCACGCGGGGTTGCATCCATGATGAGGTCGCCATCTCGCAGCACCAACATCCGATCGACCACCTCTGCAAGCAGGATCATATCGTGCGCCACGCACAACACGGTCGAACCTTCTTCCCGCAGGCGGCGGATCAGGTTGTAAACCGTACGGGTGGTGACGTTGTCCTGCCCCGTGGTGGGTTCATCGAGAATGAACACATCCGGTTTCATGGTGTAGATGGATGCCATGCCAACCAGTTTCCGCAGCGGGAAGCTGATCCGGTAAGGATGAAGCGCAAGAAAATCTTCCAGCTTGAAAAAATTCACAGCCTGTTCAACACGCGCCGCAATTTCATCTTCATCCAGACCCAGGTTCCGCGGGCCGAACTCGAGTTCATCCTTGACCGTACGGGCAAACAATTGATGGTTGGGGTTTTGATACACATAGCCCACCTTGGCGGCCAGCTGCTGGACTCTCATCGGGGTGGTGTCTTTCCCGTTCACAAACACAAACCCTTTGGTGGGTTTGAGCAGCCCGACAAAATGTTTAACCATGGTCGTCTTCCCGGAACCATTTTGACCAATCACGCCAACAATCTCGCCAGGATTAATCTCCAGGGAAACGCCCTTTAAAGCGGTGACATTCCCTTTCGGATAAATGTGCCAGAGATCTTCTACTTTGATGACGGGTTCCATGCGGTTAACCTGCCTTCCTGTTCTTTGAGAAATAATCGCCGTAAACCTTGAGGGCCTCATCCAAGGTGACCGGATAAACACCGCCCAGGTCGATCAGGCCCTTTTGTTCCAGGTAGTAGCCGTATTCGGCAACCTGGGGCATCCGCAAACCCAAATCCTGGATCAACTCAACATTGCTGAACACTTCTTGCGGGGCGCCGTTCAAGAGAATTTCTCCGTGATCCATCACCACCACTTTATTGGCATACTGCGCCATAACTTCCACTTCGTGCTCTGCCATGATCACAGTCATGCCGCGCTCCCGGTTCAACTCATAAGCCACCGAGAAAATCTCTTCTTTGCCGATCGGGTCAACATTGGAAGTCGGTTCGTCCATCACCAATATTTTTGGGTGCATCGCCAGGGCGGAAGCGATCGAAAGCCGCTGCTGCTGGCCGCCAGAGAGCCCAAAGGGTGAACGTTCCTCCAACCCTTCCAAACCCACAATCTTTAGAACTTCAGCAATTGTCTCCTTCATCTGTTCGTAGGAATATCCCAGGCTTTCCATGCCCAGGGCAATTTCTTCCGCAACAGACATCTGGCTTAATTGAAATTCAGGGTTATCAAAAACCATCCCCACGGTTTTTGCCATTTCTCTCACAGGGGTTTCAAAGGTATCGTGGCCGTCCACGACCACTTCCCCGGCAAACTCCCCAACAATGCTGTTGGGGACCACACCATTGATACATAATTGCAAGGTTGTTTTGCCAGCCCCATTCAGACCCAGAAGAGCGACATAATCTCCTTCATGGATCTCTAAATTTATCTCCTTAAGGGCTGGTTCTTCAGTTGTCTCACCATACCAAAAACTGACATCTTTAAAGGCGATAATCGGTTTTGCTTCAGACATTTTCACTCCATCACTCATATTGAATGGATGGTTTCGGCAAGATCACCGAAACCATCCCATTCACACATTAGAGCAGCCGGTCTAGACTTAAGCCGGAATTATTCTTCTTCCTCATCTTCCGCTTCTGTGAACTTCCCAACGGTCACAGCAATGCCGGCGATAACAACGAACAGCGCCAGGACGTAGGTCGCGCCCAAAAGAATGCTGAACGGTGAACTCTCAATAAATTCCAGATCGGAAATTTGCTGGGCTGCACTGGGCATAAAAGCCAACAACAAGCCAATCGCAACAATCCCAACGCCCAAGCCTTCCTTTGCGCCTACAGTTTTCTTATCCATGAATCATGACTCCTTTTTAGTCTAATAGGTGATTAATTCAACGCCAGGAACACCAGGATGATCGCCACACCGATCACCACACCCACAACCGGCAGGATGATCTTGTTCAAACCTTCGGCCTTGGGGAGCTTGGCATTGGAGGTCAGGTTCTCGGGCAGGGCTTCAATAATCGCCAGGCCAACGAAACCTGAGATGATCTTATCAGCCAGTGAGACCAGGATGTTGGATGAGAAAACAGACACGATCAGGTTTTGACCCATTGCCAGGAAGGCAGCGGTCATCACGTCTGCGAAGTGGCCGGTGGCGCCGCCGAAAATAAAGACGTAAATCGGCACAGCGAAAATGCTGGCGACTGTTGCCACCAAAACATTGACCAGGAAGAAGCTCCAGGACTTTTTCATCCAGCCCCACATATTGGCATAACCCCAAACGAGGGCGCCAACAACATTCACGACCGCAAAGGGGAGTGAAATTGGGCCGCTGATGAATGAATTGACAATATTGGTGATCGCGCCCACCAAGGCCCCCCACCATGGACCAAGGATGATGGCGGTGACCATCGTGCCGATCATGTCCAGGAAAATGGGGAGATTGAGGACGGTGTTAATATACCCACCAACAATGTTCAATGCTGCGGCCACGGGAATAACCGCCACAACATAGGTTAGCGGCAGTCTGCGCTTCCTTGTTTGTGCTTTTGTTTGAGATGACATAAGAATTACCTCCGAGTTAGTTTGGTTGACAAAATATGAGGGGACAAAAAATAAAACTGAAATTCAATACGCTGCTTCTCACCTCCGATCCATTAATGGTTGGCTCTTCCAAGGTATAATGTTTTTCATCCAATTTAAATAACACAGCTTGCAGCAAATCGTTTCAGTTTATGATACAATCAGATAGACGTCCATATACGTCTATTATAAATAAAGTGTCGGAATTTTGCAAATTAATTTGAGGGAGAAATGGAACCCAATCTGAATCGAAACAGCCCCACCCCAATATTTGAACAAATTACGGATTGGATGCGCAGCAAAATTTCATCCGCTGAATGGCAAGATGAGCAAAAAATCCCTTCAGAATCAGAACTGTGTGCTAAATTCGGGGTCAGCCGCGGCACCGTTCGAAAAGCGATTGAAGTACTGATCTCAGAACGGCTCCTCATACGCATCCACGGCAAAGGCACCTTCGTTAAGAATAAGATTTTTCTGGAACAAAAACCAACCTGGCGTTTGGCGGGTTTCTCCCGCGACCTGATCAGCCGGGGGATCCCCTACTCCACCAAAGTCCTCAAAGGGGAAGTCGTCCAACCCTCAGATGAAGTGCGGGAAAAACTGCGGCTTTCGCCCGTCAAGAAGATCTTCAATCTGCAGCGCTTGCGGAAGATCAATGATCAGCCCGTCCTGCTGATTGAAAACCATATTGTGTATGATTATTGTCAGGGCGTGGAGGAGATCGATTTTGAAGAAAAGCAGCTTTACGTCACCCTGGAAAATGAATTTAAGATCCAGTTTGACTGGGCCAACCGCACCTACCGCTCGATCCTCGCCAACCCAAAGATTGCGGGCCTGCTCAACCTGCATAAAAATGCGCCCCTGATGTATCTCGAAGAACTGTATCATGACACGCACTCCACCCCTGTAGAATTCACCCGTGCCTGGTTTGACGCCCAGGTGTTCTATATTAAGACAAGCATCAGCCGTGAAGATGAAAAGAAAGAATTACCCGGTATTTTTCACTAGAGAAGAACGGAGAGAGACATGCCCCTGACCCCCAAACAACGCGTGCTCGCCACAATCAACCATCAGGAACCGGATCGCGTCCCGATCGTCGTCGGGGTCAGCAACGCCACCGGGATCAAAATGAAAACTTACCAGGCGCTTAAGCGCCTGATCGGCGTCGAGGCCCCGGATGAATACATCTACGATTGGCCCGAATTGGGCACCGCCAAAGTTGACGAGGAAACCCTGAGGCGTCTGCATGTGGATGTGCGCGGCGTGCTGGACCTGGAGCCTGAAGACATCCGCATCCGCAATAAAAACCGCGCCCCCCACACGCCCTACGAAAACTCCTGGGGCACCCACCAGATCGAAATTTCAGAAGGTGAGTGGACCTCCGGCGCCCCACCCATGAAGGACGCCGCGACCCTTGAGGATATTGATAACTATCCCTGGCCGGACATGAACGACCCCACCCGGGTGGCCCACTGCCGTGAGCAGGCCAGGCGTCTGGCGGAAGAAAACCAGTATGCCATCATGGGCACGCCCTGGCTGCTCTTCCCCTTTGAACGCGCCCACGGCCTGCAGGGAATGGACACCTTCCTGCTCAATATGGCCATGCGGCCGGATTTTTCTAAAGCTTTGCTGGCAAAGATCACCGAAAAATGCAAGCAGATGATGGGCAATTTCCTGCGAGAGACCGGCGAATACCTGGACATCATCAAGATCGGGGATGACCTGGGGACCCAGGAGAGCCTGATGATCTCCCCCAAGATGTACCGGGAAATGCTCAAACCCTTCCATGCCGACCTGATCGCCTTCACCAAGGCGCGCACCGACGCCAAAATCTTCTTCCATACCGACGGGGATGTGTTTGACCTGATCGAAGACCTGATCGAAATTGGCGTGGACATCCTCAACCCGATCCAGACCTCCGCTGGGCGGATGGCCGACCTGGAGCGGCTGAAAGCCCGCTACGGGGAGCGGATTGTGTTTTGCGGTGCGATGGACACCCACCGCGTTTTGCCAGAGGGAACGCCGGCGGAGGTGCAGGCGGAAGTTCGCCGGGTGATCCAGGCCCTGGGCCCTGGCGGCGGCTACATGGTGGCCTCCGTGCACACCATCATGAACGACGTCCCGGCCGAAAACGTGCTGGCCATGGTCGATGCTGTGGAAAAATACGGGGCTTATCCATTGAAGGATTAAATAGGCGGTCAAAATTTTAATCGGACACCGGTTGTCGCATGATGCGACAACCGGTGTTCTTATGGCGGGTTTTCTACCATCATCACCCCAAGGCCCAGGCGAGTCGATGCGGCAGAGTTTGGCCTTCTTTGACACACCCAGCATGCAGCCAACTACCCTCACGATCAAGCCGGCGGGGATGAGCTGTGGTTTTTTCTGGTATCAATTATCGGTCAGCTGGAGCAACCCGACGGAACACGAGGGACAGGATCACCACCCCCACTACCCCCAGGAGGATGTTGACGAGCCAGATCTGCCGCACCCCGAAGGCATCGATCACCCGCCCGGCGAGGGTGATCCCCACCCCGGAGCCAATTCCCATCATAACGGTTGAATACAAGGCCTGTCCAGTGGCGCGGAATTTTGGATCCACCAGGCGGTCCACGAAAGCCACGCTGATCACAAAGAAACTCACCACGGGGAAGCCGTGCACCAGCTGGATGGGCAGGATCCACGCCGGCTGCTGGATAAAGAAATAAAGTAGCCAGCGAACCGGCAAAATCACAGCCCCCAAAAGGATGATCTGCCGCCGGGAAAACCTGGTTAAGAGAAATGGCAGGGCCAACATCACGGGAATTTCCACAAAGGCTTGAATTGATGTGATCACCCCCACCAGCCAGGAGGAAGTTTGAAGCGATTGTAAAAACAGGGTCAGGTAGTTGTTGTAAATCCCAAAGCTTGCGCCGACGAACAGGCTGCCGATCAGGTAAAAAACAAAGCTCTGGTTTTTGACCAGCCCGCCAAGATCTTTAAATCCACGATAGACAAAGGTTTGTCCCCTCTCCGGCAAGAATTGGCTGAGGATGGCCAGCAAAACAAAAACCCCGGCGGTAAACCAGGGGAAAAAATCCCCGATCCGGTCCAGGAACAGCGCCCCCACGATCAAAGTCGCCACGCCAAACCCAATCGATCCCCACATCCGCAGCAGGCTGAAGGAATCAATTTCATCCCTTTCTTCCAGGTAATCCAGCACAATTGCAGCGATAATTGGCGTCACCGGGGCGCGCATGGCGGAAAATAAAACCGCCCAAAAAAACACGGCCAGAAAGGAGGTTGAGAACCCCAGGCCGAGTGAAGCCAGGATCAAACCAGAAAGGGCGATCAACAGCAGCAAGCGCCGCTGGTTAAGGATATCGCTGAGATAGCTCCAAACCGGTTGAAAGACCATTCCCGCAACAGGTAAGACACCCAGGATCAGCCCAATTTGCGAACCTGAAAAAGATTTCTGAGCCAGAAATACCACCAGGTAGGGACCAACCACACCTACCGAGAAATATTGTAGAAAAAAGAACAGCTTGAATCGAAATTTCATAAGGCAACGCCAGTAGGCCAAGCAGGGCAGTCGTAAGATCCCCACGTCAAGTTATGATTGAAATTATTTTTATCCGAAGGGTGATCGATGGGTTCTCATCCCAAGTTTACGCTCTCGCCGACGAGGACGTCGGCGAAAAAACACCAGCTTATAATGCAAATTTCTCTATTGAAATAATATACGCCTTCCTTACTGATTTCTCCGCAGCGAAGACGCTGCGGGGAGCCAATTTTTTTCAAAACCTCTACCTTTGCAATCACCCTGGTAGGCTAAGTATACCGCTGCAGCAACCCATGGAAATCAATTACAATTGTTTGGGCAGAAACTCAAACAAAGGAGCAGACTTATGGCAGAGAAGATCATTCGAGAATTACAGGAAGGCCTCATCCTCCGGCATGCCACCCTGGCTGACAGCGATGCTTTGGTTAAGTTTAACGTCAATATCCACCAGGAAGGCGAATGGGACGCCAAAGGCCTGGAGGATTGGACCCTAGACCTGATCAGCGGCGAGGGACCAACCTTCGACACCGGCGATTTTACGATCGTGGAAGATACCAACACCGGGGAGATCGTCTCCAGCTGCTGCCTGATCTCTCAAACCTGGTCCTACGAGGGCATTCCCTTTAAGGTCGGCCGTCCGGAGCTGGTCGGCACCCACAAAGACTACCGCCGCCGGGGCTTGGTCAGGCATCAATTTGAAGTCCTGCACAACTGGAGCCAATCACGCGGCGAACTGGCCCAGGCGATCACGGGCATCCCCTATTATTACCGCCGGTTCGGTTATGAAATGACCCTCAACCTGGGGGGCGGCCGAGCCGGGTACGAAATGCACCTCCCCCAGCTGAAGGAGGACGAAACCGAACCCTTCACCTTCCGGCCGGCGGTTGCGGAGGATATTCCCTTTTTGATGCAAACTTACGAAAGCGGCTTCTCCAGGAATATGATCAACGCCCTGTGGGATGAAGCCCTCTGGCGGTATGAGCTCGCCGGCAAGCGGAAGTACAACATCAACCGGCGGGATCTCTTGATCATTCAGGACCAGGCAGGAGCACCGGCCGGGATCCTGGGGACGCCGCCCATCAAGTGGGGCAAGATGACCACGGCCACCTTATACGAGCTGGCGCCAGGGTTCGCCTGGACGGCGGTCACCCCCAGTGTGATCCGCTTTCTCTGGGAACGGGGTGAGCGTTTGGGGAAAGAGCAAGACCAGGAGCAGAAGATGTTCGGTTTCTGGCTGGGAGAAACCCACCCGGTCTATGAAGCCGTGGTGACCAGCCTGCCGAGGGTTCGGAAGCCCTACGCTTATTTCATGCGGGTCCCAGACCTGCCAGCCTTCCTGGCATTGATCAAGCCGGTTTTAGAACGGCGATTGGCGGAATCCGCCTTTGCCAATCACAGCGGCGAGTTAACGTTGAACTTCTATAAAGACGGTATACGACTAAAGTTGGAGAAGGGGCTGATCGAAACCATCGAAGGGCTCGGCTTTGAGAACCCCGAATCCTCCTCGGCCAGCTTCCCGGACCTGACCTTCCTGCACCTTGTTTTTGGCCACCGCAGCATGGGAGAGCTTAAATATGCCTTTACCGACTGCCTGACAAAGGATGATGAGACAGAGCATTTATTGGATGCCCTCTTCCCCAAGCAGGCCTCGGAAATCTGGGCGGTCTCCTAAATATCGGTCACGCACTACGACGCCAGCCGCATGCGTGACAAAAAATTGATCCATTCAGGAAGGTTTACTCTCACAATCACTGGGTTCAAAACAAGCCCTTCATCCCATCCGCCATCGCTGGATAAATATATTTTGACGCGAAATTCAGTCGACCTGAAGGTCTCACTCCGGAAGGGTCAGACGATTACCTTCAGAGGGATGATCTATCAACAACAAATTTCACGATAGACAGCCTATTTCATTCCAATTTAATGGTGCGCAGAACTGCTCTGCGCACCCTCCGACTCCTCATCGGGTACAAAGGGCTGATCCAGCTCACGGCACATGTCCTTAATCGCATCCCGGCCGGAGGCGCAGGAGAGTTCCACATTCCCGCCTGGTTCGACCCACTGCCCTACCATGTAGAAATTCTCCAGCCCGGGTAGGGTTTTGTCCATCCCGATGCCCATCATCATGCTCATCTTGCGGGTGGTCATGGCCCAGCCGGCAAAGGCGCCGCGCCAGTTGCCCGTGTAACGCTCATAGGTCACCGGCGTGGCCACATCCACCACCTCGACGGCCTCCTGCAGCCCAGGATAACGCGCATCCAGCGCATCGATGACGATTTCCGCCACTTCCGTCTTATGCTGGTTGTAGCGGGCCTGCTCCGCCCGCAGCCATTTCCAATAATCATAATCCGCCGCACACCACAATGACAAAACCGATTTGCCCTCCGGCGCCAGGCTGGGATCAAAGCAGTAATGCTTGAGCACCAGCCGGTCATGGCGGATGTTGCCCAACCAGACCGGACCCGTTAAAGGAAAATTTTGCATGGGCGGCTGATCCGAAAAATCCATGGCAACCCCCAGGGAAATCTGCAGGATCGATTGGGATGGGGTCATCCCACCGCGGTAGATCTTGCGCAGCTTGCGATCGATGTATTGTCCATCCAGAAAATCAAAAATCGTGCTGCGCCCATCCGCTGCGGACACGACAAAATCCCCAAAAACCCGCGTCTCGCCATTCAATTCCAGGCCCACCGCCGCATCCGCCTCCACGAGGATATCCGTCACCCGGGTCCGGTAGACCAGTTTCCCGCCCAGCTCAAGGTAGCGCGCCGCCAGGGCCTCTGCAATCGGCAGGGATCCGCCCAAGGGATAACCGGCTTCACGGTCGTGCATCATCGCCAGGGTCGACAGGCACAACATCATCGGGAAATCAGGCGGCGCAAACTGGAAGAACAAGGGCAGTCCCTCCCGCAGGAGCGGATCCTTGAAACGCTGGGCAAATTCCCTCAGGGTAACGTTTCGCCAGCGCAGCGTGGGCGCTAAAACCGGCATCATCTCCCGGCCCATCTCCGCCAGCTCCAGGGCATCGCCGGCGGTCAGGTCCACCGGCAGCTCCAATTCCCGAAAATCGCGGATCCCCTCTACAAACTCCCGGATCACCCGCCCATCCTGGGGTGAAAGCGTCAGAAGATGTGCTTCCAGCCGGTCGATATCGGTGTACAGATGCAGCTTACGCCCGTCCTCACCTTCAATGCAACTGAATTCTTCATAATAATGGATGGGGGTATCTCCCAAAATTCCCAACTCGTCCCACAGCTGGTAGCCCTTCGTGGCCGGGTTGACATTGGCCAGGTAACGCACCGCGCCGTCGAAGACATACCCTCGCCGCCGCCAGGAGGTGCACAGACCGCCCGGGATGCTGTGCATCTCGTAAATCGTGGAGTCGAAGCCATTCATTTGAGCGTAAATCCCAGCGGACAGGCCGGCCACGCCGGCGCCGAAAATAATGACCTTTGGTTTTGCACTCATTTAGGAAATGGCCTTTCAATCTCAAGGTTACAACAGGATTATACTGGCGAATCAGGTCTCAAGAAAAATCATAAAAAGCTTAACGGTATGATAAAATATCCAGATTATTTGTTCAATTTCGTGACCTTATTTGAAGGAGTCGAGTGAATTAAAAAACCCGTGTCAAGCAATCTCAACAGCCAAGGAGATCGATTTGAAGGAAAACAAACCCGTAATCCAGACCTATAATCTCACCAAATCCTTTGAGGATGTCCTCGCCCTTAAGGATCTCAGCCTGACCGTGCCAGAACACTCCATCACTGGCTTCCTGGGACCCAACGGGGCTGGCAAAAGCACAACCATCCGGCTGCTCTTGGGGCTGATCAAACCCACCTTCGGCGCCGGGGAGATCTTCGGCCTCGACATCCAGCAGCAAAGCCCTGAGATCCGCCGCCGTGTGGGCTACCTCGCCCAAAGTCCCCGCTTCTATCCGGAGATGACAGCACGCGAAGTCTTACGCTTCACAGCCCGGTTCTTTTATTCAGGGCCCAAAGCCGCGATTGACGACCGTGTAGAAGAGATGATCACCATGGTCGGACTGACAGGAAAAGCTGATCGAGCCGTAAAAGGATTTTCCGGCGGTGAGCGGCAGCGTTTGGGGATCGCCCAGGCGCAGATCAATACGCCCGACCTGCTCATTTTGGACGAACCCGCAGCTGCGCTGGATCCCATGGGGCGGATGGATGTGCTCAACATCATGAAAAAGCTGCGTGAGAAAACCACCATCTTTTACTCAACCCACATTCTTGACGACGTCCAGCGTGTCAGTGACCGGGTCGTGATCCTCAACCAAGGCGAGATGATCGCCCAGGGACCGATTGAAGACCTCCTTTCCGCTGGCCGGGATGTGATTTATGACATCACCTTCGAAGGGGAATGGCGGGCAGCAAAAGAACAGCTTGGTCAAGTCCCCTGGATTACGCACTTAACTGAATCAACTCGCAACGGCAATTCGGAATGGCAAATCGCGGTCTCAGACCCAGATCGGGCAAAACAGGAATTGCTCCCCCTTCTGGTTGGGTTTCCAAAATTTACAGTCCTATCCTTTGTCCGTAGGGAAAGAGAACTGGAAGAAGTCTTCATGCAGGTGGTATCTGGAGGAAATCATGAAAGCTGAAACAATCTTACAAAAAACCAAAACACGCGGTTGGAAAATGGGACTTAAAAACCTTCTCTCCCGGGAAAACAGCAAGTGGTGGGGAACGTCCCGTTGGTGGATCCAAACCCTGGTCTGGGGCGTCATTACCAATGGTATTTTGCTACTGTTATTGTTCCTGCTACCTTTTGTCCAGGCTACATTTGAGGGCGTAGACCCAGCCGATCTTGAAGAAATCCCCGATGGGATCACAGCGTTTTTCTCTCTGGCCGGGATCGCCATGCCAATTGGGGTGGTGGTTCTCGTCCAGGGATCCATTATTACAGAAAGAGAAATCGGTACGGCGGAGTGGGTTCTCTCCAAACCAGTCTCAAGGTCAGCCTTTGTTCTGGCAAAGCTTTTCGCCCAAAGCCTTGGAATCCTGGTGACCTTCATCATCATCCAGTCTCTGCTTGCTTATGGATTGGTCACCTTTAACCAGGGTACACCCCCGCCCGTGCTGCAATTTCTAACGGGGGTTGCACTGCTGGGATTGCTTTTGTTTTTCTACCTCACCCTGACCTTAATGATGGAAGTGCTCGCCAATGCACGCGGCCTGGTGTTGGGCGTATCCCTTGGGACGGCTTTGGGCGGCGCGCTGCTCGTAAACCTATTCCCCGGGCTGGCCCTGGTAACGCCCTTCGCATTTCCCAACATGATCCCCGTCATCGTACAGAGAATGGCCCCACCTGGGGCGCCGCTTTGGATGCCCATCCTCTCCACGGCTGTGATGAGCTTGGGCTTTGTTGCCATCACACTCTGGCAGTTCAACAAAAAAGCGTTGTGATCTAAAGAACAGTCAGAGCTTGATCTGATCATTACCAAAGAGTTCAAAAGATTACTGTATGAAAGGACCCAATGCAAAATAAAAAAACCTGGACGTCCCAGGAGAGCCTGGCCCTGATCTGGCTCCTGGCTGCATTTGCTATCGCAATCGTCTACCCCCTCTGGCAGGACCTTAACCTCCCTGTGTTCACCCTGCTTTTCTTAGCAATCCCGCTGGTCAGTTTGATCGCCACCAGGGATGGTAAACGGATCGGGATGGGAAAAATGAAGGTCAGCAAACTGCTCAAATGGACGGGGATCAACCTGGCTGCTTTGATCCTGGTTTACGCCATCTTCGAACCCTGGTCTGGCGCGTACGCCTTCCTGCTCGAGCAAGCCACCGGCCCGGAGTCCTCCGACCCAACCTTTGCCCTGCTGAGCCTCATTGACGGGGCGGGGGGTTGGATGGCGATGTTCCTGTTTTCAAGCCTGATCAGTATTTTCGCGGAGGAACTTTTCTTCCGCGGCTGGCTGCAAAACCTCCTGCGCCCAAAGGTGGGCCCTTTATGGGCAAACGTCATTCAAGCCGCAGCCTTCACCCTGCCGCAATTGATCCTGGCCTTCCTGATGCCCACCATCATCATGGGGCTGGTATTGGGCCTGGTCTATGCTTTCAGCGCCATCGGAATGCTCAACGGCTGGGTGGCAACCCGATCAGGCGCCATCTGGCCCAACCTGATCGCAGCTTCGGTTATGAATTTAATTTTGAGCATTCTATTATTAGGCGTTTGAAGACCGATTCATGCACTGCGCTGTCAAAAACCTAATCTCCTCCCAAAACTTAATCGCCTGGGTATCCATCAAAATATGATTAACTTCAAGTTAAAGATTTCCAGGCTGGGGCATTTCATCTGTATAATCAATACCATCAAGAGATAACAATAGATTTACGGTTTCACAGAATGCATTAAAAAACAAGGAGATACTGTGGAAAAACAAGCCATTAGCGTTCAAAACCTGGATAAACGCTTTGGAGACGTCCATGCTGTGAATGATGTCAGCTTTGAGATCAGCAAGGGAGAGATCTTCAGCCTGCTGGGCCCCAACGGCGCCGGGAAGACCACCACCATCAACATGATCTCAGGCCTGCTCACGGCGGATGCCGGCCAGGTCTGGCTGATGGGGCACTCTGTGGCAGCCAACCCCAAACAGGCCAAAGCGCAGTTGGGCGTGGTGCCCCAGGAGATCGCTCTGTATGAAGATATCTCCGCCCGGGGGAATCTCAATTTTTGGGGCAAGATGTACGGGCTGCACGGGCCGGACCTCTCTGCGCGCGTGAACGCCGTCCTTGAGCTGATCGGCCTGGAAGAACGCGATACCGGACCGGTTGAAAAATTTTCCGGTGGGATGAAACGACGCCTGAATGTTGGCGTGGCCCTGTTGCATCAGCCCCAGGTGATCATCATGGATGAACCCACCGTGGGGATTGACCCCCAGAGCCGGCGGAAGATCCTCGATTCCGTCAAGCTGCTGCGACAAGAGGGCGTAACGATCCTGTACACCACCCACTACATGGAGGAGGCTCAGGAGCTTTCCGATCGGATCGCGATCATGGACGACGGCCAGATCATCGCCCTTGGCGCCCACGAGGAATTGATCGATATCGTCGGTGAACTGGACCGGATTTCCCTCACCATCAGCGGGGATCCTGCTAAAGCCAGGCAGGCCTGGGAAAACATCCCCGGCGTGGAGGAGATCACCTCTGAGGATGGCGTCCTGCACCTGCTGGTGAAAGACAGCAACCGCATCCTGCCCGGCGTGTTTGAAACGGCCGCCTCCGTGGATGTGCATATCACCTCGGTGGAAATCCGCGAGCCAAACCTGGAAGCCGTCTTCCTGCACCTCACCGGCCGCGCATTGCGGAACTAAGGAGTGGTTATGAAAACCCTGGCAATTGCCCTAAAAGACATGTGGCGGTCTTTTCGGAGTTTCTTTGCGCTGGCCTTCATGTTTGGTGTGCCGGTGCTCACAACCCTGTTATTTGCCTTTTTATTCGGGGGCGTGGGGAGCGGTGAGGGGTCTGAATTCACCCTGCCTAAAATGGACGTCGTCCTGGCGAACCAGGATCAAGGCAGCCCAACCATTCCAGGCTTTGATATCGAGGGTAAAACCTACGCCGATCTCGGGGCGGTGCTGATCAGCGCCTTGCAATCTGAGGATCTCTCCGACCTGGTGTCAATCCAAATCGCAGACGCACAGGCTGCCCGGAGGGCGGTGGATGAGAAACAGGCTGGCCTGGCGATCATCATCCCCCCAAATTTCACTGAAGCGGCCACCGGTCTGTCTGAGGATGAGGCCACCCTGATCTTCTACCAGGATCCCGAATTAAACCAGGGGCCGCAGGTGGTCCAATCCATCGTGCTGAGCATTGTGGACAGTTTTTCCACCACCAGCCTGTCCCTCAAGGCGATCAACACTGCCCTCGAAACTCAAAATGTGAACCTGGGCCAGCAGGCCCAGATGGCTTTGATCCAGGATCTAAACGCGGTCTCCCAACGACAGGTGGGGGGCGGCGGAGAACTTTCCATCATTGCGCCCGCCAGCGCTGAGGGTGCGCCGGAGGTGGATCTGCTGGGGATGATCCTGCGCGGCGTCATGGCCGGCATGATGATCTTCTACGCCTTTTTCACCGGCACTTCAGCCGCACAGATGATCTTGCAGGAAGAAGAAGATGGCACCTTGCAACGCCTGTTCATCACCCCCACAGACACCCGCACCATCCTGAATGGAAAATTCTTAGCGGGTTTTTTAACCGTGATCGTCCAGGTGACGGTCCTGCTGGCCTTTTCAAACCTGGTGTTTGGGATCCATTGGGGTCCCTTCTTGTATCTGATCCCCTTCACCATCGGCCTGGTGGCTTTATCCGCCGCCTTTGGCATTTTTATCATGTCCCTGGTCAAGAACACCAAGCAGGCCGGAATCATCTACGGGGGCGTGCTGACCTTCACAGGCATGCTGGGCATCTCCAGCGTCTTCACTGTGGGGACGCCGGCAGAGGCAGCCTTTAAGGTCATCCCCCTGTTCGTGCCCCAGGGCTGGGCGATGCAATCCATCGAAGCTGCCTGGAGCGGCAATCTGCAAAACAGCCTGATTTTTGCAGGGGGCATGCTCCTTTGGGCGCTGGTTTTCTTCCTGATTGGCAATGCGCGTTTCACCCGGCGCTTTGCCTGAGAGGAGTCCTATGAAATTCCTGAACCTGGCGATAAAAGACCTTTACCAGATCTTCAAAGATTGGAAACCGGCCATTTTCCTGGTGGCTGCCCCGATCCTGTTCACCCTCATGTTTGGTTTCATGTTTGGCGGGTTCCGCAGCCCGGATGGCGGTGAAACG
This sequence comes from uncultured Candidatus Brevefilum sp., assembly GCA_964558525.1. Classification (GTDB taxonomy): domain Bacteria; phylum Chloroflexota; class Anaerolineae; order Anaerolineales; family Anaerolineaceae; genus Brevifilum. Next base: position 72,636 of record CAZLEK010000003.1, read on the forward strand.
GATCATCGTCTTCCTGTGCGTTTGATTTTCTCTGAAAAAACGCCTGTCATCGAAAGTTGGCTGGATTATTTAAGCGCCTCCCAGGTCATTCGCGTGGAGATTCTTGAAGAAGAAGTTGACCTGGAAGCGCAAAAACAGGCCGTTGCCGATCAAGATATCGCCGCAGCGGTCCTGCTGCCAGACGATTTCAGCCAAACCGTTCAAACGGAGGGACAGGTTCCAATGAAAATCATCCTGGATGAGACCGCCGCCGCTGGCATTGCCATCCAGCAAGAACTTCGATTTGCAGCCAACCGCCTGCGCTCCGCCGCCGCGGCCGCCAGCCTGGCCGTCCGAACCCTTGAGGGACAGGGAGAAGGATTTGACACCCCGGCCGCAAAGGATGATTTTTACAATCTGACCTTGGCAGAAGCCCTGTCAGCCTGGCAGAACCCACCGGTGCAAGTTGAGAACCGGCAGACCGCGCCCGATGGCGAGCAGCCAACATCTGAAGAAAACGCCTTTGCCCAATCCCTACCGGGGATGATGGCCCAATTCTCGATCGCCGGGTTGATCGGCGCAGCGGAGATCATCGTCCAGGAGCGCAAATCGGGCGCGCTGGACCGCCTGCTGGGGACGGCTGTATCAAAAGCAGCGATCCTGGCCGGCCACTGGCTGGCGATGTTCGGGATGATCTTTCTGCAGTTCATTGTTTTGGTGGCTTTTGGTCAACTCTTTTTACAGCTCGATTTTCTGGCATCGCCGCTGGCAACTTTACTGTTATCCATGGCAAGCTGCGCCTTCGTTGCCAGCCTGGGGCTCCTGATCGGCATTCTCGCCAAGATGCCGGAGCAAACGGCCGTCTTCGCCCTGATCCCCATGTTCCTGTTTTCGGGATTGGGTGGGGCCTGGGTTCCGCTGGACATCCTGGGAGAAACGGTGCGCCAGGTCTCGCAGTTTACGCCGGTCTACTGGATCATGACCGGCTTTCGAGATATTTTGCTGCGCGGCGCCGGAATTAGCGGTGTGTGGTTTCCTATCCTGGTCTTGCTGGGGTTCTCAGTGTTGTTCTTTATCCCCGCCGCGATCCTGTTTTATCGCAAGCGGACTTAACAGCTGAGAGCAAGAGACTTGATCAAATCGTGATAAGCCGCGGGTCCTAAAGAAGGCTTCGCACTGAGAACACCAGCGCCATCACACGCACACCGGCCAGACCAACAACCTCAGTCGTAGGATTTATCCCCATTCCAGATCGTCTGGTGCGCCATCTGGTCCTCCCAGGCCTTGAGCGTGGCCCGGTAGAGCGCTCGCTCAAAATATTCCCCATCAAGCGCCAGTCCGTCATAACCCTTCTTGAACAACACCGGCATCATCGGGTTGAGCTGTTTGCCGTAATGCATCATGCAGGCTTCGGGATGGAACCCCGGCCAGGAATAGCAGGTCACCGCCGTCCGCCGGTGTTCCGTCGGCACACCCGGGGCCACCGTCTCCTCCCAATCAGGATCCTCGGGATGGAACACGTACTTGTCCAGGTTGCCCTTGGGAATGCCCTCAATGCCGCGCACCACCGGCGGGTCAGCCTGGGGGATATAGGGGTCCACAGACAGGTCCACCAGCACAGCATGCTCGGGCAAGACCTGGATCCACTCATTGGGAACGACTGGTTGGGAGGGATTGCGCCGCTGGGTGGCGTCAATCACAATATCCGTCTGCTTCAACAAGGCCAGCATGGCATCCTCATGGCGAGTCAGGTTTCGCCCGACAGCCTGGCAGGTTGCTCCCGGCCCGCCCTGCACAATATGCTCGTTATTGCGTTCGACATTCCCCAGGTGCACAGCAGCATCCACAGCGTGCTGACCCACCATCCCCGTCCCTAACAATAACGTCTGAATCGGCTGACCGTCCGGACGGACCAGTCCGGGCCAGCGCGCCTCCAGCAGGCCAAAAGCGACTTCCAGGCCGTTCCAGGCCACCGCCTTCATGTTCTCAACCAGGCGCACATCATTGTCGTTGACGATACTGTCCAGGGAGATGGTCTTAAGCCCCAATTCTTTAAATAAAGGCACCCGGGTTGGATGGGTTGGGTAATGCAGCATGGACATCAGGATCGTGCCGGGCTTCATCTGCCGGAAATCTTTATCCGGGGCACGCAGGATCAACACCACATCCTGGTCAAAAGCTTCCTGCCGGCTGCCAAAACCCACATTGATCGCGCCCTGCCGGTAATCGGCCCGATCAAATCCTGACCGGGAACCGTACCCCTCCTCGATCATCACCTGCACATCCAGTGCGGCCATACGTTGGATAAAATCCGGCAGGAAGACCCGCTTTTCGCCTGCCTCCAGTTCCATGCGCGGGAAACCAATTGATTTCGGGGGGGTCATACGCAGTCCTTTCTTTAATGATAAATTGTCGTGTCGTCCAGAACAGCTATTCCATTGCGCCAGCCATTTGCAGCGCAGCAACCTGCTGCAAACGGCGCCTTAACGCTCCGTTCCGGAAGGAGAGCTTCCATGTACCTGCTGTGTGTTGCTTTCCGAGAAAGCTTTTTGTGTTTGCACAAAAGTGAAAGTACTTCGGCTGTTTAATTATAATGGATGAATCAAGGGTTAAAAATATCCGGATCGGATTTATAATCCAGGAAAGCGTTGGTGATCATTTTCAAGGAAATGCCCATGCAAACCGGAACCATTCTGATCTTGAACGGCGCTTCCAGTTCAGGCAAAACAACCCTGATCAGGTTGCTCCAAGAAAGTTTACAAAAGCCCTTCCTGGAGTTTGGGTTGGACAAGCTGATCTGGATGCTGCCAAAAAGATATTTCAATCCCCCCTTGTGGGATGAGGTGCTGGGGAAAGCTGATCAGGCAGGCAGCTACGGCCACCAGCTTATCCACGGCTTGCACTGCGCCATCCGGTCACTGGCTGAAAACGGCCTGAACCTCCTGGCGGATCATGTGCTGGTGGAACCCCAATGGGTGGTTGACTGCGCCAGCCAACTGGGAGATTTGCCGGTTTACCTGATCGGCATTCACTGTGAATTAGAGATCCTTGAGCAGCGCGAAGCGGGCCGGAAAGACAGAACCCTGGGTCAGGCCCGGCGTCAATATCAAAAGATTCATGCCCAGGGAATATATGACTTTACCGTGGATTCGAGCGAATCCACACCAGAAGAAAATATCACTCAAATCCTGGCGTTCCTGGAATCCAACCCGGCGCCACAGGCGCTCAAGCAATTAAGGCCTAAAGCCGATTAAAAATTAGGAAAGCAAATCCGGATTCTTCCTGGCAGGCGCAGAGATGCGTTTATAATCAACGTATCAGTCATTGTCAATCCTGAATGATTGGAGGATCCTCATGTCTAAACCCCGTCCTGTACGCGCCCCACGCGGCAACAAACTCACCTGCAAATCCTGGCTGACGGAAGCCCCATATCGCATGATCCAGAACAACCTCGACCCGGAAGTGGCTGAACGGCCGGACGACCTGGTGGTCTACGGCGGCAGCGGCCGGGCCGCCCGCAGTTGGGAAGCCTTTGACGCCATCCTGGAGACATTGAAAGAACTTGAATCAGATGAAACCTTGCTGGTGCAGTCCGGCAAGCCGGTTGGGGTATTCCAAACCCACCCAGACGCCCCCCGGGTGATGATCGCCAATTCCAATTTGGTCCCACACTGGGCCACCCAGGAACATTTCGATGAACTGGCCGCCAAGGGATTGATCATGTACGGCCAGATGACGGCCGGCTCGTGGATCTACATCGGCACCCAGGGCATCCTTCAGGGGACCTATGAAACCCTGGGCTCCCTGGCAAACCTGCAGGGCTGGCCTTCCCTCAAGGGCAAGTTCGTGCTCACTGCCGGCCTGGGCGGGATGGGCGGCGCCCAACCCCTGGCGATCACCATGAACGAGGGCGTCGGCCTGATTGTGGAGGTCGACCCCGAGCGGGCCCAACGCCGGTTGGACATCGGCTATGTGGATGCGGTGGTGGACAGCCTGGAAGAGGCCATGACCCTGGTGGAAGACGCCCTCGACGATGAAACGCCCAAATCCATCGGCCTGATCGGCAACGCCGCCGAGATCTACCCTGAACTGGTCATCCGCGGCGTGGTCCCGGATGTGGTCACCGACCAGACCCCAGCCCACGACCTGCTGAACTACGTCCCCGCCGGCCTGACCCTCGCCCAAGCGGATGCCTTGAGAAAAGAAGATCCCAAAGCTTACGCCCAACAGTCACAGGCTTCGATCGCCAAACACGTCCAGGCCATGCTGGCCTTTCAAAAGCAGGGGTCGGAGGTCTTTGATTACGGCAACAACATCCGCCAGCGCGCCTTCGATTTCGGCGTGCAGAACGCTTTCAACTTCCCCGGTTTCGTCCCGGCTTATATCCGGCCCTTGTTCTGTGAAGGCAAAGGTCCCTTCCGCTGGGTGGCCCTCTCCGGCGACCCGCAGGACATCTACGAAACCGATGCGGTGATCAAAGAGCTGTTCCCCGAAGACGAACACCTGCACCGTTGGCTGGATCTGGCCCGAGAAAAGGTGCCTTTCCAGGGGCTGCCATCCCGTATTTGCTGGTTGGGCTACGGCGAACGCGCCCAGGCCGGCCTGGCTTTTAACAACCTGGTGGCGGAGGGCGTCGTCTCCGCCCCCATCGTGATCGGACGGGATCACCTCGATTCCGGCTCAGTGGCCTCCCCCAACCGGGAAACCGAGAGCATGAAGGACGGCACGGATGCGGTCAGCGACTGGCCGATCCTGAACGCCTTGCTGAACGCAGTCAACGGCGCCACCTGGGTCTCCTTCCATCACGGCGGCGGCGTGGGGATCGGCTTCAGCCAGCACGCCGGCCAGGTGATCGTGGCCGACGGCACCCCGGAAGCCGCCAAACGCCTGGAGCGGGTGCTGACGGTTGACCCCGGCCTGGGGGTGGTGCGCCACGCCGACGCCGGCTATCAGAAGGCGATCGAGACCGTCCGTAAGCACGGCATCCGCATGCCCATGCTCAAGGAGGGTTGATTTGGGTCCGCGCCTGAAGCGCTTTGCCTTTTTCACCCTGGCCATCCTGGCCGGCGCCGCCCTTGGCGTCTTCTTAGGGTGGGAAGTTATCCCCGTGCGCTACACTGAGACCGGACCGCAAACCCTGCGCCAGGACTATCGGACCGATTATGTCTTAATGGTGGCAGAGATCTATCAAGCAGAAGGCGACCTGGCCATGGCCATCGCCCGCCTGGCCTACCTGGGCGACCAGCCGCCAACCGTCCTCACCCGGGAGGCCATCGCCTACGCGCAGGACGTCCTCTACAGCCCGGATGACCTGGCTTTGATGCTCGCCCTCTCAGAAGACCTGAGCGCCCTGGGATTGGAGGAGCGATGACCAGCGAGAACCAGGCCACCCGCGAATTACGCCTTCAACCGCCCCCCCGTGAACCCCAGCCTCCTGCGCCCGAAGGCAAACGCGGGCCCTGGTACCTGTTAACCGGATTGATCTTAGGGTTGATTTTTGGATTGGTTTACGCCTGGCTGGTGGACCCGGTGGTGTATCAAAATACACACCCGGCCAGCCTCAAAGACTCCTTTAAGGACGGCTACCGGAGCGCCATCGCCCAGGCCTACGCAAAAACCGGGAATCTCGATCGAGCGGTCAGCCGCCTGGCATTGCTGGAAGACCCGGACCCGGTGTACACCCTTGGCGCGCAAGCCCAGCAAGCCCTGGTGGCGGGTCTGCCCGAGGAAGCCCACGCCCTGGCGCTGCTGGCATCTGCGCTGCAGGGCGGGGAGCTGATGGAGGCCGCGCCCGTCCCCACGTCAACCTTGCCGCCCGTCCCTACCCGGACGCTGCCGGTCAGCACCCCCACCCCATAAAGTAAATCTGATTGGCTCAATCTATTGGATAGCGGTAGACATTGGTCTGCCGCTGCTGGAACCCCATCTCCCGGTAGAGCTGGTTGGCCGCAACACGGCTGGGGCGCGAAGTCAGGTTGACCTCGCGCAGTCCGATGGC
>CAZLEK010000004.1:0-29150 GCA_964558525.1 uncultured Candidatus Brevefilum sp.
TCGATAAAAAGAATTTCAATCATAATTTTTCTTGGGGATTTTGCGATTGCCCTGGGCAAACTGCAGCGTCCCAGCAAGAAGCATAAACGCTGGGGGTTGGCAGTCTGCGGAATGATTTCTGTTTTGGAAATCATATTCGGTAAAATTAACGCACAAACGAGAATTGATTTCAAGGAGACACTCAATGGCTAAAATTAAAGAATTAAAACCCAACCAGCTTCACAGGAGATGCGATCCCACAAAGCTGGGTTTTGAAACCACCGACGAAATCGCCGAAAAAGTAAACAGTGTCGGTCAGGATCGCGCCGCGGGAGCCATTGAATTTGGAATGAATATCTCGTATCCAGGATACAACATTTTCGTCTTAGGTCCCACGGGAATGGGCAAACGTGAAATCGTCCGGGAGTTCTTTGATCACAAAGCAAAATCTGACCCAACTCCTTCTGATTGGATTTATGTTCATGATTTTGACCAACCGGACCAACCGGATGCCATCGAGCTGCCTCCCGGCATGGGCGTTGAATATGAAAGCGATATTGAAGACCTGATTGAAGAAATGCAGACTGCCCTTTCAGCGGCCTTTGAGAGTGAAGAATATCAAAATCAAAGACAGGCGATTCTTGAAACCTTCAAAGAAAAACAGGCGCAGCTCTTTAACGAATTGCAGGAAAAAGCCAATCAGCAAGGTCTGGCTATGATTAAAACCCCTTCGGGGATTGCCTTCGCGCCGCGCGACCAGGAAGGCGTGCTCTCACCAGAAGAGGTCAATCAACTATCCGAATCTGAACGCAAAGATATGCAGGAAACGATTGAAAACCTTCAGGAAGAACTCCAGAAAATATTACAGCAAGTCCCCAACTGGCAGCGAGAAGCGAAACAAGAGATCAAAGAACTAAATAAAGAGATGGCCAATTTTGCCATCGGCGGCCTGATCAACGAGCTGATTGAAAAATATCAAGCGCATGAAGAAGTGGTCAATCATATCGAACAAATCCAGGAACAAGTGGTTAACAATGCAGACCAATTCTTACCGAGCAACGGTCAGGAACCCACCAGTTTCATTGAAGCCATTTCACAGCAGGGTGACAGCAGCCGATCCTTAATGGAGAAATTCAAAGTCAATGTGATCATCAATAACGCTGATCTGGAGGGCGCGCCCGTTGTCTTTGAGAATAACCCCACATACCCCAACCTGATTGGCCGTGTTGAACATTTTGCCCAAATGGGGACCCTCCGCACGGACTTCCGCATGATCAAGGCAGGATCGCTGCACAAAGCCAATGGCGGCTACCTGATCATTGATGTACGCAAACTCCTCACCCAGCCCTATTCATGGGAAGGTTTGAAACGGGCTTTGCAATCGAAAGAGATTGAAATTGAATCAATCGGACAGGCACTCAGCCTGATCAGCACCGCCTCATTAAAACCTGAAGCCATCCCGCTTGACATAAAAATCGCTTTGGTTGGCGACCGATTATTATATTACCTGCTCACCCAGTATGACCCTGAATTTTCTGAACTCTTCAAAGTTGAGGCTGATTTTGAAACGGAAATTGAGTGGGATCAAAACAACCAGGACCTTTACGCAAAACTGATCGCAACCACCATCAAAAAAGAAAACACGAGACCTTTCCATCGCTCAGCTGTTGCCAGGCTAATTGAGCAAAGCGCCCGGCAGGCCAGCGACTCTGAACGCCTCAACACTCGCCTTCAGGATTTACATGAACTGATCGTCGAATCTGATTACTGGTCGAAGAAGAACGGCGGGGATCAAGTAGTTGCTGATGACGTCCAAAGAGCCATCGATGCGAAAATTCAGCGTGCTGACCGGCTCAGGGAAAAATTCCATGAATCGATTTTGCGCGACATCAATCTCATCAGCACCGAGGGGGAAAAGATCGGGCAGATCAACGGCTTATCGATCTTCATCTTGGGTGATTTCATGTTTGGCAAACCCACACGCATCACTTCACAGATCAGCCTCGGCAAAGGCCAGGTGATCGATATTGAGCGGGAGGTGGACATGGGCGGCCCGATTCACTCAAAGGGAGTCTTGATCCTGTCGGGATTCCTCAAAGGTCGTTATGCCCAGGATGTGCCCCTCAGCCTCTCAGCCAGCCTGGTGTTTGAGCAATCTTACGGCGGCGTGGATGGTGACAGCGCCTCTTCTACCGAACTGTATGCATTATTAAGCGGCATTGCAGAAGTGCCCCTCAAGCAAACCCTGGCTGTCACTGGCTCAGTGAACCAGCACGGCATGGTGCAAGCGATTGGCGGCGTCAATCAAAAAATTGAGGGATTCTATGATATCTGCAAAGCCCGCGGATTGACAGGCGATCAGGGAGTGCTGATCCCCCAATCCAATGTCAAACATCTCATGCTCAGACAGGATGTCAGGGAGGCTGTAGAGGCTGGAGACTTTCACATCTATCCAGTTGAGCATATTGACCAGGGCATCGAAATCCTGACGGGGATTGAGGCCGGTGAAAGACAGGAAGATGGAACCTATCCTGAAGGGACCATCAATGCGCTGGTCAAAGCGAGATTGGAAAAGATGGCCAAGCGGTTAACCGAATTTGCAAAGCGCGAGGAAGGAAAAAGTGAGTGAGACCACCAACCCAATCTGTGTAGATCGCATTCTCGTTTCACTGGACAGCTCTCGACACAGTTTTGCTGCCTTGCACGCAGCCATTGAGTTAGCCCATCACTACGACGCTGCCCTGAAAGGTATTTTCGTGGAAGATATCACGCTGCTCAGCCTCGCTGAAATGCCCTTTCGGCAGGAAGTGGGCGAGTATTCCGCCATTGTGCGCGAGATATCGACAGACGGAATCACACGTGGGATCTTCGTCCAGTCGCGTTGGGTTATCCGAACCTTCAGGAAATTGATCAATCAAACCGAGCTTTCTGGGGATATTGCGATCTTGCGGGGAAAAGTAAGCGAAACGATCGACCACGCCTCAGAAGAGTGCGACTTATTGATTCTCGGAAAAAGCGGGACCAATCTTATCCTTAGGCACAGACTGGGTTCAACCACTAAAGCCTTGATCCGCAAGCATAAACGCCCCCTGCTTTTGGTGGAAGAGGGTAACCGGCTGGGATACCCAATGATCGTCCTGTATGACAACACCTCATTGGGGCAGATCTCGCTGGAAACTGCCAGAGACCTTTTGGACCCTGCCCAGACATTGGTCATCTTATTGAGTGAAGAAAACCCTGAAGAATTTGCTCAGAACGAACTCAGGATTTCCAAATGGGCGGCAGAGCGAGAAACTAAAATATCCCTGCAGGCTTTTCAACCCAGATCATTTGTCCGGGTGCTGCAGAAGATCCAGGGCCTAAAAACCGGGATGTTCATTCTCCCCCAGATTGAATCGGTTCCAAAACGTCGGCTGGTGGAATTAGTCCTTGAAGAAGTCAGCCTGCCAATTTTGTTAATCCGGAAAGAGAAATCCGCTCAATCACGCCCGTAATCCGAAGACATCAATTATCAGTCTTCTGAAGATGGAGATGAACGCATAGCGATGCTTTCAACCATACCAATCCCCAACATGAGCGACAACAATGAACTACCCCCATAACTGACAAAAGGCAAAGTCAACCCTGTTACCGGGATCACGTTGATATTCACACCAACATTGACCACAGTTTGGAAAAAAATGAGGAACCCAAAACCATAGGCGATCAAAGACCCAAAGACATCTGGGGCATTTTGAGAAATGCGCATGCAGCGAACCACCACCAACCCCAAAAGAAGAATCACGACCAAGGTGCCAATGAAGCCAAACTCCGCGGCTAAAACCGAGAAGATGAAATCCGTGTGGCGCACCTTCAAAAACCGCAGCTGAACCTGGCTGGATTGGTTGTAACCCTGGCCAAACCAGCCGCCTGTGCCTATCGTAATCAAAGCCTGGTCCACGTTATAGGTCTCACCATACCGGGCATCCGGATCAGGAAACAGAAAGTTGGTGATCCTGGCTTTTTGGTAATCAGCCAGGAATGCAAAACCTGTCGCTGCACCGATGAGCAGCACCAGCAGAACGATCCCAACGGCCACTAGGATGAAGCGGATCCGAATACCTGTAATCCACAACATGGAAGCCCAAATGACCAGGAGGACAATCGTCGTACTCAGATTAGGCTGAAGGAAAATCCAAATCACCAATCCGCCCACCAACAATCCGCTTTGGAGAATGGACTTCAGATCCAACTCTTTTTTTATGTGATTGGCAAAAAAATTCGCTAGTACGAGAATGATTACAATTTTCGCCAGCTCAGCGGGTTGGATCAAGATTTGGCCGACCTCCAGCCATCTGACCGCGCCAAACCTGGCTTCAGCGGTGAAAACGAACAGCAAAAATCCCAGGGTCACCAGGTACATCGGTTGAATGAGCGTGATCCAGTATTTGTAATCCACAGCAGAGACCACAAACAAAACACCCAGGCTGATCAATAAGAAAGTCGTCTGGCGCTGGGGATGATCCACCAGCTCTAAGTTTCCAGCGATCGAACTGCGCACAAGCGCAATCCCCAATATCGAGAGGATCAGCACAGCCCCAAATAACCAGAAATCAAAATTCTGCCAAACGTTCCGAGTTTTTTTCATCAGTCAAAGGAATAAAATCTTAGCGCTGCAATCGGGGGCTTTTTAGCGGGATATTGGCAATCAAAGTTTGTTCACGGCCCTCAACTTCAATCTGGATTTCCGTCTGGGATGCATCAATCTCAACATAATCTGAAATCACTTGGATCAACCGATCTTTCAAGCTTTTTAAATCCTCCGGGCTTAAATCCGTCCGATCGTGGATTAAAACCAGGTGCAGACGTTCTTTGGCCCGATCTGCGCTGTGCTTTGTTTTTCCGAGAAGTTTTTCAAAAATTGCTGCCATTTTAGCTGCCTCCGGATATCAACCGTCCCAATCGATTCAATAATCCCGCCTTATCCTCCAGTTCCATCCACGGGATCTCTTCTCCCATCAAGCGCTTTCCAATGTTTAAAAAAGCCACCCCCGCCCTGCTCTTTTCGTTTAGGACTACAGGCTGCCCGTGATTGGTACTCACCAAAACCGCCTCATCTTCCGGGACGATGCCGATCAATGGAACCGCCAGCAGTTCCACCACATCTGGGGCGGAAAGCATATCCCCGCGTTTAACCATCGACAGGTTGATCCTGTTAATAATCAACTTAGCCGGACCTTTTTCTTCTGCTTCGACCAGGCCAATGATCCGGTCAGCATCACGGACTGCAGAAACCTCGGGATTGGTGATGACAATCACCTGATCTGCAGGCGCCAGGGCGTTTCGAAAACCGCGCTCGATCCCTGCTGGCGAATCGATAATGATCCAATCCAGATCTGGTCGCAGTTGATCACATAGCTGGACCATATCGCTGGGAGAGATGGCTGTTTTATCCCGGGTTTGGGCAGCAGGGATCAAATACAGTGTTTCAAATCGTTTATCCCGAATCATCGCCTGGCTCAAACGGCAGCGCTGCTCCACAGCATCTACCAAATCATAAACGATCCGGTTCTCAAGACCCATCACAACGTCCAGGTTTCGTAAACCAATATCTGAATCGATGCAAACAACTTTTTGCCCGAGTGAAGCCAGGGCAATACCCAGATTGGCTGTTGTGGTGGTTTTGCCCACGCCGCCTTTTCCGGATGTGATCGTGATAACTTTTCCGTTCATATAACTCCTCGTCAGTGCTGCCATGGTTCGGCGATGATTTGGTCCTCTTTAATACTTGCAATTTCAGGCTGTGCCTGCTCTTGATCCTGGGGAGTCGTCGCAACTTTTGATGCAATCCGCAATTGTGTGGGCGAAAGCTCCAGCGCACACACAACAGCTGTTTGATCTCCTTCTGCACCGGCATGCGCCGTCCCTCTAAGCCTGCCCCAAACGACAATGCTCCCAGAAGCAATGATCTCAGCGCCAGGATTGACATCACCCAGGACCACAACATGTCCTTGATAAGCCACCTTAAAACCTGACCGCATGGTTCGGTGGACCATAACCGCTGATTCGCCTTGCAAGTGCGTGTCTAAAGGCTGCATGCTGTTCTTTGGTTTGGGGGCCGGTTTCTTTAGTGAGGTGCTCAACCCCAATAACTGGGCGGTTTCCTGTGTCACCAAAGAGTTACTGAGCATTCCGGTTAACAGGACTCCATGGTTGGCAAGGCTGTCGCGCAATTCACCCAGATCTTTGGCTCTTAAGATCAAATCGCCGACATCCAGGATCAACCGTGCGCCCTCAAAAAACGCCATATTTTCATTGATATGCTCAATCAATTTTTGTCGGGCTCGAGACCATTCCTGTTCTTCCAGGTTGATCAGGATGCCGTCTTTCGTGCCCTTGATTTCCATAGTAACACACCCAATAGCCAACATCTGGCCTCAGACAGCGCATGAACATGCCAACAATTATACAATAAGGCCCTCAATTTGGTGTTTTTAGGGTGTTTGACCAGAATCAATCGCCTTGAGCTCAAAATAGGCGTCAATCACACGCCGAACCACCGGAGCAGATAATGTCGCCCCCTCAGTGCCGTTATAGACAAAAGCCACAACTGCAATTTCGGCATCATCCCAAGGCGCATACCCAACATACCAGGCGTGTGAGGGCCAGGCCCCAAACTGGCATTTTCCCTGTTCTTGGGCAACATTATCGCAGTATTCCGCCGTCCCGGTTTTCCCAGCCGAGTTGCTTGAGTCATTTCTAAACAGTTCAGCATGCCGTTCTGTCTCATACCGGCTCGCAGTCCCGTCAGTTACCACCAACCGCATTGCCTGATTGGCCAGTTCAATCACCCACGGCTCCACCGTTTTCGCTTCACCGGTTTCTACATTGCCATCATACACATTGATCACCGGATCTTGGGTAATATCCCACCGGTAACTGGGCGTTAATTCCTGGAGCACATTCCCTTCTGGAGATAAGATCTGGTCGATTAAGGTAACATCCATGAGTTTTCCACCATTGGCAATGGTCGAAATCGAATTTAAAACCTGCAAAGGCGTCGAAAGTACAAATCCCTGACCAATCGCTGCAGTGTAGGTATCACCGGTGGCCCAATTTTCACCCAGGGTTATGCGCTTCCAGGTAGGATTGGGCATCAAGCCATCCGATTCACCGGGCAGTTCGATCCCTGTTGGTGTTCCATAGCCCAGGGCCTGGGCATACTCACTCATCCGCCAGATCCCCAACCCATCACCTGGCACTTCATCTCCGAAACCTCCGGCCACCTTATGCCAGTAAATATTACAGGAGTAAGCAACTCCCCATCGAAAATTGACCATCCCATGACCGTTGCGGTCCCAACAAACAAATTCACGCGGGGTTCCCGGATCGTTCTCATAAAACCGTTGGATCACCGTAATCGTTCCGGGATCTTCGATCTCATATTCAGGAGTCACAACGCCCTCGTTCAATACACCCAGCGCGGAGGCCATTTTGAAGACGGAACCTGGTGGGTGTTCAGCAGAAACGGCATGGTTAAAGAGCGGCCGCTGGGGATCATTGCTCAGCTGTTCATAATAATAACCTGGGATAATCCGCTCCATTCGGTTGTTTTCAAAGTTAGGGTAGGACACCAACGCCAGAACCTCCCCAGTTTTCGGGTTCATGGCGATCACGACGCCGTTATTGGAAATCGTTCTTCCAGCAAATCCATTCCAGTACTCAATCTCATCAATCAAGGCCTGCCGGGCGATGGCCTGAAGACGGGTATCGATCGTCAGGTAAACATCATTTCCCGGTATCGGCTCAACCGGCTCCTCAAGATTTCGGATGATCTCTCCCGCCACGTTGACCTCAACAGTGCGGGTGCCGTTAACGCCAGCCAGGGTGTCATTCAAGGACTGTTCGACACCAGCATAACCCACCTTGTCTCGATTGGCGACAAACCCCAGATTTACGTAATATTCCTCTTGGACGGCTGGGATAGGCCCTAAAAAGCCAATGATCTCGGAGGTCAATTCACCGGTAGGATATTGGCGCACAGGGGTGATTTCGACATCAACGCCCGGCCACTCTTCACGGTTTTCCATCACAACCATGGCAACTTCTTGGGATACATTACATTTCAACGCTGTGGATTGATAAGGCCAGTTCGTGTCAGCAATAAAAACCACTTCAGAAATACCCAGATCGTTATAACAGGGCGTGAAGTTTCGCACAGTTTCTTCATCGGTTTCTCCCTGGCTCACAGGCAGATCGATCAATGTTGATAATTCCCGGAAAATCTGCTGTGTATTCCCCTCATCATCAGGGAGATATCCTGGGATCACAACAACATTGTAAGAAGGTACGTTTTGGGCCAGAACCACACCATTGCGGTCATAAATTGTCCCCCGGATGGCTGGATCGCTGATGATCTGGGTGCGGTTTTCTTCTGCCTGAACGATATAATCCTCTCCCTGCAAGATTTGAATATCAAATAATCGCATCAGGTAGAACCCGAAGATCGTCACCATTAAGATGAAAAGCACTAAATAGCGCCATTGTTCAAATTTTCTGTTACGTTGAGGGAAAACATTCATGTCTCCACCTCCAAAGGATATATTCGGCCAACCAGATCATTCGCAATTGCGTAGATCGGCAGCGCGAAAATGAAGTTTAATAAGATTCCCGGCAGGATGACGGCATCAAAACTCTGGGCCCAGGAAAGTGGTGCGCCCTGAACCTGTAAGGCAAGAACATAAAGTGCTTGCTGAAAAAGTGTGCCCAGTAATGTAACAATGAACATTGCCAGGATAGGAATCCGCCAAACCCTTCTCTGGAGCATTTTTGATAATCCAACAGCACCCAGATAACCAATCAATGGTGCAAAAAAGGGCATCGCTGATACCAGACTGATCAAAATACCAGCCACTGCTGCCCACAACCAGGCATTCTTTACTTCTTCTTGCAATGACCAGGCGATCAAAAATAACAAAATCAGGTCAGTGGTTCCAGCGATGAGCGTGATCCGTGAAAAAACTGCCGTTTGCAGAATATAAAATACCACAAGTGATAGGCCACACACAAGGTGGGAAATCAAACTCACTGCTCCGGAATCAAGGGGGAGATATCGACGGCCTCAAAATTATTTACCACCAAGACCGCATTAATGCTTGAAAAATCCACAATTGGCTGAACGGAAGCGGTTTGAAACAAAGCATTGTCACGCTGTTGGGTGGACAGCACCTGGCCCACAAAAATATTCGGTGGATAGTTGCCGCCCAAGCCTGAGGTCAAGACCACATCTCCCGGTTCGATCATTTCATCCAGTGGGATCATATCCAGAAAAACATCGCCAGTGAGGCTGCCTTGTAATTGGGCTTCGATTTCTGCAGTTTGCAGCCGCACATTCACAACCGATGTTGAATCGGTAATCAATTTCACCCTGGCAGCAGCCGCAATGACGGCATCCACCCGACCAACCAGTCCCTGCTGGGTGACAACGGGCATACCGTAACGAACGCCATCCTCCGTGCCCTTATCGATAATGATGTACTGCAAAAATGGACTGATTTCTCGTCCAATCACTGTGGCCGCGATGTAATCATATTGCGGGTTTGTACGGCCAAAATCAAGCAGCGCAAAACACACCTGAGCTTCTCCCAAGCGCTCTTCCATTACAATCAACTGTGTCTGAAGCTGTGAAACCTGGGCTTCCAAAACCGCGTTTTGCTCTCGCAGATCCGTCACTTCTCGGGGCGTGGCAATAAAATCGCGGGCAGAAATATAGCGCACGGAAAGCCAGCGCTGCAAGGAGATCAAAGGGTTTAGCGTCAGGTTAAAAACGGGTGTCAGGTAACCGCTGATCGCTAAGAATAATAAACCGCTGATCACCAGAATCAGAACGATGGTTTGAATGTTCCTGGTATTGATGAATTTCATGGTAAGACGATCCCCGGATTGAGATCAAAACTGGATCGAAGTAGGAACTATAAGAGAAATTTACTGAATAGTCAAGGATTATGCCAGGGTCCGCTTGACAGGCTCGCGCTCCAAACCGACCAGAAAGCTTTCGTATTCCACTTTATTTTCCAGGATCATCCCACACCCCCGTGCAACGCAGGTCATTGGATCCTCGGCAACCCAAACCCGCACCTGCAAATCGTTGGAGAGCCGCTCATCCAGATTCCTCAATTGCGAACTGCCCCCAGCCAGACATATTCCATTATCAATTAGGTCCGACAGGATCTCCGGGGGCGCTTCGTCCAGCGCATCTCGGATGGTCTTTACGATGACCGCAATCGAACTGGACATCGCTTCACGGATCTCCACCGAAGAAACCTCGATCGCTTCAGGTAAACCAGTGACCAGGTTCCGGCCGCGAACATCAATCGTTTGTTCTTCTTTCAGTGGAAAGGCGGAACCAATGGCTAGTTTAACCTTTTCTGCCATACGTTCACCAATAAATAAGTTGTATTTATTACGGATGTAATTAATGATGTCCTGGTCAAGCTCATCCCCAGCCACTCTCAGCGACCGGGACACCACCACACCGCCCATTGACATGCAGGCGACTTCTGTCGTCCCGCCGCCAATATCCACGATCATCGTGCCCTGGACATCATTCACCGGCAAACCAGCCCCAATCGCGGCTGCGCTGGGCTCATGAATCATCAATACTTCTCGCGCGCCGGCTGCCATCGCCGCGTCAAAAACAGCCCGTTTTTCAACCTCGGTTGCGCCTGAGGGAATCCCCACAACCACCCGTGGTTTCGGTAGGGGCACGATACTTTGCTGGTGGGCTTTGCCAATAAAATACTCCAGCATTGCCTGAGTGATGTCATATTCGGAGATAACGCCATCTCGCAGCGGTCTCAGGGCCAGGACATTGGCCGGTGTGCGGCCGACCATGGCTTTGGCCTGCGCGCCGATCGCGATGGGTTCTCTTGTCCGCTTTTCAATAGCAACCCAGGAGGGCTCATTGATTACAATTCCCTTACCTCGAATGTTAATCAATGTGTTGGCTGTGCCGAGATCAATACCAATATCAAGAGAAAACAATCCCCACAACCAATTCAGCGGTGAAAACGCCAAAATTAAACTCCTTAATAAACAAGATTGGTAATGGGTGACATTACCAATAAATCCCCGAAATTATACCATACACATAAGGAACCTTTTTCCTTCACCAAAAAAGTTTACCTTTGAGAGAATTACTTGTCAATTAAATTTAATCATTGTGTTGAAAAATTTTCTGCTGCCGCAGGACACCAGATCAGAGCATATGGTCTATCCGTATCTCCCCATCTTCTATGCCTTCTCAGAAGGTCTGATAGCCGAAATCGGAAAAATATTACTGCATAAATCAATGCACTGCCAAGTCGCCCTGATGGGCTTCTCTAAACAACCGTCACTTGGGCCTTATCTCATAACCAACTTTCAGGAAAACATCAGCCATAGTAATGGTAAGAGACGTCTGAATACCAGATATTATCCGCCTCTCCTGAATTTATCAAATTAGTGCCCTGAAAATTATCTAACTAGGGTGCTTAGGCCGAAGCGGAGTGGTTGAAACTAATAAGTTCTTGAGAGAATGATTTTTAGCTCAATTTCGCTTCCGCAGTGAAGGCCCTCCCCTCAGCACGAAGGGCGTGAGGGTTAGCGCGACTGATTGAACACTTATCCGGAAATGGAAGACTCCTCCGAATATGCGACAATGGGTAGACGTTCAGTTGATTGGATAGTGCCCGTTTCAAACATAATTCAATCAACCTGAAGGTCTCACACCGGAATGCGAGGGTAGATTTGATCAACCTATCAAGCATGGCTTCAAGAAATTCACTTCTTGACAAATCTATTTATCCATGGCCTGGCAGGTTCAATTTCGTGTCCTGAAAATCTACTTTTACCGGTAATTTTCCTGAAAAATGGGTTAAGTGAGAAAGTCAGGTAGCAATGGCACGAAACGTGGGAATACCAGATATCATCAGTCTCTATAATCGGGGCAAAAGAAGGTAAACTTGTACTCGAGTGAAAAACACGAAGTTCTGTGGAGGCAGGTCGCATGCCCAAACATCAAGTAACAAGCTCAGAAATCAGGGGGAAAATCCGCACAAGGGTCACCCTGCGGCGGGGCGAGGTCATATCTTTGTGCCGTTGCTGGCGTTCGGAAAATTTTCCGCTGTGTGATGGTTCACATAAGGGGTCAAATGATACCAAAGGCCCTGTTGTCGTCCACACAGATTGTGAGCATGATTTTCACTCCAACGAGGTAGTCTAGAGATTTCTGTAGATCACACGGGTATCGAAGGTCATGTTTGGAGCTTCAAGCTTGGTTTTAAGATCATCACCCTCCTGGATCTCAAAGGTCAGGATCCCGTGGTTGATCAATCGGCTCTTCAATGCCATAGTTGAATTGCGCCCGCCAAAACTGCTTTGATCGATCAGAATCACAACCGGCATCAACCCCCGCTGGATAAGTTCCATCACGACCGTCATCAATCTCTGATCCGCAGAAGGGGTGATAATAATGACGGTGCTCCCGCGGCCCAGATGGGACAACTGCGAGCTGATCAACCCCCATAAAGGCATTTCACCTTCAGCCCGCAGGACTGCCAAAGTTTCCAGCATCTTGCCTAACTGCCGTTCACCCCGCTCAGGCGGCAAAATCATATAATTTTGACCTGCAGACACCAATCCCACCTCGCGTTTTTGATTGATGTAATATTTTGCTATCGATGCAGCCATGGAGATCATGTATTCTTCAGTTCTTGCTGGCAGTTGATAGCCCTGATTTTTCTTCAGCCACCAATATTCACGCCGGTTGGTTTCATCCAACGCTTCCTTCTGAAAGTGCACTGAGCCGCGCGAGTCGAGGAAAACCCAAACTTCTGCCAGGGGATCCTTCTCAAATTCTTTCACAATCAGTTTTTGTTTTCTGGCTGAACTCGGCCAATGAATCCGCTTCAGGGGATCTCCCTGAACATATTCCCGCACACCTGCCGCATAAGGCGTCACCTCCAAGGTCTTTTGCCGCAGCGCTCTCCCACCCGGCAAGATACCCGAGGGAGCAGGAAATGATTGGATATCCACCGTGTATGGAATCACCAGCAAGCGTGATCGCGTTGAAAACCGTTTCTTCAATAAGATCAACCCAAATATATCCCCTGTTTCGATCAGGGTTGGCCCAAGGGTGAATAAGCCCCGTTCCTGCAATAATGTATAGGCCACATACGTCCGCGATTGACGGCCACCCACCCAGGTCAGAACACGCGACCCTGAACCTCCTGGCATCTCCGCCCGGTCAGTCACCTTTAACCAGGCTTTTGGGATCACGGAACGGTTGATCACCTCAAAATTCTCCGAGAAGATCTCGCCAACCTGTTTTCGATTGCTGCGGGAATTTCTCTCAAGCGAAACGCCGAGGATGGAAGCTCCTGCCCATAATCCGTTCACTGCCAGAATAAGCAAAAGCGCAACAGACAATCTGATATAGATTGGATTACCTGCGAGCCCAGGAAGCCGCGACACCACAAAGCTGATCCCTGACAGCAGCAGCACCCACCAGAAGGATTTTCTTAAGCGGATCACACCTCACGCCCCCCCAAATCGCCGCCTGGAACAGCCAATGAATCCAGGATCTCCCGCACAATTCGGACCGGGCTCACATCTGTTAACCTGGCAGCCGGGCTGACCATAATCCGGTGAGGTAGAATTTTTGGGGCCAGGAGCTTAATATCATCCGGAAGGACAAAATCCCTCCCATCCAGGGCTGCCCTGGCCTGCCCGGCGCGGTACAGGCTCAGGCTGCCACGTGGACTGGCCCCTAAAAAGACCTCGGGATGCTCCCGCGTCTCCCGGACAAGCTCAACAATATATCGCTTTACTGGAGGGGAAACATGGACGAATTTAATGGCTTCTTGAGTCGCGAGGATTTCATCGATTGAAATCACCGCTTGAAGCTCATGAATTGGATGGGTCAGCTGCTGCTGATCAAGGATAAAAATCTCATTCTTGAGTGAGGTATATCCCAAATCGATGCGCATGAAAAAGCGGTCTAATTGTGCTTCTGGCAGTGGAAAGACCCCCTCATAATCGATCGGATTTTGTGTGGCCATCACCATAAAAGGCTGCGGAAGTCGGTAAGTGGTTCCATCAACTGTGATCTGGCGCTCCTCCATCGCTTCCAGCAGGGCTGATTGCGTCTTGGGGGTAGCGCGATTGATCTCGTCCCCCAGGACTATTTGGGCCATCAAAGGGCCTGGCCGGAACTCAAATTCGCGTGTGTTCTGGTTGTAGATGGATACGCCCGTCACATCACTTGGCAGCATATCAGGAGTGAACTGGATGCGTTTGAAAGTGCACCCCAATGATTTCGCAAAACTGCGCGCTAACATAGTTTTGCCAACCCCGGGAACATCTTCAATGAGGATATGCCCCTGACACAAAAATGCAATAATCGCCATGTGAAGCGTTTCATCTTTGCCAATAATGACTTTTTTAAGGTTTTCCTGCAACCTGTTCCCGAGCTTTTGAACTTTTGAGATCTCAACCGTCATCGAATGACTCCTAATATTTCAACTTCTTGTGATAAGAATTTTCTTCCATATTTTATCTCATTTCCCTTAATTATACAGTTTCCACTGCTGTTCGGAAAAACCTTCCGATGATGATAAAATAAGCCAAGAAGAAATGCACTGGCCAATGGCATAAAAACAAAGCGAAACGAAACTTCGAAAGAGTCAACCCGATGAGTGAAGCATTAAACCTTTTCCGCCTTCAAAAATTGGATACCGAGATAGATCGTGTGAAAGCGCGCCTCAAAGAAATCAAACGCGCACTCATGGACGATGAAAATGTCCGCCAAGCCAAAGGAACATTGGATAAAGCACAAGATCACGCGAAAGAAGCCCGGATTCGGCTTCATCAAATTGAGGATAAGGTGGAAGCACAACGGATCAAACGAAAAACGACCCAAACCTCTCTTTTCGGTGGAAAAATAAAAAACCCTAAGGAATTACAAGATTTGCAAATGGAATCGGAAGCGCTTGGGCGATATATCACCCAACTGGAAGATGAACAGTTAGAAGCGATGATCGCACACGAGGCGGCCGTTGAGGCGGAGAATAAAGCTGCGAAAGCCCTCCAACAGGCCAAAGGGACTGCTGCGGAAGATAATGCAGCTTTATTAGGTGAGAGAACAAAACTAGAGGAGAATCTGGCCCGATTAATTCGGGAAAAAGAAGCTGTCCTGCAAGCCCTATCAGGAGCAACGCTGAAACTCTACCAACAATTGCGTAAACAAAAGAGCGGCTCAGCCGTTGCGGCCGTTTCTGATGGCGGCTGCAGCATTTGCGGTCAGGCCCTGACTCCGGCGGATTTACAAACCGTCCGAACCTCAAATCGCCTCGTCTTCTGCCCATCCTGCGGCAGAATATTGTATGAAGGTTAACTGCCGATTAGGTGAAACTGCGCAACACGGCCACTAAAATCGCGCCTAGGATTTGAAGCAGGATGATCAACACCAGGGGGCTGAGATCTAACCCACCTGTGGGTGGCAACACCCGACGAATCGGGTCCAGCAAGGGTTCAACCAACCGCCCCAGGGTCTTCCGCACCGGGTGATATGGGTCCAAGAAATAACTTAACAGAGCGTACACAAACACCAGCAAGGTCAGCAAAGAAACAGCAATATTCACAATTCTGATTGCAATCCACATAATCTCTCCATGCCTCTAAGCAACTAACCAGGGCGGTCTCCAAAGATCTCGGCGCCAATCCGAACGATGGTCGCTCCCTCCTCAATCGCAACCTCAAAATCAAAGCTGGTTCCAATAGAAAGTTCGATCCAATCCGCTTTAGGGATTTGGGCGCGTAAGTATTCCTGCAGGCGGTTAAGACGCTGGTAGATGGGTCTGGTTTGTTCTGGGTCCTCGAACAGCGGCGGCATACTCATTAATCCTTTCACACGGATATGCTTCAATGCGGCAATCTGTTCAAAATCCTCAATCAGCATTGGCCAGCGGCTCTCATCGGAAGCATTCCAGCCAAATTTGCTGGCTTCCCCGCTGAGGTTCACTTCAAGCAGCACTGGCAAGTCACGTCCGGCATCGCCAGCATACCGATCCAGGTACCTGGCGATTTTCATCCTATCCACAGAATGTACCATATCAAAGTAGCGGCAGACTGTTTCCGACTTACGGCTCTGGATATGTCCAATCATGTGCCACTCAACAGATTCGTCGGTCTCCAAGGATACAATTTTCTCCGCCGCAGGCTCAGGATAATTCTCTCCAAAGCATGCCAATCCAGCTTTAATCGCCGCCTTGATCGTTTCCACAGACAGTCGTTTTGTCACGGCCACTAATTTCACTGCTCCGGGTTCCCGGCCGCTTCGCCGTTCTGCCTGAGCGATTCGGTCTCGAACCGCGTCGAGGTTTCTCTTGATCTCCATGATTTTCTCATCCATCGCAATCGCGGCCACCGCCTTTCTCTCCAATGATTGATTATTCCTCAAGCGCCATTAATACCCCAAATCGACCGGTGCGGCCATTTTCTGCGCGGTGTGAATACCAATCGTCAAGATTGCAGGCAGTACACAGCCCTGCAGTCTGGATCTGATCAACGCCTGCTCTTCTCAGGATCATTTCATTGGCGAGCCATAGATCCAAATACAGACTTTGTCCTTTCCGATGAAAACAATCTTCTGCGCTTGATCCTAAACCACTCCGAAAAGCATGCTGAACCTCTTCGCCGACCTCATAACAATCCCGGCAAATCGAGGGTCCAATGCCTGCCAGAATGTCTCCTGGTTCAGATCCATAGCTCTCGGACATCATTCGAATGGCTGCTTCGGCCACTTTCAGACAGGTCCCCTGCCAACCAGCATGGATGATTCCAATCACACACCTGACAGGATCGTAGAGTAAGATCGGCACACAATCTGCAAATCGCATGAACAGCGTAATGCCCGGCTTATCCGTTATAATCCCGTCGGCTTTTGGGTGCGGCGTCCCAAGGGGGCGCGGAGCCTCAGCGGATAATACGCGTGCCCCGTGAACCTGCCAGACGTCAAAACGGGAATCAAATGGATAGTCCAGGATCTGGTAGATACGCCTGTGGTTTTCAAGCACGGCATCAGGATCATCACCAACCGTTCCCCCGGTATTCAAGCTGTTGTAAGGGGCCTGACTGACGCCGCCTTTTCGGGTTAACACGGCATGGAATAATGATTGACCGCAAAACAGATCAAACTGGAAATAGCGAAGGCCCTCCTGGTGATGAAAACCCATTTCAGTCTGGAGGCTTTAGTGCTTATCGATCTGGGATGTGATGCTGTGTTTCAAGCGCATTTCTCGCCGGTTGTCCAGTACCGATTCCTCCAGATACGGGAAACCAAACCAGGCTGTGGCCAGGCCAAAAAAACCACCTGTCAGGGCCCGCAGGAAGGGTGTGCTTTCCCGCAAAGGAAGCCAGTCAAAAATCCCCAATCCGATCTGGCTCAATAATTGTGAAAAGCCATCTAAACCGATCGGCCCCAGCCCAATAATCAACCACAGATACCAGGGTAAGGGTTTGATCCGTTTGCCTGAAAAAGAAAAAACCAGGCCAAACAAGAGGATTGCGCCGTAGATGGCAATATCTCTCTGGCATAAGGCCATTTTGTAACCAAGGGTATCATTGCCCACAAATTGACGGGCAGCAGCCAGGTCATTTTCATCAAAGCCAGTCGCCTCTCCGTAGGTCATCACACCTTCGACGCCAGCCAGTTCGCGAGGGTAATAAGGTTGTTCTCCAAATAAGAAAAATGAACGAAAGGCCAATTGATGACAAAAAGGACGATAGACAGTGTAAATCACTCGAGCTGGCGGCTCCCAACCAATCTTCATTAGCGTAGGCGCCAGCATCGCCAGGAATACATAGAAGAATGAAAACAGGTTCAGTAGAACCATGTAATGGTTTGAAAACCAGCGCGAAAATTGGTCCGCTTTCGTCATGCGCAGCGGTTCGGTCAAACGCCGAACAAGGACATCATTGCCCTTTTGCTTTGCGTCCTGTAGTTTCTCTTCAGCTTTCTGAAATGCGTGCTCAAGATCTTCCTGATTGAAGGACCGTTCCAAGCGATAAACACCCACATCCACAACGGGGGCTTTTTCGGCATACGTCTCCTCCAAAATCGGGTCTTGATCAATATCGATCACATGAAGTTCGTGGGGGTGCTGAGAGTGAAGGCGGGCAATCAGGAATTTTAGGCCTTCTTCATCATGGTCCTTCTTCGAAATGTAAAGCATCACTTGGATCATTCCACAACACCTACCTCACTGAGATAACCTGATAATAAGGCATCATTTAAGATGCCGATGTGAATGGCATGGATCAACCCTTCCTTATCAATGAACACGGAGGTGGGTAATCCCCGGATCCGGTATTCAGTGGCCAGCGAGTTGGTTGGATCCAGCAGGAATAATAGATCATAACCATGCCGATTGACAAAATTATACACACTCTCTCGTTCTTCCCCTGAATTTACCGCTAAAACCACCAACTCTTCCTCAAAAAGGACGCCATAAGATTCGATCAATGGTAATTCAGCCAGGCAGGGCGGACACCATGTCGCCCAAAAATTGATCATGACTGCCTGCCCTTTATGATCTGACAGGGCCACCGTATCTCCCTCCAGAGAAATCAAAGAGAAATCCGGCGCGGGTTCTGCCTGCTGGGTCATCTCAGGTTCCGGCGTGGACGTCGTCGGCTCTACTGCTGGATCTGAAATGATTGGGTCTTGCGACGATTCGGTTGCCAGCAGCCCACTGCGCACATCACCAATCATACGGTTGATTTGAAAATAAACCAAGGCGCCCATGGACAAGATAATCACCACCAACCCGATATCGACAAGCCGCTTTTTGCTAACCAACAATATACTCCTGCCTGGAAAATCTTAGATGCCAAAATCAACGATGGGCTGAAAACTTACCAGCCGCTGGTAAATACCAAGGAACAGCAGCACACCCACAAGGATTAGCACCACACCCATCACAACCTGGGTGATTTTCATCGCTTTGCTGTACTTCCGTAAAATATGTGTGACCCAGCCAATGCCAAAGGCAGCCGCCAGGAAGGGAAGTCCCATCCCAAGTGAATAAGCGCTCAGTAAAACCACCCCTTGACCAATATTGGCCCTTTCGACCGCCAACGTCAGGATCAAGCCAAGCGTTGGCCCCACACAGGGGGACCAGCCCGCTGAGAAAAATATACCCATTAAAAACGAAGACAGCAAACTGCCCCCACTGCCCAGCTTTGACTGGGGTCTGAAATCATAATCTAAAAATGGGATCTGAATAAGGCCCGTCAAATGCAGGCCGAACACGATGAGAATCACGCCGCCTGCCTTAGCCAGAATATTACGCGAATCATACAGAACCTGGCTTAACGCAGAAAAAGCTATCCCGAGGATGATAAAAACGAACGAAAAACCGAATACGAACGCCAAACCATGAAAAAAAGTGCTCAGACGGCTGGCTGGCGCTTCCGAACGCTCCTGAGAGAGGGAGCGACCACTCAAATAGCCAACATAAGCTGGGACAAGGGAAAAAACACACGGAGAGAAAAATGATGCCAGCCCAGCCAATAAAGCCAACCCAACGGACACATCCAATTGATTCATCAAAAACCTGCCTAGGCGCTGATTACTTCAACGAGTGTGGATTGATTTAATCCCTGTATGGTTAGCTCACCCGGATAATAGGGAACAGCTGGTTCCGTCCAACGCCAGATCCACTGGGCTTCATCTGGTCGGGCATTGACACAACCATGGGATCGAGCTGTTCCATATTTGTTGTGCCAAAAGGTGGAATGAACAGCTGCGCCGTTATTATCAAAGAGTGTTGTCCAGCCAACGCCCGAGATATCATAATTACCCACAGCACCTCCGGCGCTCATATGCGTCGATATCATTTTTCGCCAGATGGTGTGCGTTCCAATTGGTGTCACCCACTTTTCTTCATCATAGTTGTAGCCGCCGGTGGTCACCTTTGTGAAAAAGACCTCTTCATCCCCCTCAAGACAGGAAATTGTTTGGTAGCGCAAGTCTACAATGATGTGTTTGTCCTCAGCACCAGGATGGATCGGTGAAATTTCGTCAGGGGTGATCTGCCGGCAAATAGCCGCATCCACCCAATAAGCGTCATCGTGGGCACCGTAAAGCTGTTTCAGACAATATTGGGACTGTCCTGTTTCCGGGTGCTGTCGAACATCAAACGCCCAGAAAATTTGCGAATAATACAATCTTGGCCGGATCGTTTCACGCACCCAATGCTGGGAAGGCGGCTTCTGAAATTCCATTCCCGTGTAAGGCGTGACAATTTCCACCCACATTCCTCGCTCACCGTTAGGCTGCTGCGGAAGTTGAGCCAGAGGTGTCTGGGGATTGTGTTGGACGGGTTGGACATGTTCTGCATAGATATAACCTTCAGGCGTTTCAACCCAACGCTGGTTAATCCTGATCGGATCAATTTGTTTGGCAATGACTTCCCGCTTCCATTCGAAAACATCGTCAAACCAGGCAGTGCCCACGTTTGGTGCCTCTAAGTAGGGTTCACTTTTGATATCAAAACGAGCACCCGGCTGGCCATCACAGATCCGACCCAACGGGATGTTCGCTGGAAATGGGGGTTCGATGGGGGCAGTTTCCTGAGATCTGGTCGTGTTCGCAAGACCCAGATTCGTTCCTCCAGCGCTCATTGCCAGACCGCCAACCGCCATCGCGGCAAATTTAAGGAATTCACGTCTTGAAAGTTCGGTTTTATCACTCATATTATGATTAAAATAATCCAATTTATCCTGATTGTCAATGTTTATCAATATTATCTAACTTATTTTTGAGAATTAAAGCGCGCACCTTCTCAATTTCAGGTCCCCACCAGGCATCTCCAGGCTGGTAAGCCACCGCCTTCCGAATCTTTGAATAGGCTTTGCCCGTCCCCTGGCCCAACAAGAATCCCGGATCCTGCCGCAGCCGCAAATCCAACGCCCGAGCTGCAGTGTAAATTTCAATTGCCAATACATGCGCTGTATTCGCCACGATCTGTCGGGCGTGACGGGCTGCCGTCATCGAATTGGCATTGTGATCTTCTTGCTCAGCTGATGTGGGCAGGGAATGCACGGAATCAGGTGTTGACAGCGTTTGGTTTTCCAACACCAATGAAGCTGCGGTATATTGCGGCATCATCAACCCTGAATTTAGGCCCGCTTCAGACAACCGGTCCACGAGCATCGGCGGCAGGTCTGCGTTCAAATGACCATCTGTCAATCGAAAAGTCCGCCGTTCAGAGATGGAAGCAATTTCAGCCAATGCGATCGCCAGGGTATCCATGACCAATCCAACCGGCTCTCCATGAAAATTACCACCGGAAAGGGCAATCCCAGGTTCAAATAATAGGGGGTTGTCCGTTGCTGCGTTGACCTCAACTTCAACGGTTTTGTGAGCGAAATCGACGGCATCCCAGGCAATCCCCTGCACCTGTGGGGCGCAGCGTAAGGAATAGGCGTCTTGAACACGTCCGTATGCGTCGATCAGGGTGCTTCCCCGGGTGAGTTCCCGTACAGCCCTGGCCACGCGCTGCTGGCCCAAGTGGCCCCGCGCTGCGTGGAGCCTGGCATCAAAGGCCGCAGAGCATCCCATCACGGCTTCCAACGTCATCGCCAGGGATAGATCCGCCACCCGTAATAGGGTTTCGGAATCGTGAACGGCCAGGGCTGCGATCGCAGCCGAGAAGGTTGCGCCATTATTGACCGCCAGGCCTTCCTTCGGGCCAAGTATGATCCGATCTAATCCAGCCCGCTTCATCGCTTCCTTGCCAGAGAGAATCTCACCCTCATACCAGGCCTGTCCGGATTCTTCTTCAAGGTCTTTTGGATCCGTCGTAAAGACCAATGCCATATGTGAAAGCGGTCCCAGGTCACCGGAAGAACCCAGTGAGCCCTGGGATGGCACAAGTGGGGTTACGCCCATGTTTAATAAATTTATCAGCGTATCGACCACAATTTCACGTACACCGGAGTATCCTTTTGCAAAAGTGTTGGCGCGCACGAGCATCGCCGCCCGTACGATTTCGGGGTCAAGCAGCTCGCCCGTTCCTACGGCGTGGCTCAAGATCAGGTTGCGGCTCAATTTGGCCGAATCTTCGGAAGGGATCCGGTGGTCGGCGAAAATTCCAAAACCAGTATTGATCCCGTAAACCGGATCGCCTTTTTGGACAATTTGATCCACCCAGATGTGCGACTGATCGATTTTCCCCCTCGCTCCCGGATCCAGTTTGACCTTAATGCCATATCGGGCAACCGCGACGATTTGCTCGATCGTTAAACTGTCTCCGTCAATTGTGATCTGCTTCACAACGCATCTCCTGCTTCTAAAACAACATCAAACCGAGAAAAACAGATACCAGAGGGATGGTGATATTATCGATATCAGCAAAAGGCAATGACTCAATTAGGGTCGTGACAAGCGCGATCCACCCAATCGGCAGAAAATAATCAAGCATGCTGCCACTAAGATAACCCTGCCAGACAAAGACCCACACCACCATAACAGCGAGCAAGAAACCCCCGAATAACATCGTCACAGAACCCGCCACGGATTTCCGTGGTGACCAGGGGAGCTTAGGACCCGGGATCTTCTTTCCGAGGATATCGGCTAAGCCATCTCCGCCGCATAAAATCATCAAGGCCACCATCCCAATGGGCGATTCGCGCCAGAAGAGAATGGTCAGGATCACAAATGCAATTCCATAGAACAGCGGCCCGCGCAGGATCTCTCGTCGGTCACCCGTGCGAGACATTGCATCGACAGCTGCCGGATCTTTAATCACACCGCTGCCAACCAGGGCAAATTGGAGGGTTATCCCAAAAGGGACGATGGCTGCTAAAAAAGGGGCAATCGAGTGTTCGTTGAACAGAAGCCAGCATAATACGAAGATGGGGCCGGTGCCAATATGAATGATCTTTCGGCTGATCACACTGGAGACCCAACCCTTATGGGCGAAAAAATCATTCAAGCGAAGCCAGGCCAGGGCAATCGCAAGCGTCACCCCCAAGGCAATTAAATTATTCTTCAGCATCAACGCTTCACTTTCTCAAAAAACCCGAAACATCAGGATTGCCAGGTTTAGTGATCTTGCCGCTTATCGCGGTTGTACATCGTTCGGTTAACATCACGCGCCATGTCTCGCTTTTTAATTGCCTGGCGCTTATCATACTGCCGTTTCCCCTTCGCCAGAGCAATCTCGACTTTGGCCAATCCATCTCGCAAATACAGCTTGGTCGGAATGATTGTCATCCCTTTCAATCGAACGCCATCCCACAAGGTTTTTATCTCACGCTTATGCAGAAGAAGCCGGCGATCGCGCTCAGGATCATGGTTGAACGTACTGGCCTGGTCATACGGCGCAATATGCGCACCCACCAACCAGGCCTGGCGGCCGTTGGTCCTCACATAAGATTCCGACAGAGATACCTGACGCGCCCGAATGGATTTGATTTCCGTTCCCCGCAGTTCAATCCCGGCCTCGAAGGTATCAAATAATTCATACTCAAATTTCGCTTTTCGGTTTTTTGATACAACCTTAATACCATCCATAGACACTCATTTTAACACACACTCCAGGAATTATTAACCGAAAATACCTTGTGTGCCAGAGCAAACGCAAGACCCCCACGAAAAGTTATGATTGATATTCTTTTTATCCGAAATGTGATCGATGGTATCTCATCACAACTTTCCGCTCTCGCTGACGTCCTCGTCGGCGAAAAAACGCCTTTTTAAATGGCAAATTTCTCTATTGAAAGAATATTTACGCCTTCTTTACCCATTTCCCCGCAACGAGGACTTTGCGGGGACCTAATTTTTTTTAATATATCCCTAACGATGCGATTGCCCTACCTCGTGTACAGGGCAATCACAAATTCATAGTTGATGAAAATAACCTGGCAGATTTTCTTATTTTAAGCCTTTCTATCGCTTCTTGGAGCAAATATTCCCTAAATCCTGTGGTTTCAAAGACTAGCTCTGGCGCAATGTTTGAAATTCTAAAGCAAATAGAAACGTGGAAAGATTGTTTTTTGCCAATTATTTAATACAGATAACCTAGCGGCGTTGCACGCAACACCGCTAGGTTATGCTTGTAAGGAGCAAATTTTCAGGGATTTTGGTTTGATCATTCTCATTTTTGGTGAAGTGCTTAGTCAACGGGGAAGTCTGCGAATAAGTAAAATTCAATAGAAATCTGTCTTTACTGCAAACCCGACATTGAACACCCCCAAGATCCTCTCGAGCAGTCAGTTTGCAAAAAACACCTACAACCCCCTGAAGTGAAATCCTGTTCATCTCGCCCATTTGTGATCCACAGCCGCCTGTCTGAGAACCAAAGCTTAATAATGGGTATCTGTGTCCCCCATTGAAGCAAAATCCAGCTAAGAATTTTTTTGGTCTGGGTATAATAGGAACAGCAATAAAATAAACCATCAACAGGGAGACGATTTTCAAATGGAAATCACATTAGCTCTGGGGGGTGGCGGCGTAAGGGGCGTCGCCCATATTGGTGTTTTGCGCGCCCTTGAACGCCACGGTTTCAAAATCAAGGCTATTGCCGGCACAAGCGCTGGCGGGTTGGTTGGCGCTGTGTACGCCGCTGGTTTTAGCACCGAAAAAATCGAAGCAACAGTCAAAGAATTGGACCAAAACCGTTCCTTTGAACGCAGCGCAAACGACCAGCCATCACTATTAGGCTTATCCAGCGTTGCCAATAAGCTTTCGGGGTTGCTGGCAGACTGTACTTTCGATGATCTACAGATCCCCTTTGCCGCAACAGCCGTCAGCCTGTATTCCGGCAAAGAGATCATCCTCCATAAAGGTAAAGTTATCGACGCGGTGATGGCAACCATTGCGGTACCAGGCGTTTTCCCCAGCAAAGAAATTGGAGGCCGGGTGCTGGTCGACGGGGGTGTGTTGGATCCTGTCCCGGTGTGTCTGGCCCGGTGGATGCAGCCAGATTTGCCAGTGGTGGCCGTCATGCTTCACAAACCGCCTGAGGATTGGACTGGCGAAGAAATGCCTTTTCCGCTCCCAATCCCAGGCCCGACGCCGATTGTTGAGCGGCTGGCAAAATTACGCCCCGTTCAGGCTTTTAAGATTTTTGCCCGCTCAATTGATGTGTCAAGCAGGCATTTGACTGAACTTGCTATAAAACTATACGAACCAGAGGTGGTAATCAGGCCTCGGGTGGGTCATATCGGTCTTCTTCAAACAATCAATATTGACGAAATGGTCCAGAGAGGCATCCAGGCCACCGAGGAAACCATGAGCCAGATTACAGCCGAAGCCAATTGGGTCAGGCGCCTTCAAAGGAAAGTAAAAAGACGGGTGCTCCCTGAACCACCCCCGGATATTTGGGAAAATATCAATGAATACTAACAACCAACCATCTGTCCTTCACATCGACAACTGGGTTTTTCGAGTAAAAGCGCCCGCCAGTCAAGCGGCTGAACCCAGGATCCTTTTGCTATTGCATGGACATTTAGGAAATGAAAATGCCATGTGGATCCTGACCAAACCACTGCCGCAAGACTACCTGATGCTGGCGCCGCGCGCGCCTGAAAAGCTGGGGGAAGATCAATACAGCTGGCATAAGATCCAGTCACAATGGCCGGGGATTGACCACTATCAAAAACTGACCGATCAGCTCATCCGACGAGTTGATTCATGGGTCGATTCCAACCTCCCGGAGGTCTCGCGCTACGATGTGATGGGCTTCAGCCAGGGTGCAGTCATGGCCTATGCCATGGCATTCCTACACCCACACAAAATTAACCGGATTGCGGCGATTGCCAGCTTTATCCCCCAAAGTTGGAAGCCAGAACTGAATGCGGGAACCCTTGCAGATAAGCGTTTCTTCATCGCACACGGTACAAAGGATGAAATTATCCCCATCGAGAAGGGACGCCAGGCAGCTCAATGGCTGGAAGAGCTAGGCGCAGATGTGCACCTATGCACAGCGGATACCGGACACAAAATCAGTTCCAATTGTTTCAAAGGTTTAGGCGAATTCTTTCAACGTGAGCAGGATTAACGTCCGCTGACCAGGGCAATCACCCCGAGAAACACCCCCAAGGCACCCAGGCCAACAATGATCAGTCCCATGGGGATGCCGCCCATGGTGGTATTTCCAGCATCGGTTGTGTAGGTTGGGATCTCGAGAGGGGCCGGCTCTGTAAAAGTCGGCATGCGGGTAGCATCTGGTGTGATCAGGAATTGCGCAGCCAGGGTTGGATCGACCGTTTGGGTGATATTGGGCGTGGAGGTTGGCGGCGGCTCAACAACAGGCAGGCTGCCGCCAAAAAGCGTCACCAGGTTGCCATAAACCCAGGCCTTACCACCGGGCGCCCCGACATACTCAATTTGGACCCAATCCCCATAGCGGCCGAGGGCATTGGCTTCCTGATCAATCAACAAGACACCAACTTTTTCAGTCAACGCGCTGGGACCCGCCCGGACGTTGATCTGGGTATCATTGGCGGTCAGAGCATTGACAATGACATAGGGACCGCGAGGTGTGCTGGTCACCGTGGGAATATCGCCAGTTGGCTGCTGGTTAAGGGTTCCCGCTTGAACGGGCCGCTGGTATAGAACCATCACGGCCAGACAGACAAATATTATTAAAAGAATCATCGGTCTGATCGGCCGATATTTCATCAAAAACTCCATATAATCTACGTGTATTTCAATCGTAAGGGATTATAATCCATGCAGAATGATTCTGAAAGGATCCGAAAAAGCTAATTTTGACCACTAAAGGAACCCTAATCAATGGCTGATACAAGAATTTTCCACGGCGAACTGAAACCCAGCGACATCGCTCGCGACCTGATTGCCCATTTCAACCGCGGGATTTACCAGGTCCAGCAGATCGGCAGGGATCCAAAAATTGCCATTCAAATTGCCACACACCGCATGGCGCGCAGCGGCGGTCAGACGGCCCTTACCGTGACCATACACCAGGTAGCGGATGGTGTTTCCGTACAAATCGGCGAACAGGCCTGGCTGGGCGTTGCTGCCAGCCTGGGATTCACCGCTTTGAGGGCGATCCGCAACCCCCTGACGCTGATCGGCAGGATTGATGATCTGGCACAGGACATCGAATCCCTTCAGCTAAATGATGATATCTGGGTAGTGATCGAACGGTCTGCTCGCCAGCATGGTGTTGGAAAAGTACTGTCAGAACGCCTTCAAAGGCGAGTTTGTCCCTACTGCAACACCGCGAATCCAACAGGTCAAAGCAACTGCATCGCCTGCGGCGCCCCATTGGGAGATATTCAACCCAGGACATGTCTGAACTGCGGGTTTGTGGTCAACAATCTTGAGCGGGAATGCCCCAACTGCCATGCCAGACTCACCCCTGGATAATAACTGAAATCCTAAGCCCTATAAGAGTTACTAGGCATCCAGAAATGCGTAAGCCGCAGAACATTTCAGCTCACCGCGATGATCCGGCGCCACTGCCGCCCATCGTCTCGGATAAAATCATCCGCTCCATGGGGGCCTTGAGTACCGGCTTCGTAGATAGGTAAATTTTGAAGGCCCTGGTCCTCCCAGGCATCGATGATCCCTTGGGTCAAACGCCAGGCTTCCTCCACCTCATCGCTGCGAGTGAACAAGGTTGCGTCTCCCATCAGGCAATCCAACAGCAGCCGCTCGTAAGCCTCTGGTGGTTCTTCGCCAAATGCTTCGGAATAATTGAATCTCATCTCAACCGGTTCAATTCGCATCGCGTTTCCGGGGACTTTCGCGCCTAAAAACAGGGTAATGCCCTCATTGGGTTGGATCCGGATCACCAGGACGTTCGGTGCTTCCCCTGCAAGGTTGCGCTGGCCAAACAAAGCCAGAGGGATTTGTGTGAACTGGATCGCGATTTCCGTTGCCCTTCTCGGCAAACGTTTTCCAGAGCGGAGATAAAAAGGAACACCCGCCCAGCGCCAGTTATTCACATGCAGCCGGGCGGCCATGTAGGTTTCCGTAATCGATTCAGGCGCAACATCTGGTTCATCCCGGTAGCTCGGAACGCGTTTGCCGTCAATCGTACCAGAAACATATTGGGCCCTGAAGGTTTTTTCCAAGGCCGCCTCATGGGTGATTTTTTCTATCGATTTTAAGACTTTCACTTTCTCATCACGTACCGCTTTAGCGTTAAACACAGCCGGCGCTTCCATGGCCGTCAGCGTCAGCAGCTGCAGCAAATGGTTCTGGAAGACATCTCGAACCACCCCAGCCTTGTCATAATAACCTGCCCGGGTTCCCACACCTTCCGACTCTGCCATGGTGATTTGAATGTGATCGATGTATTTTCGGTTCCATAAAGGTTCAAAGATGCCATTTCCAAACCGAAAGGCCAGGATGTTTTGAACGGTTTCCTTACCCAGGTAATGGTCCATGCGGTAAATCTGGTCTTCCTGAAAAACTGAATGCAGCTTTTCATCCAGACTGAGGGCTGTCTCCAAATCTCGTCCGAACGGCTTCTCAACCACAATCCGGCGCCAGCCGCCAGGACAAGATTCCAAATCAGATCGGCCAATATTTTCAACAATCGCCCCATACCAGCCGGGCGGCGTGGAAAGGTAGAACAGCATGTTTTGGACGCCAATCTGGGCCAGGGTCTCATCCAAATGGGCATACCCGCTTTGATCTTGAAAAGTAGATTGCACGTAAAATGCCTTTGACAGCAGTCCATCCAAGATCTTTTCGTCAATGGGCCGGGTCCGGCCGTGATCGTAAACACCCTGACGTAAAACGGACCGCATTTTTTCATGACTCCAGGGCCGCCGGGCAAACCCGATTATATAAAACGGGGTCGGCAGCCGGTTATGTTTTGCATTCTCATACAGGGCAGGCATAAGTTTTCGCCTGGCCAGGTCGCCAGTCACCCCGAAAATGACGATAGCTACGCCTTCCGAACAGGGATCATTTTTTACTTCAACTTCAGGCATTCAGCCTCCAGAATCTCATCAGAAATACCAGCATCTCCCATTTTACCTGAAATCACCAGCGTGTCATGAAAACCAGCCAGGCCAATCAGGGCAATCGAAAAGTTTACACAAAATTCTGTTGATTTTTCTGACCAGGACAAGCCAGAACCAAAAAGATAAAAGTTTAATTTCGC